>RXJR01000004.1:60561-360561 GCA_003963305.1 Candidatus Melainabacteria bacterium | reverse complement strand
TTGCGCGTTTAATTTAATCGCTTGCCTGAATTCTGCAATTGATTCTTCTGTTTGTTGCGCTCTGTTTAGCACCTGGCCGAGCTTATAGTGCACATCTGAATTTTCAGGGTCCAGTTTGACAGCTTTGTTCAGAGCTTCGAGCGACCCTTTGACGTCATTCTTGCGAATCAGAGTGCGGGCCAGACCCATGTAACCTTCTGAGTTCTCGGGGCTCAGTTTGATTGCCGCTTTAAACTGCTCTTCTGCACCGGCGATGTCGCCTGAGGTCAAGTATGCGCGCCCCAGGCTCAATCTGGTTTGGGGATTATTTGGGTTGGCTGCGATGCCTGCCTTGAAGCGAATGATGGCGTTTTGTATATCGTTCTCGTCTTGTTCTTTGCTTGCCATCACGCCTGGTGATGCAGCTGCAATCACAAGCAGAGTTGCTAACAACGCTCTTACCGGATCTAATTTCATTTCGAACACTACCTCGTTGTAAACGCGCTTGGTAAAGAAGCGGTTTTTTGTTTGAGCAGATTGGTTAAAACTGCACGACAGGCTGGGTCTTTTGGGCTGATTTGAATAGCCTTGCGATATGCCTCCAGAGAATCTCCTTTCTGCCCCAGCCCGTTATAAGCATCGCCCAGAGCCAGATAAGCCCAGTGGTTATTTGGAAACAACTGAATAGCACGCTTTTCAATTAAAGCAGCATTTTTGTAATCTTTCCTGGCCAAAAAACATTTACCAAGTCCCATATAAGCAAGGGAGTGATTTGGTGCCAGTGCGATAGTTCTTTTATATGCATCGGCTGCTTGATCCGTATCGCCTTTCAGTTGCAAGGCTACGGCCAGGTTGTAGATTGCCTCAACGCTTTTAGGCTGCGCTTTGACAATGATGCTGAATTGTTCAGCAGCGGCATCGATATATCCTAGCTGTTCCAGGCAAATAGCGTAGTTGCCGCGCACATCATTATCAGCAGGCACCATATCAAGTACCTGTTTTAGCTGCCCGCCCGCTTCATCCCAGTTGCCGCGTTTCATCAGAATCACCGCTATCTCGGCTCGCGTCTCGGCATTTTTGGGGTTGAGTTTGAGAGATTCAAACAAAGCCGAAAGGGCTCTATCCTGGTCGCCTGCGCGTGAGAGAGCTTTGCCCAGTTCTAAGCGTGCTTCGGGGCTGTCAGGCTTGGCTTCTACAGCCTGCTGAAAGTATGAGATCGCCTGAGAATATGCCTTTTGATTGCTGAAAGTTTTGCCTGCCTGCATCAAATTGGCAAAATTGCCAAGCGGCGCTGCCTGCGCAGACCGCGGGGCACAGGCACCACTCAAGACAGTGAGCAGCAATGATGCGATTATGGGCAGTGATGATTGAAAACGATTTGACACGAAGTCATTATATGAGAGCTGCACAGCTTAAAGCGCCCATATATTAGTAAGCCAATTTAAGTTGCTCAAAGACAACGGTTAAACACTTATCGTGGCATCGATTCGGGCAATTCTTCCGAAAGAGTGTCAAAATAAAACCATCTTAAGTTGATATCCTAGTAAACTGCTTTTATGAAACACGCGCGTTATTCGTTCTTACCAGGTTGTCATCTATCACACAGCTCAGCCGCGTAATTTTTGGATATAGACCCAAATGAGTCTGGAAGCCCTATTCGCCAATCCACAAGTAATTTTTTGGAAAGTTCTTTTTCCACCGCTGGTCTATTCGTTTCACGGTTGGTTTGCGACGAGAATGGCTATTGCTGCTCTCTTCAGACCATATAATCCGATCATGATCGGATCTTATCAGCTGCCTCTGACGCCGGGAATTTTTCCAAAGCGGCGCAGTAAGCTCGCCGAGTCAGTGGCTTCTACTGTGACAAGCAAGCTTTTGACGACCACCGATATCAAAGTTCAAGCGGAAAATCTTGTTACTGAGCAAAATATCTACACCTCGGTCGATATGTTTGTCGACTCGGTGCTCAAAGAATTCAGAGATACTTCTAAATTGCATAGATTGGCTTCAGATCTGGCTGAACTCAGTCCCACGTTGCTTCAACACCTGGTTGAATCAACAATTGAAAGTGTTGAGCAGGGACGAGAACAAAAGGTGGCCGCGATCACCGAAAAGATTTTCGATCAGGTCATCCTCAGCACTCGCATCAGCCTTGATCAGGCCAACGAACTGGCTGCTTACATTATCGAAGCATTTTTAACACCGACGAAAGTAAGAAACGTGCTCGTTGCGGTGCTCAGCCCACAGAATATCAATGCTGTAGATGAATCTATTCAAGCTCACGCCAGCGGTCCTTATAAAATTCTTGCTCGCATCATCGGCGTTAAGAGGGTCTGTTACGAGTGGCGTACATTTCTGGAGAAAGAACCGGAAGAGTCGCAAAAAATCATCAATGATTTGATCAAGCGCTTCGGGATAAGAGATCAAATCGCCGTGCAGATAGCCAACTTTGATATGCGTTCCCTGCCTTTGCAAACGATCGCTCGTTTCAAACAAGATCTGATTAGCTTTGTAGAGACATTCATTGTCGAGCACAAGGTTGATTTGATCGAGTCGGTAAAACGTGTCGAAGTCGAGGCGATGGGCACTGTTCGATCGGCGATTGTGCGTTTCAATCCCGAATCTATTCCGGAAATCTGGCTGAAAAGAGCCAAGCAAGATATTGCTACTTTTGCTTATTCATATTTGAAGCGTGAGCTTGGAGAACTCCTCGGGCAAGCAATTCCAGCACTTGGTATTCACTCTTTGATTGCGCGCAAAATCGATCAGTTTACAGCTCAGCAACTGGAGAATCTGGTCAAGGAAATTTGTGCGCGCGAGTTGATTTTGCTTGAGTGGTTTGGTGGTGGAATCGGGCTTGGTATGGGGCTCATTCAGATCGTGATCAACGCCTGCGTGCCATAGAGTATTCAAGAACGGCGTGAAAAACTGATCTGGGTTTATCGCTGTGTGGTCGCTTGTTGGTATCAAATATGGTGCAACGGTGCGACGCCTGAATCAAGGAGGTCAGTCTCCCGCAGTACCAGTTGCTTAATTTGGCCTGGTCAATTGCATATTTTGAAGTAATATTTGATTAGACAGCGAAGGTTAAGGATGAAAACCCGGCAACTAAAGCGGCTTCTTGCTAGACCAGTATTGGTAACACCGGCCGTGCGTCCTGTGCCAATGGCAAGTGGTCGTTTGCCTCGATATCGCGTTTTCATTCCCCCTGATGCGAAAGATTTGTTGGTCGGCGCACGCGTTGCCAATCGTTATTATGTTTTGTCAGTGCTTGGTCACGGCGGCATGAGCGTCGTCTATAAAGCCAAAGCAATGGGTAAAAACCCGCGCATTGTCGCCCTTAAGACATTGCGTACGCAGGGTCTGAACGACGAGTTGATCGTCAAGCGATTTCAGCGAGAAGCTGAACTTTTAAGCAAACTCAATCATCCGCGCATCGTGCAGGTTCACGATTACGGCACCACTGTGCGCGGGCAGCCTTATTTCGTCATGGATTATCTGACTGGGGTTAACCTGGCTGATGTATTGAAATATCAGGGTCCGCTTGCCGTAGAAAAGTTCCGCGACATTTTCTCTCAAGTTTGCGGCGCGGTCGATCACGCCCATCGCTGCGGCGTTATACACCGAGACCTCAAACCGGGCAATATCATGCTGTGCAAGTTCAATGGGCAGAACGACTTCGTCAAGGTCGTCGATTTCGGTATTGCTCGTTTCGAAGAAGAAGCTCAACGTCTGACGCGATTGGGCGAAGTCTGGGGCAGTCCTATCTACATGAGTCCTGAACAGTGTATGGGTGCACCTCTTGATGCCAGATCTGACATCTATTCGATTGGTGTGGTTATGTACGAAGCTCTCACAGGGCAAGTTCCGTTTCTCGGCAGGAACTACGTCGACACGATGACGCAGCAAATCAGTTCACCGCCGCGTCCGTTGTCGGAGGTTAGACCAGACTTGAACTTGCCCGCTAAAGTCGATGCCATCGTTTTGCGTGCTCTTGCCAAGGAACCGGACACTCGCTATCAGACCATGGCTGAACTGCGTGATGATATAGAAAAGTCTGTTTCACGACCATTGAAGATGGAAAGGTCTTATTCCGGAATTGCAGCAGTGCAGCAGCCTAAAAACGCGCGCGCTCTTCGAGCGACGGCAATCAAGCAGGAACAGCGCTCTGAAATTAAGAACATGCTCCTCACCGTGACACTAATAGCGGTGCTTTTCTTTGCCGTCGGCTATGGCTGGATGCGCTATCGTGACACTATAAACAAAACCCAGCAGGGTATGCAGACCTACCAACTGCAGCGCTCCTCAGAAATTCAGCGTCCGCCCGGGCTGGCGCCACTTTCGGAACCGAAGGAGCGCGGCAGTTCAAGGCGATAATTCGCTCATTTTCTGTAATTGCAGTTATTCTGATTGGCGATTCTAACTGACAGGTTACTGGGGCTTGCTTCCGCCGCCGTAGTATTCCCAGAGTTCTCGAGCCAGCGTGCGGAACTCGCTCAACCGTCCTGAGAATTTTAGTGCGGCATCGGCTCGAGCCAGATCGCGTTGCGCAAATGCATCTGAGCCTGCTTTGGCAACAACCTCAAGCTCCTGATCGAGTGTCCCAAGCAAAGCGGAGAGAGCTTCAGGGAAGGTCGCTGGTCGAACCGGCTGCGGCGGTGGCGCCGGCTGCTGATATGGTGGTGCTTGCGGAGGCTGCTGTTGAGGAAACTGCATCGCCTGTGGATATTGAGGCTGAGGGAATTTAGGCGGGGATGGCACCACAGGTGGCACCTGCGGCATCATCGGCTGAGGCGCGACCGGTGCTGAAGGCTGGACCTGCGGCAGAGGCGGCTGTGGTGCGACGGGCTGCTGCTGCAAGGAGGGCCACTGCGGGGTCATCGTACTGGACATGTGCGGTTGCGGTTGAGGCTGCGGGTGCATCTGAGGGAGAGGCGGCGCCTGTTGCGGTATGACCGGCTGCGGTTTTGGTGCCGCTTCAGGTGTGATTGGCTGAATCGGACGATTGCGCTCCGCCATTAATCGCGCATTGTCGGCATTGTGGGCAGCGCTGTCTGGTACTTGTTTCCATCCGCTCGAGCTGCCTGAGCCTACGCCCTGTGCTCCAGGAGTTGGCAGTTGCCTTGGTAACTCTGGTTTAGCAAATTCAGGCACTTGTTTTGTCTGAAAATCGTCTCTAGAACGCATATCCTGGAAAAATGCATCCTGGTAAGCTTTCTGGCGGGCTATCTCTTCTTCTTTTTTGGCCTGTTCGTTTTCTGTAGGTATCTCGATGCCGATCTGTCGGAGCGTAAAAACCTCGTCTGGATGTGCTTCTTCTCGCGCAAATCGAATCAGTCCGTTAAAGAGCTCCTTATAGATGTTGTGGAATAGTTCAGGCGGCATGATGTGCTCTTCGATCTGCCAGCGAACATCTAGATTCTCGCTAATCGGAATCATCGTGAAATAGGGCTTGAAGTTATTGGCGCTGAGCGCGAAGCCGATTAACTTGTCAGCCGGTAGTATGAAAACTACGACCTCTTCGACAGTGCCTTTGACTACCATAGTCCAGCGACGCGTTGAGACCCGTCCGCTGAAGATCAGATTGGCGTGTTCTTGCTGCTGCCAGTTGGCTGTCACTTCTTTCGATAGGAAAGGCCTGATCCAGTTGATTTCAAGCTCCGTGCCGGCGGCAATTTTATTGAATTCGTAGGCGCAATTTTGGAATACGTCGAACATCTTGTCGACGGTAGAGACCATCACTTCTTGAACATTTGCGCTCTTGTGCCTGTCACCTACTTCCAGAGCAGCCTTGCCGTCTGAGATTTTGGCGAGAAGCGTATTTGAATCTTTGGCTCCTTTGCTCTTGTAAGAAGCCAGCACTCGACTCTTCCACAGACCACGCACCGTGTCTTCAGATTGTGACTCACCTCGCGCAGCCGCTTCTTTCTGAGCCTTAGCCTGGGCCTCTTGCTGGGCTGCGATTTTGGCTGCTTCCTGGGCCAGCTGCGCTGCCTGCATCTTGTACTTGGTGCTGCCCGCTCTCTTGCCTGTGCCCGGTGCACCGGGTTGAGCTTTAATCTTCGAAGAGCTGTCTTTTTGCGACATTTTAGTTCTCCCGGATCCCAACAGTTGCCATGAAAGGTGAGCACGGTTGTATCCCGTGCACGCCGTCGTCTGGACGCCAGCCAGTAGACATATCAGGGGTATGGCGACAGCTTCCTATAGGATATCTACCCGAGCCGGGATACCTGCTAAACCATTGGCAGATAAAATAGCCGCCCGTCTACTCCAGCTTTCTGTAAAGAGTCGACGCCATGCCGATTGAGATGTAAAAGCTTTTCTGAAAAGCGTGTAAGAACGCTTGGAATCGCGATATATTTAGCGAGGATGCAAAGCTCTGAGCAAGCTGTGACTTCCGACCCGAAGATTTCTTATTAATCTTGGGCGGCTTATTTTCGGTGGTCTCGTCTGAGCGTTTTTACGCTCGAAAAAGGAAATAATGGCAGGCGAAAAAAACGGCTCTAAAAATGGACGCAAAAATTCTGTCAACGAAGATGCAATTGTGGTGCGTGGTGCGCGCCAGCACAATCTCAAAAATATAGACATCAGTATTCCGCGAAACAAGCTCGTCGTTGTCACCGGAGTTAGTGGCTCCGGCAAATCGTCACTGGCTTTTGATACGATTTTTGCCGAGGGGCAAAGGCGTTACGTAGAGTCACTTTCAGCCTATGCGCGACAGTTTCTCGGTCAGCTGGACAAGCCTGATGTTGATGCCATCGAAGGACTGAGTCCGGCAATTTCCATCGATCAAAAATCAACCAGTCACAATCCTCGCTCTACAGTCGGCACCGTTACGGAAATCTATGACTACCTGCGTTTGCTCTATGCAAGATGCGGTACTCCACACTGCCCGCAGTGCGATCGCCTGATCAATCCGCAAACCATCGATCAGATTGTTGATGGTGTTATGGCTTTGCCTGAGGGGACAAAAATTCAGATTCTTGCACCGCTTATATCCGGTCGCAAGGGCGAGTATCAGTCGCTTTTTCAAGATTTGCGCAAAGAAGGTTTTGTGCGCGTTCGCATCGACGGTGTTGTGCATGCCCTGGAAGACGACATAGAACTCGACAAGCAAAAGAAGCATACAATCGAGCTGGTTATCGACCGCATCGTCGTCAAGCCAAGCATTCAATCGCGGCTGGCAGACAGTCTTTCGCTCGGTTTGAAATGGGGCAAGTCGAATGTTCTGGTCGATCTGGTTGATGCTGCCGCCAGTGAAAAAAAGGAGTTGCTGTTCTCTGAGAAATTTGCCTGCGCTAATTGCAATATCAGTTTTGCCGAAATTTCCCCTCGAATTTTCTCTTTCAATAGCCCCTATGGTGCTTGTCCTGACTGCCACGGACTGGGGTCGGTGTTTGAAGTAGATCCCTCACTGGTCGTGCCTGATCCGAAGAAGTCACTGCAGGAAGGGGCTATTTATCCCTGGGCTAAGACCGGCAATCCATATTACGAGCAGATTCTCACTTCGCTCGCCAAACACTACAAGTTTAAAATGAATGTACCTTTTGAGAGTTTGCCGAAAGCAGCTCAGAAAGTCATTCTTTATGGCTCCGGCGAGGAAAAAATCAAGCTTGCCCATGATTCTTATGATGGGCGGGAATTCTGGGAGTACAAGAAACCGTTTGAAGGTTTGATACCGAACTTGACACGCCGACACGACGAAACAAATTCGGATCGGGCTCGCGCCGATATTGAAAATTTTATGACCCAGATGCCCTGTAAATCTTGCTCAGGCACTCGCTTGAAGCCTGAGAGTCTGGCTATCCGAACCGGTGGTCTATCTATTGCTCAGGTGTGTGCACTTTCTGTCGTTAAGGCATTGCAGTTCTTTGAGAACTTGCCCGAGCAATTGACCGCGCGCCAGCAGACAATAGCGCATCAGGTGTTGATTGAGATTACCTCTCGATTGAAGTTTCTGTCTGATGTCGGGCTTGATTATCTGACTCTGGAGCGACAGGCTAATACCTTATCTGGTGGCGAGGCGCAGCGTATCAGGCTGGCCACTCAAATCGGCTCAGGTCTCTCCGGTGTTCTTTACGTACTGGACGAACCTTCGGTCGGGTTGCATCAGCGTGATAATAATCGGCTCATTCACACTTTGAAGAAGCTTCGCGATCTGGGTAATACTCTGCTTGTCGTAGAGCATGATGAAGACACTATGCGCATGGCTGACTGGTTGATTGATATCGGACCTGGTGCCGGCGTTCATGGCGGTCACCTGGTCGCCGAAGGCACCATAGATGATATCTGTAAATCGAAGAATTCCTCGACCGGTGCTTATCTGTCCGGGCGTAAATCAATCGAGGTGCCGAAGAAGCGACGCCCTGGAAATGGTCACTATTTGAAGGTTACAGGTGCCAAGCTGAACAATTTGAAAGATGTCAGCGTCACCATACCGCTCAATAAATTTGTTGCTGTTACCGGGGTCAGTGGCTCCGGTAAATCCAGTTTTGTAAACGATTTGCTTTATCAATATCTCAGGCACGCCCTGGGCAGCCCGGTGCCGATGCCGAAAGGCGTCACCAGCGTCACAGGCATCGAAAATCTCGATAAAGTGATCGATATCGATCAGTCTCCGATTGGTCGCACACCTCGATCCAATCCCGCTACATACACTGGTTTGTTCGACGTCGTGCGCGACATCTTCTCGCTCACCAATGAGGCCAAGGCGCGCGGCTATCTGCCCGGACGATTTTCATTCAACGTCAAGGGTGGGCGTTGCGAAGCCTGTCGCGGCGAAGGCATGAATGAGATCGAGATGAACTTTCTGCCGTCTGTTTTTGTTACCTGCGATGTCTGCAAGGGCGCCCGATACAATCGCGAGACTCTGGAGGTTAAGTTCAAAGGCAAATCTATTGGTGACGTGCTCGAGATGACCGTGGAAGATGCACTCGTCTTTTTCGAGAATGTGCCGAAAGCTGAGTCCAAGCTGACGACCATGCAAGAAGTCGGTCTCAACTACATTAAGTTGGGGCAATCGGCTACCACCTTATCTGGTGGCGAAGCGCAGCGTGTCAAACTGGCTGAGCAGTTATCGAGACGGTCGACCGGAAAGACTATCTTCATTCTGGACGAGCCGACAACGGGATTGTCCTTTGCTGATGTAGACAAACTCTTGCATGTTCTCAATCGATTGGTTGACGGAGGCAACACTGTTTTGATCATTGAGCACAATTTAGACGTCATTAAGCAGGCAGACTGGATTATCGACCTCGGTCCGGAAGGCGGCGACAGGGGCGGAACCATCGTCGCCGAGGGAACACCGGAGCAACTGGCTGCTGTCAAAGAATCGCATACAGGACAGTTTTTGCGCGAATGTCTTAATTTGAACAAAGCCCTGGTATAAACGGTGACTCAGGTTGTTATGGCTCCGTTCGTGTTTTATGATGTATGCGGCACCCTCTGTTTCCACATAGCCAGGAGCTTTTGTGACTGACCCGAGCGACGTCAAGGCGATGCAAGCAGACGGACAGAACACCTCTGATCCCGTTTTCGATTCATTGCGCAAACGTGGGCACCGCATCACGGCGCAACGCGAAACCATTTTGCAGATCTTTCGCGACTTGCCGCACGGCAACCACCTTTCAGCAGAGGAATTACACGCCAAGCTGCTCGAGTTAGGCTCGAATGTCAGTCTGGCTACAGCTTACCGAACGCTGAAGCTGCTTTCATCGCTCGGGTTGTTGAGAGAACTCGACTTTGCTGAAGGTCATAAACATTACGAACTCAAGCAAGACACATTGCCGCATCAGCACATCATTTGCATTGGTTGCAATATGACTCTCGAGTTCGAAGATCACTTCCTGGAGGAAGCAGGGCAGAAAATTGGCGCTCGTCACAACTTCGAAGTAATAGATGCGCAGTTCAAGATCTTCGGGCTCTGTCCAACCTGCCGGGAGCAGAAAAAGCCCGTATTACAGCCAATGAGCCGCCCAGTTGGCGAAAGTCGAAAAACTTCCGGTCGTTCGGCCGGAAAAACATCAACTTGATTAGAGAAAGTTCACGTAGTTTTTTTTGAGGTGTCATTTTGACTTTAAGCGAAGCAAAAGATGGTCAATGGTTCATCGTCGAGCGAACCACAAGTGACGATATAACCTATCAGGCGCTCCGTTTCGGCATTGGCGAAGGGTCGCGTATTCAAGTCCAAAAAAATATTCCGGGCGGTCCGATAATAATTTCGAAGAATCAACTCGAGATTGCTATAGGCAGACAGTTAGCCAATTTCATTGAAGTCTCCCACAGTGATTTGGAAGGCAAGAGCAAGAAATGAGATGCTGCAAAACCGCCTGATCTGCCCCCACTGCAAATGCCCGTTAAGCCCATCATCAGGGCAAAGTACGGGTATGCATTGTCCTCGTTGCAACACCTGGTTGGACATCGACGCGCAATGCAAAGGCAGCTGTCTGGCCTGTCATAAAACGCTTAAAAATGACAACAGTAGCTGTGTTGAAGCGACTCCGGCAAATTCAAGCTGCTGCAGCGAGAATTCTAGTGCAAATGTGGTACAGAGAGAACAGTGGGCTGGTGCTTCTATATCCAGCAGGACACTTGCACAAGCCTGGAAAGCTGTGTGGAGCAAGTTGTTTCCTGTAAGATAAAGGTGAGAATGAGAGTTTCAGCTACGCTAAAACGGTCACTAAGAGGTAAACATAAGGGTTCTCGATGAGTCCGTTGAATCCCTGGAAATTATCGGGATATAAAGCTGGTCAAAATGTTGTCTGCAAGGTCGTTAAAGATGAACCTGGCGGCTACGCAGTCATTATCCCGAAAGACAATCTTCCTGGTTTTTTGCCCACACAAGCTTTGCTGCGGACGGGTGAAGAGATCTTGGCTCAGTTCGTATGCGTTCATAACCATCGCATTTTGCTTTCTGCTCGTTTCTCCAACAATGTAAGCAAACTCGCTGCTACGCCAAATGTCCGCTGGGAAGAGCATCTTGATGAGATAGACGTAGCTGCACCAGCGCCGCCACAGCAAAATGAGGAGCCCGCTCCCAGAGCTTCGGTTGAGCAACAATCGCAGACTATTCCGCCTCATCAGCAAGGTAACGTGATCGTGCCTCCTTCGACGCGCCCTGATGACGGCATGTACAAGAATTACCCGGCTACATCAGTGAAGACCCTGCCGGTCGAGTCCAACCCGCCAGCGCCGCCGAACAGACCAGCAGCAGCACAGGCGCCTCCTCAACCTCGCGGGGGAGGGCTGAACCAGGCCATGCCGTATCCGGCTAACGCGCCGCCAGCATCTGATCCTGTACCGAACCGACTGATCTCAATCCCCTCCAACCAGGCCATACAACTCGAGCAAGAAGCCGAAGCAGAAAGGGCTTTTGGAGTCTGGGCATCAACCCCGCGTAAGTTTCATTTGAAGCGCGCCACCGATTTGATTTTGCCACCAATTGATAAAGACTCTCTGGAAGAGTTCAAAATCGTAGACTACGATGTCGAGTGGCTTATAACCAATCTGGAAGGCGGCATGCGCACCGGCTGTGTCAAAGCTGCCTGTGAGAGCAAACTTTCTCGTTCTGCCATGTTGCTTTATCGCGGACGCGCTGTCGGCTGCATCTACGGTTGCAAGTCTATGCCTGATACTCAGCCTACCGAGCAGTCTTTGCAAAATATGCTGGCCGACCTCGAAGTGCCCGACACCGATGTCAAAATGTACGATTTGCCCGAGAATGTCACTCTCGCCATGTCTGCGCTCTTCCTTGGTTACCCGGTGCAACGCAACGACGACTATGATGCACGCGCTTATATGGACTACATTTGCGGCTGGTTCGAAAGCAAAGGCAATACCGCCTGTTTGGCTATAACGCTTCCATCTAATTCGGCAACCTGCCTCGGTTATGTGTACAAAGGACAGTTCTGTGGTGCCTTCTATGTCGAAGACCAGCAGTTCAGGACCGACAAAGAGTTTGTCTACGAGCTTTTGCGCAATGATCCGCGCGCTAATGTCGAAGCCAGTATCTTGCCTCCCGAGATGACATCATCGGCGGTGCGGTTCGGCTTCAGCTTGAGTATGGCTAAAAAGCGCATAGACGGGCGCTAATTCGGCATCTCGCCTTAACCGGCATCGAACAAACTTCGGCCAACGCGCCTCGAGCAATAAGGAAACTCAAGGCTTCAATTATTTGGCGTTTATTTTTACGTCAAACGGTATTACAGATGGTATCGCTGGTTGGAAGTAATCTTTCAACTGCCAAGCCAGGTCATTGTCTCTATTTTTATAGCGTCTGCCCAGGCGCAAGAAATAAGTAGCAATTTCGGGGTCTTGCGGCGCCAGCTGATTGGCTTTAGCGTAGAGCATCAGTGCTGCTTTATAGTCTCTGCGGGCTTGTTCGAAGTCTTTGCCCAGTCTGAACAATCCCCGGGCAAAGTTTGGCTCCATCTGCAGACCTGCGTAATACTGGCTGATAGCCAGGTCGTTCAAGCCGGCGTGATCGAGTGTATCGCCGAGGGCGAAATAATAAGCAGCGTTTGGCTTGATTTTTTGCACTGCCGCGCTTATCGAGGGCAGTTCCTTCTCCACGATTGACCGGGGCAGGTTCGTCAGAACTGTGTTGAGCAGTCGTTTTGCATCGTAGTCGTTGGAGGTCAAGTTAGAGGTTGTATTCAAAAACATCAAAGCAGGCAGGAGCGCTTCCTGGAAATACCCACACCAGATACAGGCTCGTGCGTATGTTTTGGCCACGATGGCTTTGGTCGGATAATTTGCATATGCCACTCTCAGTGGTGACAACGCTTCTTGAGTGCGTCCCAGTCCCATCAAGGCAAAGGCTTTTACTTTGTAGGCCAGCCAGAATTGAGGATGAGTTTTGATCTCTTGTTCGGCTAAGTTGAGGGCGTCTCCGTAACGCATTTTCTCCAGGCAGACTTCGCCCAGAGCCGAGCGCAGCCCTTCGATTTCCGGATTTTTTTTCAGGGCCAGGTTGTAGGCAAAGGCGGCATCATCGATCTTGCTCCTGGCGGCAAAATAGTTGCCGTACCAGAAAAGTACCTCAGGATCGTCGGTAAATCTCTCGTGAGCAGTCTCAATCATATGCATCGCTACATCGGAGCGCCCGTTTTTCAGCTCTTGTTTGACGCGCAGCATCCAGAGGTGGGCATTGTTTGGTGCCAGTTTGACTGCAGCCATGTATTGTTCGCGGGCCAGGTCGGGCAGGGCCAGCTGGTCATAGCAAGCGGCCAGCTGACAGCGTGCATCGACGTCGTTTGGATTCTTATCCACTGCTTCAGCCAGTCGGTTCAATGTTTGCTGGCTGGGTTTTTCGTCTCGTACAGGGGCCGTGTCTGCCCCGGGCGTCATCGCTTGCACTGAATTTGGTGCAGCAAAAGTGACCAGCGTCACCGCCGCCAATGTCAATGCCTCCAGTTTGCGCATCTCTCTCTACCTTGCCACTGCCTTGAAAGACAATACCACCACGGTTCGGTAACCGGGTTGTTTGTTAGGGCTGATGCGTACAGTAAACGTGCTGCCTTCTCTGACTGCAGTCAATGTTTTGCCGTCTGGTGCCATGTCGAGCAGCTTCCAGCCGTAGCTAGTCAGGGCTGTTCTGTACCATTCCATGACCTGTCCTTCATCTTCTGTCGCTGCAAAGGTCAGACCGATTCTGTAACCGGAGCGGTCGTTGGGATAACGCAGCCCTGTCAAAAATTTTGTTCGCCCTGTGAATGTCGGCACATTGGGAATGTCGACCGGCTGGCTCAAATTTTCGCAGGCATATTCTCTGTCTGCTGTAACCGGTCGATACACCCTCGGTTGAGCTTTAGCATTCGAGTTTGTGTCTGCGATACATCGAGATGCTGTCGCTGCAAGTGCGACTGACGCAATTGCAGCGATGCAGAGAGTTCGAGCTGTGATTATGGTCATCCGCGTCCTTCGGGTGCTTCCATAATATTAGCAGGGGCAGTGCCAGGGTTGACCGGCATCGTAGGCGCAATTTGAGAAGCGCAAGATACCCTGCAAGCAATTGAAACCGGATGAATTGGTCCAATCGAGGTTGTTGCGGTAACTGGCAACACCGTTGCAGTCCCATGGATTTGGGAACCCTTGCTCACCTGGAATGTTTACATACGCAGGCACTACTGGCAGGTCGGTACCATTGACGCGGGTGTCGGCGTGGATGCTTGAACCGTCGGCAGTGATACTGGAGACGTTGATCCAGCTGGGCAAGTTGCCCTGGTCCGTGACTTTGAAAGTGCCGTTGCTATCCAGCCAGATGAATCGCTGTGCGCCCATCGGCAACGGAGTGTTGAGAACGGCTTGAATCTCCGAAGCGGAAGCGGTCGGTTTGATCTGATGCAGTTTGAGAGTCATGATTGAGTAGATTTGTGACTCAGCTGATGCCGTCTGTGGATACTGCGAGAAGCTGGTCAGCAAGCTGCCGATCGTTCCTACCTGTCCGAACTGGATTGGATCGTTTGGTCCGATTGCGGTCGGGAAATACTTCAGTCCAGTGCACACACCGCCGCTTGCAGAAGCAGGCAGATCGTTGATTACGGCTGGTCCGCCGCCTGGACGTGGGTTGATGACACCGGCTTTCTCACGTTCGAGAGCCATCAGTCCGTTCAACTGACCAGCGCCACCCTGCGAAGGCAAGTTGGTGCCATATACAGTCGCCATGGAAGTGAGGTTGTTTACGCAAGTAGGGTTGTAACCCGGCTCACCTGCTGACGAGTTGGTGTTTGTGCAAGCCGAAGGCGTTTCGTTTGGTTGAATGCCGTCAGCGAAAGCCTGTTTAGGACTTGGTCCATCGAGTCCATCAGCGAGGTTGGCAGGTACCGGCGTGGTTGGATTGCCGGCTGCTATCTGAGCTTTCTTCCAGTCCTGAATGTCGACAATTTTTTGTGGATTTTGTGACATCGCACCATTGGCGGTGACGTAGACCGTGTTGTACATGAGCACGTCGGCAAAAATGTCGCGACCGCCGCCACCGTAACCGTTGGCGTTCAACCCTGCCGCTGGAGGCTGAGTGTTGAGCTGGCCTGTGCCGGAGAATGGAGACTGGCCTGGTCCGTTCATGACTGCGATGAAGCCGCATGGGATGCTGGCTGTGAACTGTCCTGCCAGGGCGACTGTGCCGGCAATGGCGCATGATGTGGCGCCTGCGAGCTTGCCCTGATGAGACTCGTAACCTGAGCCGCCAGACTTGAATGCATTAGGTGGAATGCGACTGGCAACTGCTCCGCTGGCACCGGAAAGAGGAGTTGGCTTCAGGCGTCCGAAGTCGTACTCGCTTACCAGGTGAGGGTTCGTCATTGGTCGCAGGGGCACGCCCATGAGTGGGTAGCTCGAGTTGTCGGTTACTGACGGAATGTCGATGAAAGAATATCCCTTCAAGTAAGTCGAACCGGCCTGGCTGACGAGAGTGCTGCCGAGGAAAGTCGGATTGTTGAATGCCGGAGGAATTGTGTTTGGGTTGAGCTGCAAGTTCGTGGCGGTATTGGGTGCCATGTAAGAAACGTCTTTGATCGGACTGACGTTATCAGGGGCGGTGCCGTTATTGAGCATCTTTATACTTGCAATTTGCGCCAGGTTTTTGAAGTTGATATCCATCTGCTGGTCGCCGGCCAATTTGTTCGCCAGAGCTTTACCGATACCATCATTAGGATTGGCGAGCAGATCGATTAGCGTTTTAGCATCTGAGACACCAAGCGGATTAGTATCCGATGCAGCATTCATGGCTACCAGCATCGCCTGTCCGACTGCTCGGTTATACGTGAGCAGATCGAGTTCGTTGGTGGCCGGATCTCTCAGCTGTCCGAAATTTTGCTGGGCTAGAGCCAGACGAGGACCAGACATGTCGTAGGGTCCACCGTTGAAGAGTTTCAGCGACGGATAGCGCAGACTTTGTTTGGCGACGTTGAGGTTGCCTGAGTCAGTGGCGTTTTGCAGTTCTCGGGCACCGCCCAGTAACTTGCTGAGGAAGAATATCCCCATGCCGATTACCATGATTACTAAAGTGGTCACGACCACTAAAGATAGCGTTGCACCGCGCTTCCCATGACGTCGTCGCATATTAACCTCGCGAAGTGGTAAGTCAGAGTCTCTGTTGATTGCGAAAACAGCATAAGCCTAGCAAGCCAGCTAACCCGAGGTCGCTGAGTGTTTGTTAGAAAACGCATAGGTTGGGCCTCTGCGTTGCTCTGCCGTTCTATTATTATCAAGAGCTAATCTGTTTCCGTCAATGCGTAGAAGTACGAATGAGGATGCGTCAGGGCTCTGGAACAGGGCTTTTTTGGCGCTCATCAAACGTAATACTCCTGCAAAACGCTGATTGCTCTTGATTTTGCTCTTTCAGTTGGTTGCACTATGCAGAGATTACCTACAGGTGCCGCCATCTGATTCGAGCTGACTGTCGCTTGCTAAGCGCTTACCACTCTTCAACCTTTCAGATAACAACAGCGAGCTGACATTATTCTGAGAGGCGCATGAGCCTGTTTGGCGAGCATTTGGCAGTCGAGCGGGTTTCCTATAACGAACTTGATGTCCTTTATAGTAGCGTCGAATTATTACTGAAGTGTGACTAAACCGGACTAGCCGTTATCTTCGCCCCACTGCTGCGAGCCTGAATAGACACTCTGCTCATGTTGTTCGCTGTGCTCTTCCTGTCCGCCTTCACTGGCATCGCCTGTGGTGTCGTTCCAGGTTGGAGCTTCAGATTGATGTGAGCCTGAGGTGTCTTCATGTTCATTTGCACCGAACAAGTTCAACTGCTCTCCTTGCATCGAGCTAGAGCCGGATTCATGTCCATGCTGCTCATGCCCGTGCTCGTGAGAGTGGTCATGACCATGCTCGTGCGAGTGTTCATGTTCATTGTGCCCGTGCTCGTGTTGGTGAGCATGCTCGCCGTTGTGCTCGTGCGAATGCTCATGCTCGTGCTCATGGGAGTGACCATGGTCGTGATGCTCGGAGTGTTGAGAAGCACCTTCCTGCTGGCTTTCAGACTCGACAACTCGAGCTTTGAGCCGATACGTTCCTGTGACAGGATCGTATTCAGTTTGGAAGGGACTGCTGTCGGCAAACGACACCAGATCTTCTTCTGTCTCGTGTTCCACGGACACTTCCGGCTGCTCCTCCTGGCTCGACTCTTCCGGCTCGGCATGAACATGTGGCTCAGCTTGCTCGTAAGGTCGCACTTCGGAAGCTTCAGCGGCGATTTGTTCGGCCGGAGTTTCCTGGCGCGGGCGTGCACCCATTTCGTTGAAGACGTGTTCGACTGCAGTGATGTTTTCAGTCAACGTGGTCGACTCTTCCTCATCGTCGTCGCTGAAGCTTTCTTCAAAGAGATTGGCCTTAGGGGCGAAGTCTTCGTTGTGCGCGTCGAACTGGGCTTGATCGTTGTCTTCTTCGTCTTCAGACTCCGATTCATTGTATGCAGCTCTTTTTACGCCGCCTTTCAACTCGCGTTCGGCTGGGTCGGCGAGCAGGTCGTCCGGCATTTGATCCAGAATTTCCTCAGGCACGTCTGTGAAGTCTTCTTCCTCAACTTCGTCAACTGTCGGCAGAATTCGACCGTTGTGAGCGGTTGCTGCGCGCAACTGTCCACCACCGGCATTTTGCTGCCGGAGTGGTCTGCGGTTGTTGCCGCCGCGAGTTTTGGTCGTTTCTTCTGGACTCTTGAAGCTGATTACACGACGGTGTTCGGCAGTTCCAAGCTCGAGCGTCGGCACTACGCCTAAGCCTGAGCAGCCTGTGCAATGAACGGTGAAGAGCTCACGCAGGCTCTGACCCTGGCGGCGACGAGTCAACTCGACCAGACCGAGGTCTGAAAGTTGGCCGACTTGAGGCTTGGCACGGTCTTCTTCCAGCACTCTCTGGAAAACTTCCAGGACTTGTTGTTGGTCTTTGCGGCTGTCCATGTCGATAAAATCGACTATCACCATGCCGCCGATATTGCGCAATCGCAACTGCCGCGGAATTTCCTGTGCCGCTTCGACATTGGTTCTGCGCACGGTCTCAGCCTGGGTGCGCGAACTTGTGAATCGACCCGAGTTGACGTCGATAACGGTCAGGGCTTCGGTCGGTTGAATGTTGAGGTGTCCACCGCTTGGCAGTTCGACCCGGTCGGAGAGAGCGGCTTCGATCTCTTTATCGACACCTTTTGAAACCAGCAAGCTGTCATCGCCAGTGTGATAACTGACGCGCGTCGTGCGACCGGCCCAGCCTTGCAAGTATTCCTGGGCGCGCTTCTGCCCGTCCTGGCTGTCGCAGATGATTTCGCTTACATCGTTGGAATAAGCATCACGGATGACGCGGAACAACAAATCCTGGTCTCTATAAATGAGCGATGGACCGATTGAAGCCTCGCCTTCTGAAACCACCGTCTGCCAGCGATCCCAGAGCTGCTCGAAATCTTCGAAAAGTTCACTCTCGCCCTGTGCTTTAGCTTCTGTACGGATGATTAGACCGACGCCGGGAGGCTTCATCAGGTTGACCACTGATTTCAAGCGGGCTCTTTCTCTCGCTTCGCTGATGCGTCGTGAAATCGAGACTCCTCGCTCTTCGGGAACGAGTACAAGGAATCTTCCAGGCAGACTGATTGCTGTGGAAACTCTTGGTCCCTTGTGGCCGGTTGGTTCTTTAGTGATCTGCACCAGTAATTTTTGTTTGGGTACCAGGCGTTCTTTCAACAGACCCTGCCCGGGCACGTCGTTGGCGTGGAGAAAGCCCATTTTGTCTTTGCCCAGGTTGACGAAAGCAGCGTCGATGCCGGGCAGGATGTTTTCCACGGTGGCTGAATAAATGTCACCCAGCAGCAATTCACCGCGGTTTACGAAGAACTCGACCACACGTTCGTTTTCGAGTATCGCCGCAATGCTGTCTTGCTCGGAGATTACAAGTGACTTTTTCATAAGGTTCCTCTTATTGGTTTGAAAAATTGAATTGAGTACGCACCGTATTCGGAGCGCAAATCAGTCGAGTCGGGCTTGAATGCTCGATTGCATTTGCTAGCCCGGTGTTTGGAAAAGTGTTGGGTTTTGATTGAATCTGATTGAACATGGGATTTAGGTGTTGAACAAAGGAGTTTCGCCCCGTCCCTTCAACTGGGTGCGGGTAATCCGCCAGACAGCTTCGGGGAAAGGCTTATCGTCTGGTTGCAAGCACTTCAAAACATGGTCCGGCTTCACATGCATTGCTGGTCCGTGAGCAAGTTCCAGTTCGAGAGTGCCAGTTGAGGGATCAACCAGCTCGATGGAAAGGATTCCTGGGCGAATGTTTTTTCTTTTTGCAACGTTGGGCGCTGCATTTTCAGTTGATCCTTTCTGCGCGAGCTTTTGGGAGGATGAACCACCCGCTTGATCGGCATCAGGAGACTGTAAGAAGACTTCTTCTTTGGCGAGCAGACTCTGAATCAGTTCGTTCAAAGCGGCTCGATATGCCTCCAGCTCAGTTCGTTCTGCGTTGGCATCCGCAAATCGAACCAGGCGAACTCTGTATGTGGCAGAGCTGAGAATGGAAGCCAGGGCCATGTTCGAAACCGGAATTTCTCTGGCTTCGAGCATCTGTATTTCAGGAGGTAACTGCGCATTGAAGCGCTTGATGAAGTCGTCGGTTGAGACGACAACTGAGAGATCTACTTCGCCCACTTCACATTCTGATTCCTGGAACAGCGCCAGTGGTGCTGCAAGATTCAGTCGAGGAGCAGGATTGAATCCCTTTGTATAGGCAACATTCAAAACTGCCCGACGCGATGCGCGGGCGAGAAGATGCTGCAAATCGAGGTGAGAAATAAATCGCAAATCACCTTTCTTGGTGAATTTGAATCTAATTCTCTGTAGTGCTTCGTTGACCGGTGCCTCCGGTGGTTTTGTGAAGAACAGCGACGGATGACTGTCACCGTTTGATTCTTCGACTTTTACTGCCAGCTCTTTGACGAAAGGATTTTTCTTCATCACTTCCGGTTTAGGTGCAGAGAGCTGATGCGTGGTATCGAGTTCGGTGCAGACGCCGCAAGCATGGCAAAGGTTCTCGGTGCACGGAGCGGTTTCGACTGCCGCTACGGCTTTTTCCCATTCCTTTACGAGCCACCAGTTGTTCAGCCCGATGTGGATTGCTTCCCATGGCTGTTCGGAGCCAACCGGTCTGTCGGTACAGGCCATATCAATCAATGTAGTGTTCATGCGGGCGGCGACATTGTGCCAGATCTGCGGTTTGAAATGTTCGTCCCAGGCATCGAAAACGGCGCCGTCTTTCCATGCTTCGTAAATCATCTTGCTGACGTTTCGATCGCCGCGAGAGATTACGGACTCGAGCAAGCTTATTGTGGTGTCGGTTAAATTGAGCTGCACATTTCTCAGCCCTGATTCCCTGAGTTTCTGCCGCAACACTTTGTGCCGGCGCTCTGTCTCTTCCGGTGTCACTTGACCGAACCACTGAAACGGAGTAAACGGCTTGGGCACGAAGTTTGAAATCGTGCAGGTGAAGTCGATATCTTTTTTGTATTTTACGGGATCTGTCTTTTTGATGGCGCGACAGTGCATAGTTGCTTCTTTGAGAATATCTACGATGCCGGCCAGATCGGAGTCTTCTTCGAGAGGCAGTCCGCACATGAAGTACAGTTTCACAGAAGTCCAGCCCGACTGATAAGCGGCTTCTATTGCAGAGATGATTTGTTGATGCGACAGCCCTTTGTTTATGATCGCTCTGAGCCGCTCTGAACCTGCTTCAGGCGCAAGGGTGATACCACTTTTACGCACCGCTTTCAGCTCTTCGGCCAGTTCGAGATTCATGCGATCGGCTCGCTGACTTGGAAATGACAGCGAGGATCGTTTGGCTGCGTGCTCTTGATTGAGGGCCCGCACCGACTCGTGCAGACTGGTGTAGTCGCTCACGCAAAGCGACAACATTGAATATTCCTGGTGACCGCTGTTGGCCAGTGCCTGACTGGAGAGCTTCAGCAAGTCTTCAGTCGATCTCTCTCTGACTGGAAGAAAGGTGTAACCAGGCTGGCAGAAACGGCAGCCACGGTCGCAACCTCTGCGCACTTCCAGCACTTCTCGGTCGTGCACGAGTGACAGGTATGGGACGAGCGATGCTGTCGGCTGATTGTCGTTCGATAGTGGGATTGTCTGGCGCAGAATGCGCTCTGGCAGCGGCGTGGCAATATCTGCAGTGGAACAGTGTTCGTGATCGACGCTGCAGTTTTGACTCGGTTGTAATGTTTTCAGATCGACTGGCTTGGGTGCTTTGCCGTCGTTGTTGTATTGATAAAGAGACGGAACGTAGAGACCTTCCACACGGGTAGCCAGCTCGGACAGCAGCCTCTGGCGATAGCATGCACCTTGAGCATCGGGATAACGTTCTTTGAACTCTCGTACAATTTTCATCGTATTTGGTATCGCGGCTTCGCCGTCACCAATGATGAAGAAGTCCATGAATAGCGCCATTGGCTCCGGATTTACCGCTGAGGGTCCGCCGCCGAAGATAAGCGGGAAAATGTCGGTGCGATCTGCAGCCAGGACTGGCACCTGGGCGAGATCCAACATATTCAAGACGTTCGTGTAGCAAAGCTCGTACTGCAGCGAAAAGCCGACCAGCTCGAAATCTCTCAGCGGTCGTCGCGATTCCCAACCCCACAACGGTATTTTTCTGTCGCGTAAAATTTTCTCCAGGTCTGAGCCTGGCGCATAACTGCGATCAACCAGCAGACCTTCGGTGGCATTGACAATCTGGTAGAGAATTTTCAACCCGAAATTGGACATTCCCAGTTCGTAAAGGTCTGGAAAAGACAACGCCAGTCTGACCGTTGCCTGTTCGAAATCTTTGCGCGCCGCGCCCCACTCGTTTCCAAGATACTGACCGGGTCGGTTCACTTGTTCGAGCAACTCTTCAGTCAGAAGGCTGGAAAATTCCGAGTCGTTGACTTTCGCTGTTGATGTTGTCTTGACTTGTGGATCCTGTCGACCCACCATCGATTTAACTATTGTCCCGACTCCGAAAAGTACACAAGAGAAAATGCTTATAGGTTTCACCTACCGGCTTTCAGAACATATGACGACACGAAAGTGGTTGATGACTTACGTTCGCCAGCAAATCAGCGAGTCGGAAAGCCGCAGCCGATGAAAGTCTTTGAGTGTTCATCTCGGGTAGGACCCAATCGGCAGGTCTTCCGGAGATCAGCGAAACAAGATACGGTTTTGAAAAAGAATCTTGAGCTAGAACGCCCTCAAGTGTCTTTATTATAGCGCTAATGACCTATATGCATATTCACTTTCAAAACTTTAATTTGTATCGTAACAAGCTGCTGATAACAGCGGACCTTCGGGCTACACAACTGTCGGTCAAAATCGGCAGGAACTTGGCGCCTGTTGCAAATTAGTCGTTTGACCTCTTGTTTACCTGTGCTATAGTCGCAAGAGAAAGACCTGGTTTACATCGGCTCGGACAGCTCGCTTAAAACTGATCTGTTTGAAACAAAGAACTCTTGACTGGATGGTCCAACTTGATTCTCGAAGCATTCGCCGAATATCTCAAAGCCGCTGACCCCAGAACTCCGTCTACGGAAGTCCTGGCTCAATGGTTGATTGAGAAATTGAGTTCACCGCCGCGGAACAATGTCGATCGCGTCGTTCACTGCGAAATGGCAATGTTGAGAACTGGAAGAGATCAAGTGGAGCAAAAACTAAAAGACGTTGTAAGCGGACAGAAGGATTTTTCTGCTTACAAATTCACGGGGAAGTCTGCATCTGGAAAGAGATTGCTGCGCAGTCTTTACGAGTATTGTCTCAGTTATGATTCCCAGAAATGGTCTAGATTTGTCCATAACCTGAAAGCAAGCGATTTCAATCGTCGTTCGGTCGGCAATTAAGCTAGCATTTACTTTTGGGGAACATCTGAGTCTGGACATTGTCTCCTTGATCAGGCGAAAATGCCGGGGTCGGAGTCGCTGACTGGCGGCATTCATCTGGTGGAGACCTGAAGAGACCCTTTCGTCTTGTGGATAAGAGCACTATGAAATCAAGCAGCGGTAGTTATTCAAAAAGTTGTCTGGCAGTCAGTGCGGCAGTGGTAGCACTGGTGGTGAGTGGCAGCAAAATATTTGCCGCTGAGGATCTCAAGCTTCGTCCCGGAATTTCTTTCACCCAGGACATCGATGCCGGATTCCCTATCGTTGCAACGGATATAGATAACGCTTCTATCGATCCGAACCTGCCCACACTGATCTTCTTTGGTGCTGCCTGTGATTTGAATACTAATCGTCAGGCCAAAAGACTGGTGGACATCTATCATAAGATTCCCAAGGGGCAGGTGAAATTTATCGTTATTGATGTCGATCACCCCGCTAACGAAGATGCCAAAAAGCTGATCAGAACTTATTACAGCCCGCCTGGCAAAACCGGCTACATACCTTTCGAAGTGATTCTGGATAAGTCTGGAAAAGCTGTCTGGAGCCAGATTGGCGAAGTTGAAATCTCAGTCATCAAAGGGCAGCTGGACAAAGTCATCTAAGAGCCTGGTTGGCATGGCATTCTCTCAGCTTGCGTAGATTTTCTAGCGGCAGCGGTACTGACCCTACTGTTGGTGCATAGTCTTCGAACGGTCCGTGGCAATCTGATCCACCTGTGATGAGCATGTTATTTTTCTGCGCCAGTTCAATGAAGTGATTTGTCAGATCGTTTGAATGCACTCGATGATATGCTTCAATTGCAGCCAAACCTGCCTCTTCTCGCAACTGCAGGATGAGAGCGTCAATGTGCTTAGCGCCGCCCGGATGAGCAATCGATGCGATACCACCGGCGGCATTAATGGCGCGAACGGCATCTGCCGGTGAAACGCTGTTTCTCGGAACGTAATGTGGCGATTTGCGCGTCATGAATTTTTCCCAGGCTTCGTTGACATCGGCTGCGCCGCCCGCCTCGACTATGGCCATCGTGATATGAGCGCGCCCGATAGACCCGATGCCGGCGTGTTTCTGCACTGAGTCTGGGGTGATATCGATACCGAGCGCTGCAATCGCTTTGATCGAGTCGTACACGTGTTCTTTTCGGGCTTGTTGTTGTCGTGCCAGCACCTTTTGCAAGGTGGTATCAGTTGGATCGATAAAGTAGCCGAGTACGTGAATGTCTTCTCTTCTACCTGAAGCATGCGTGAAAATTGTATTGATCTCGATACCGGGAATTATTTCCAGTTGGCCACTCGCGGCATCCTGCGCCTCTTCTATTCCGAGAATAGAATCATGGTCGGTTATAGCAATGTGTTTGAGCTGTATCGAAATTGCGTGTTTAACTAGTTCGGCAGGCGACCAGGTGCCGTCTGAATGATGCGTATGTAGATGCAGATCTACGCTCATACCTTTTCAGAAACTTTAGAGGTTCTGGACTCTGGTTCAGTGGTGCTGCTGTCGCAAATTTCTTTGAATTGAACTCTCTGAACGCCGGTCGCCTTCCCAGAGGACCGGTCGATTTCGAATATCACACCATTGACCATGGCGGGACCTTCGGCTACTTCAAACCGGCTTGGTAGTTGTTTAACCATGCGTCGAAAAACTGCTGCCTGATCCATGCCGATGACACCGTTGGCGGGGCCACAGCAACCGGCATCAGTGAGAAAAGCAGTTCCTTTCGGAAGAATTCTCTCATCAGCTGTTTGCACATGAGTGTGTGTGCCTACGACTGCCGAGACTCTTCCGTCAAGATAGAGGGCCAGTGCGATTTTTTCCGCTGTTGCTTCAGCATGTATGTCGACGATGATGATGTTTGTCTCAGCTGACAATTTATCAACCAGCTTTTCAGCGACCAGAAATGGCGATTCGAGCGGTTCCATGAAGACGCGGCCCAGTACGTTTATAAGCCCGACCTTGACGCCGTTTGCTGTCTCGACCACGCAAGAACCAAGTCCGGGAGTTCCTTCTGGATAGTTAGCTGGTCGAATTACGTTTTGTTGCTGATCTATGAATTCAAATATTTCCTTGCGATCGAATGTATGATTCCCGCCCGTGAAAGCCTGCACGCCAGCATCCCGCAGCTCTTGCAGGTTGCTTTCGGTCGTGCCGAACCCATGGGCTGCGTTTTCCGCATTGGCCACGATCAAATCGGCTTGAGGCGCATGAGCGCTCAGAAATTGCTTGATCACCCGGCGACCTGGTTTGCCTATGACGTCGCCCAGGAATAAGACTCTGATGTTATTTTGAAGATCCATCGCTAGAGAATACCTTACAATGCAATTCAGAACTACTTTGCGCGTGCCATGTTAAGACTCATCCGCAACTTTCTATTTCTGGCGACCGCTCTGCAAGTTGGAACGGCAGTGCAGGCTCAGCCACAACCGGCTAAAGTAGGGGCTTCAAGTGCCCCCAAATCGCTCGCTGTCGGGCTGTCTTCGAAAGCCGCAACTAAGGATGCTGCCCCATCAAAGTCGGAGCCGGCGAAAGTGAAGACAGACACTGCGGCCACGGCTAAAGCTCAGAAGACGGTTAAACATAGTGCACACCCAGGTCCTGGGCTTGTGCCGCCCCCGCCGCCAGACACTCCGACCGTCTTTGCTGATGGGATTTTTCCGGGCTTCGGAGTACCTGATTACGCAAATCCGGCGATTTTAGCCGGGCGTCGCAAAGATATTGCCTCACAACTTGCCAGTGCGAAGAAGTTGCTCGCAGACAAAGAGCAGCGCAGCAAGGAATTGAAGGAAAAGGCCACTCAATTCGAGCAGTTATTTTCAGAGGGCGTGATCAGTAGACGTGAGTTGGAGAGCGCACAGAAGGATGCCGTCTCGGCAGCAACGGAACTCAACGATGCGCGCACTCAAATCGTTGCTTATCAAAACGCTATGACACGTTTGGACGAGCGCATCAAGCCAAAGTCTTCAGTCGTCAAGAAAAACCTGAAGACAAAAGCTGTTAAAACACAGGCAGCTAAGGTGCCTTCAGTCCAAACGCAATCAGACAAAACGAAAGCAGCGAAAATGCCTGCAGAAAGAATGCAAGCAGAAAAAACACAAGCAGACAAAGCGCAGTCAGACAAAGCGCAAGCGGACAAAGTGCAAGCGGACAAAGCGCAAGCGGACAAACCGCAAGCGGACAAAGCGCAAGCAGGCAGAGCGCAAGCAGACAAAGCGCAAGTCGACAAAATGCCAGCGGACAAAACGCCGACAGATATAAAACCTACTAATAAATCGTAGCCGCGACATTCGCAGATCTTTTATACTGAAGCTTTTAGCGGTAGCGAGTTGTTGCTTAATTTAGACTCTATTCCCGAAGATTGTGTAGACGCGTCGCCTTTACTGACAACCCTGTTGGTTGGTCGGGCTGGCGGTTCAGAGCGCTTGTATGTGAATATCGATCGGTTGCAGCCCGGTGCAAAGTCTTGCAAATTTCATAAGCACTCGCTGCAGGAAGAATTTTTTCTTGTCCTGAGAGGTCATGGCACTTTACGACTTGAGGACATGACCTATCAAGTTCGACCTGGCTCTTGTTTTTCCAAACCAGCCGGCAGAGGAATCGCTCATCAGTTCATTAATACGTCTGACGACGTGCTCGAGATCTTGGATGTCGGTATTCCACATCCCGAAGACGTGATTGAATATCCTGATGAAAAGGTCACTTACCGAAGGGCGGAGAAACTTGTCCATCGAGACGGAGAGCCTTTGTCAGATTGGACGAGTGACCCCAATCCATGACCCGTGCGACCGGTCGGAACTGTGCAGAATAGGCTAGGTAGCGGGGAAAAGTGGACGAATTTGAGGCCAGGCAAATATTTGCAAAAACAGGCATCACTATCGGTGAGGTCCTGGACAACCGTTATCAAATTGTCGAAGTCCTTGGGCAGGGTGGTATGGGTACCGTTTTCAAAGCGACCAATCTGTCGCTGAACAAGCCCGTGGCCGTGAAGGCGCTGCACATGTTTCTGGATAACTTTGCTGCAGCTCGCTTTCAGCAAGAAATCAAAGCTATGAGTATGTTGTCGCATCCGCATCTTATCAGTGTGCTTGATGCTGGCACTACGCATAGTGGCACACCTTATTTTGTCATGGAATTTCTGGACGGACCCGCTCTGGGTGACATTTTGAAGCAGCAGCATGTGCTGCCCGATTGGCGCGCAGTGCGCATGTTCATTCAAATGGCTGACGCCCTGGCCTATGCTCACGAGCAGGGAATCATTCATCGCGACTTGAAGCCCAATAACGTTGTCGTTCTTTCCCATCGCGGTAAAGATTTTGTCAAGCTAGTCGATCTTGGAATCGCTAAGTTAGTAAGTCCAGGCGCCGGCGGGCAGGGTCTGACGATGACGGGAGAAATATTTGGCAGTCCTATTTATATGAGTCCTGAGCAGTGCAGCGGTAGAGCTGTTGATGCTCGTTCCGACATCTATTCGCTCGGATGCTTGATGTTCGAAACAGTTTGTGGTGAGCCTCCATTCATGGGTGGAAGCGCACTGGAAACATTCAATCTGCATCTCACTGAAGATGTGCCCTTAATCAGCTCTGTCACGGGAGTGCAGATGACTGCTTTGCTGAAGAACCTGGAAGCAGTGATTGCACGATGCATGCAAAAACAGCCTCAGGCACGTTTTCAGTCTATGGAGGAGTTATCTCAAGCACTCGAAGTTATCGATAGAGGTGGCGGATATAACGCTTCCAACAACATTGCCGTAACAACATTGAATCCTCGCCACGAAGATGCCAGGTCGTCCAGCGCCGGCGTGCGTGACTGGGAAAAGCCCGAGCGCCCAGGCGAATCCGAGGTACCTATAAATCCCAACCGCCCAGTCGAATCCGAGGGACCTATAAATCCCAACCGCCCCACCAATCGCGAGCGCCCGGGCATAAACAAGAATTTCCTGGTAGGTGCCGGTGTGTTTGCCGTGGTCTTTTGTGTTCTTTTGGGTGCCTCTCAAATGCTGTTGCATCGTGCCCAACCTGCACCGGTGCCGGTGCCTACATTCATTCAGAATTCGCAGCCTTACGTTGACACTGCCTCCATTCAAAAGTCTATTGAAGCTGCCACCGACAAGCAACTTTCCCAGCACTGTACAGTCAGCTACCCTGAGAATTCTGGAAAGACGAATGTCCAGGTAGTCGCGGTCTACGCTGGTAAAGGTCAGGAAGCGGATAACTTCAATCTTCCTGGAAACGTAGAAGTCGAGGTTGGACCGTCAGATAAGCCGATCACTCTCGTTTTTAGCTCCTATATGCCTACAAACTGGAAAATCATGCGGCTGAACCCCGCCGTCAAAATTGACCGAGTTCTTGTGAGCAGCTATAAGTCACCAATTACGGTGACAGGCGTGCCTGCCGGCGTCTCTGTTGAAAAATCCTGGTATCAATTTTTGGGAGAGAACGGCCAGGAACTTGATTCGCCAAGAAAGAACAACCCATTTGAATTCTTCACGATGGGAGCTGCTCTGGTGCCTGGTTCCACAAACATAGAATCGCAAAGCAACTACAAGAGCATGAAGAAAATTGTAGAAGAGCACCTTCACGAACCGCTAAAGTCTTTCCAGGGCGCGTATCGCGAAGGTCATTTCAGCGTCCCTTGAGATGCTGTTGCCGATAGCGGAAATTTTTCAAGGTGGCTCTAACGAAGATGAAATCGGCTCACCCAACAATTAAATTGGAACTGATTGGTATACTGCTGTCTGCTCCTGAGGCGGTCAGTTAATGAATCAGCCCGTCAAATTCGATTTCGAGGGTGTTGTCTTCTTCGGAAGATGCATCAACGAGTATGTCGCGATGTTCAACTTGAATCTCGACGAAATGCGCGGAAAGCAAATTTTAGACTGCAGTTCCGGTCCGGCTGCGTTTGCAGTGGATGCGGCGGCGAAAGGTATTCAGGTCACGGCTTGCGACCCTTTGTACGTCAATGACGTAGCGACTTTGCGCAATATCATCGATGACCATTCAGCCATCGTGTACGAGAAGCAAAAATCAGCGATGTCGCTGTTCTATCCGGAAGTAGTCTCAGTGCCTCAAAGACGCAAGGCTATGGATCGGTTTTTGAAAGATTTTGTACATGGAAAGTTGATTGGCCGGTATGTTCCGGGTGTGCTGCCCAATTTACCGTTTGCTGGTAATCATTTTGATACCACCCTGTGCGCCAATCTGCTCTTTATTTACAGTGATATTGAATCTGGTGGCATGTTGCAGAATTCCACGCTGGATTATGATTTTCATGCTCGCGCGGTCAAAGAACTGCTGCGAGTGACGAAGAATGATGTGCGCATTTATCCCCTGCAAGGGCCCCAGGTCGCTGAGCACAAATACTTACCACGCCTTATCGATGAATTACGCGCTCTAGGTTTAGCCTGTGAAATCGTTCCTGTCAAACAACGCGACATAATCGGTGCTGAACAGATGTTGCAAATCAGTAAGCCCATCAAGTAGCGCTCAGGCGCAGGTTGATGATCCAGGTTGCCAAATCGATTTGCTCAAGTGCAGATTCATGCCCTAAGGCGCGAAATTAGTTGGAGCCTTTTCGCGACGTGCTCTAACTGAGGCTGCCAGATCTTCAAGAATCTGAACGCTTTCGTTCCAGCCGATGCAACCGTCTGTAATGCTCATGCCATATGTAATCGGCTGACCAGCAGCCCGCAAGCCGCAGTAGTTTTGAGCACCAGCAACGAGGAAACTCTCAATCATGACTCCCATGATTCGGGAGTCGCCGCCGGCAATTTGTTTGGCGATGTCGGCGCAAACTGGAATTTGATTTTCATGTTTTTTGCTGCTGTTGGCGTGGCTTGCGTCGATCATGAGGCGTTGCTTGAGACCAGCTTTGCTGATTTGCTGCGCTGCTGCTTCAACGCTTTCTGCGTCGTAGTTAGGCGTTTTGCCGCCGCGAAGGATAATGTGGCAGTCTTCATTGCCATTGGTCGAGAATATGGCAGAGTGACCACCCTTGGTCACCGACAAGAAATGATGCGGTTGTGAGGCAGCTTTCATAGCGTCGATGGCAATCTTGATGTTTCCGTCTGTACCGTTTTTGAAACCGACAGGGCATGACAGACCCGATGCCAACTCACGGTGTGTTTGCGACTCGGTGGTGCGAGCGCCGATCGCACCCCAGCTGACCAGGTCAGCAATGTATTGTGGCGTGATCATGTCAAGGTATTCGCAGGCAGCGGGAACACCAAATTCATTGATGTCTAGAAGCAACTGGCGGGCAACGCGCAATCCTTTGTTAATCTGAAAGCTGCCGTCTACATCCGGGTCGTTTATGAGTCCCTTCCAGCCTACTGTGGTGCGAGGCTTCTCGAAATAAACCCGCATTACCACTTCCAAATCTTTGCTGTGCTTTTCGCGTTGAGCGGCAAGAAGAGATGCGTACTCGATTGCTGCGATAGGGTCATGGATGGAACAGGGACCGATGACAACAAGCAATCTGTCGTCTTCGCCGTGCAGAATGTTGTGGATCGCCTGGCGTGCTCCGTAGGCGGTGGCAGCAGCTTGTTCTGTGCAAGGAAATTCTCGAGTCAGATGCGACGGGGGAGCGAGCTCTTTGATCTCCTGAATCCTGAGGTCGTCAGTAATGTGAGCCATCGGAGTCTCCGCTTTTGGAACTAAGTAAGATGAATAGGTATCTGGGGTGTGTTTCAACAAGATTTGAACCTCTATGTCTGCTGCTTTGCACCTTTCGGCGCTGTCGGCGTCGCCACTGCATCCGGTATCAGAGAATTGTGCTGTTCAACTAATCATTTATAGCACCATTGTCAATGTATTACCGAACCGGCTAGGCCAGGTAACTTTTCAGTTGTTCTTTCAGGGCTTCTGCTTCCTCGTTTCGACCTGATTCGGTCAGTAGTTTCTGGTAATTCTCAGCGCATATGCTGAGGATATTCATGGTGGTCGCGTAGTGAGCTTCCACCAACATATCTTCCATTCCGGGCATCATCTGCTCCATAAAACTGTCTACCTGGCTGCTTCCGAACTTTGCCTCGGCCGATTTTTCCAGAGGCTGGGTGCACAGGCTGATGATTTGCTTGTACAGCTTTTCGCACTCACTGGTATCGCCCACAGTTCTGAAAACGGTAGATAAAGGCAGCAAAATACTGGCTAATTCAATGCGCGCTGCCGTACCGGGCTGAGATTCAACTATGCCCGCTGCTTCTTTGAGTTTGTCGACTGAAATCTGGTAATCGTGGTCGTTGAACGCTTTTTCAGCATCGCGCTTCAATTTCTCCACGGTAACCATTGTGGTTAACATTTTTGTCGCCATTTCTTCGAATATCGCGTCAGATTCCATTTAGAAAATATTTCTCGAGCGCCAAGCTTTATTTCATGTCATCAACCGTGAATCTCATTCGAATGCTGTTGCTTTCAGTGATTCGCGATCTTTGCAGGTAGCTCAGTGCATGACACAAAAGTCCACAATCGCATAAACATGAACTATAGCTCCGTTTATTTACCTGCCAAGATGCCCAAATTAGCACAGATCAAGCGCTGATAAATTAGGTTTGATTAGTTTGCAACAAAACGAAATTGTTTTGAGTTCAAGATATCGATTCAACATCCTTGCGGCTTTAGCGCCCTGCTTGTCTTCTTTACATCCGCTCTGTCGCTGAGATTACCGACGTGAATGTGGTGGCGCCTGTGATGTGTCGAGTGCCCGTAATGCGCGTCATGATCCGGGCGCGCTTAAGGCATGGGAATGTTTGTCTCGTCGTCTGGAGGAATTTCTTTTGGAACATACGGGATTTCTTCATGACCGTGTTTGTAGCCGTAGCAAAAGTAGATCGCTACGCCCACACCCATCCAGACGAAAAATCGCAGCCATGTAATCAGCGGCAGACTGAGCATGAGGATGAAGCAGGAAATGATGCCCAGAATAGGAATTAGTGGAACCATGGGGCATCGAAAGGGTCTTACTCGGTCCGGTTCAGATTTTCGCAACTTTGTAACGCCTGCGCAGACTATTATGAATGCGGCAAGAGTGCCAATATTCGTCAACTCGGCAGCTTGGCCGATATCAATGCACAGGCAGGACACGCCCACGATTACGCCCGTCAGAATTGTCGGAATATATGGAGTTCTGAATTTAGGATGCAGTTTTGAAAAAAATGGCGGCAACAGCCCATCGCGAGCCATAGCCATGAATATACGCGGTTGCCCCAGTTGAAAAACCAGGAGTACGGAGGTCATGCCCGCCAGCGCGCCGACGCTGACGATCAGATGCGCCCAGGGATTGCCCGCCACTTGCAGCGCCGTGGCCACCGGTGCCGCATCGTCTGCGTATTTTTGGTATGGCAAGATGCCTGTAAGCACAAGTGATACCGCCGCATACAGCAGTGTGCAAATCAACAGGCTGCCGATCATGCCAATGGGCATGTCTCGCTGCGGATTTTTTGTTTCCTCTGCAGTGCTGCTGATGGCGTCGAAACCAATGAAGCTGAAGAAAACAATCGCCGCACCGCCCATGATACCGGAGAGACCGTGTGGAGCAAACGGGACCCAGTTTTCCGGGTGCACGAAGAAAGCACCGTATATGATGAAAAACAATACGATGATCACTTTAATGGCCACTGCTGCCGTGTTGACCCAGGCGCTTTCCTTGATGCCGACAACGAGGACCCAGGTAACTACTGCGACAATGAAGAACGCTGGTGCATTTATGGCCAGCGGATGACCAAAAACATCAGGCAGCGTGAGAGATGAATAGAATTGGCGCTGTGGACTGTCTAACGCAAGGTCCTTTATTCTGGTTAAAGCCGTGCCAGTATCAGTTGTAAGCCAAAGCGGTAGCTGCATCCCTGTCACACCATGGAACAGGTGCAAGAAATAGTCGGACCAACTGACGGCAATAGCGACGTTACCGACTGCGTATTCCAGAATGAGATCCCAGCCGATAATCCACGCAATCAGTTCTCCCAGCGCGGCCTGTGCAAATGTGTAGGCGGATCCCGAGACGGGAATCATCGCTGCCAGTTCGGCATAACATAGTGCGGCAAATCCACATGCCACCGCAGCAATTAAAAAGGAGATGACGATTGCTGGTCCAGCGCCATCGCGCCCCATCGGTGAGCCGAGTAAAAAGTTGATCAGGGGAGTCGAAATGAAATCTTTTGATGCAGAAACTTGCCCGGCAGCAGCAGTGCCGGTGAGGGCAAAAATGCCCGAACCTATCGTCGCACCAACACCGAATGCAAGAAGATCGAAGGCCGAAAGGCTTTTCTTCATCAGCCGACTTTCGCCGTACGCCTCATCGATTAATTGATCGGTCGGCTTGCGCCGTAGTAAGCGTTGCGCTTGCAAAGATGCACCTTTAGCCTGTTGCAGCCATGAATTGTTGCATACCAGGCAGGCAAAAGATAAGTTCTTGACGCTCACGAGATTGTCACGCAGTACTGTGCACTATGTCATCAGCGTACGAAAAATCTATGGACCAACTTGAAACTGCACAGCGGGGGCTTTGCATGGAGTATATAAACACGGATACCAGTACATTAGTGACGGCGGCAATTCTAGGTTGTTCGGTGGAACGCCTGAGAGAGGCGTACGCTGGATTAGAGAAGCGCGAACGTACGATAGTTCAGATCAGATCGCTGATTCGCACCTATCAGCAATATGCATCAGTCGCTGTCGACCGTAAATGCCGTTTGTAATTCGCTGCGATTACTACCTGTTTTCAGTAAGTTAGTGCGTCAAAAACCAAATTATTTCGACCAGCTGCGTAATTACCGCGGCTGGTTTTACATTTGTTTGATTCGAAACCGACTAAGTTGTGTGGCACGAGTCTAATTCGTCGTTTCTAGCTAGGAGCAATAACAAATGTTTGAATTTGATGCTAAACGCCAAGCTGCTGAGGCTTCTCCGTCGCAATTAAGTGAAGGTCTGTGGAGTAAAGGTAAACAAACTGCAATTGATGTAGCCATTGCAGGAGTTGGTACAGCAATTTTGACACGTTCACGTGGCGAAACACTGGCAACTATGGCGATAGCAGGTCTTGCTCCCCTTGCACTTGGTGAGCTTGGACTGCGTGTTCATTCCCCTCTCACAGAGGATATTTCAATAGGTGCAACTACCGGTTATGCTTACGGCAAATCACCGTGGGCAGTTCTAGGAGGAGCAGCGCTTGGTGCTGCCGTTGGTGTAGCAGATCAGATGATAATAACGCCTCTGTTTAAAAAGGCTGGTTGATTGCTCCGAAGTTGGCTACGAAAGCCAGTCGTAACCAGATCAGCTATTCGGTAAGAGTGTAGAAGCCCAAAAGCCCCACGAATGGGGCTTTTGGGCTTCTGTAGACTGGCGATTTGTGTTTCCGTTTTCTGGCGAATTCCTTTTCGACCTCTTGCGGATTTCCTGGTGTCTGACCACTGGGGGGTAATGGATGGTTCGCGTGACTAAATGGATTGTGGTGATGGGCGATACTAAATGTGGTGACGCTTCCTTTGCATAGGTGACGCCTCATTACTAGTGTTTGATTTCTCAACGGGCGACCCCTTGTATTTGGTTTAAGAATTATCGAATCAAGTTCTCTCGTGTTGTTTGTGCGTGCGGGAAAGCCACAGATCACTTTTCCAAGTTCCTAACTGTATTTCATCCTGATACAGGCAATCTCTCTACATTTGGTAAAATCATGAACGATTTGAGTATTTGGTCATTTCCAATGACACCGCGCTCGTGACTCGTCTCAAGGACATCTATGCAAACCAAATTATTTGTTTCGGCTCTAGTCTTCTGTCTTTCTACAGCGGCTCCCTGTCTGGCTCAGGGCGGTTCACCTTTGCCTGGGAACGAGGCAGTTGCACCACTGCCGGGGGCGGAACTGAGACCGTCAGCACCGGTATATCCACCTGAGCAGGCGCAGCGATTGACCGCACCAGCTCCCGCAGCTCCTGCGCCGACTCAAGCGCCGACTCCAGGCAGAAAGGGCGCCAGCGCATATGGACACCTGCCGCTCACAGTCAAAGATGCAAAAAACAGAATCGTTGAGTTGAGAACTGCTCTTGCTGCTTCTGGTCCATCAGGTCTGCATGATCCTATCTATCAGCTATCTGAGTGGTTGGCTGATAGTGCCGATGCACATATGAAGATGGCGACTGCGTTTTCTAAACACGATGAATTGAAGGCACAATGCGCAGCAGAAAAACAGATTGGATTGAAATTCAGCCAGTTGAAGCGCGACGCTCAGCTTTTAAAAGCTGATCTTTTGATAGCTCAAAAGAGATACCCTGAGGCTTTGAATCCTCTCGTTGAAATAGTTCTGGCCGACCCCACTTCGGCGACTGGAAAGACTGCCTACCAGCGCTTGAAGGACCTCGGCTTTTCGCATGATGCAGAAGGCGCAGCTGCAACCGTTGCAGCACCGGCGAAATCAGCTGATGAGTCTCTAGCACCATCGCCAGGGGGATCGGCTTCTTTGAGCTCGGTCAGCGCTAGTACAGCCGTCAAAGCGGAAGTTAAGACTGGGTCAACTAAGCCGGCCGTATCTCCAAAAAACTCAGTCGTGACTAAACCTGTCGTGGTTGCCAAACCTGTAATGTCTAGGCCAAACGCACATCCAATTTCAATTGCAGCGAAACGGCGCACTCACTAATGCGTTTATTAATTCGGTTTCCACTTGACACCCTTTGCGGCTTTCAAGTGTTTGACTGTATTACAACCTCTGGTCGGGTTAAGGTGACATAACCCTTTTAGAGATATCATTACGCAATCCATTTTTATTACTGCTGAGGCAGTCGTGAAGTTAGAGGTGTCTTCTTTTGTCTACATTTAAGATCCGCGTGCTGTCCGCAACACTTTGTTTGGCTACATTTGCCGGTCAGGTGCGCGCTGCAGAAATCGCTGTTAATTCGACGGTCAATACTGTACCGAGTGCGGTCATTAATGCCGGAGCTGCAGACGCAGGCTCGAACGACACTGCTAGTGTCCACGGTGAAGCCGGTAAAGAGCTGAAAGGTGTTGTTTCAAAGACCGAAATCGCGCCAGAGGAACTGATTGATCAGCTGGTCAGCTCAGCGTTTGAACGTGATGAGCGTGCAGAAGAGATCAAGTTGAAAGAGCAGAAGTATAAAGGGTCGCTTCGTCGGTCGATCGCTAAAGTTTCTGACATGGCAGAGTTTATGACTGCTTACAAAGGCTTCCAGGCTTCGAGCGAAGCTGCTGATGTCATCCTGGACGAAAAGCAGAAGCTGAAAAGTAAAGCCGCTGTCGAATGGGTCAAACAGAAACAACATGATTCCATTCATCCAAAAGTAGTTTCGAGTTTGATGCAGATTGCCTCAGGACTGGGCATGAGCGATCCGGTAAAACAGCAACGGAACATCGATGATGGTGTCAAGCAATTGGCTTCAATTGTCGGAGATGATGATGCGAAACGCGCTCTTGTAGCTATGACTGCCTGGGCTGCTTCAGTAAAAGATTCAGCTCCTCCTGCTACGCCTGGTGAACCGCTCAGCGTGTTGAAACTGGACTCTGCTACCAAGAAGTTGATGGAGAGCAGCTTGCAGCGTGATGCAGTGGTGCTGGAAACAAAAGCGAAACTGCAAAAATACAACCACCGCAGCAAGTTACTTTACGCCACTGCAAAGGTCGTAAACACTACGTTGAGCGTGGCTATGTTCAGTCCGACTATCGTCTCGCCTGCTGCTCAGATTGCGTTGCTGGCATTTTTGATGGCGACAGGTGGTCCGGAAGAGGCCAAGCTTCTCAAAGAACTCTACCTGGATCGACGCATCGAGTGCCGCTATAAAATGATCAATCAAGAAGCGGTTCAGGCAATCAATAACTACAACGTTGCTTCCATTACGGGAAACACCGTTCTCAGCCAGTTTTGCAATCTGACCGCCAGCAAGATGGCTGGTAAGGATGTGCTTGCGCAGGCTGTTAGCGATGAAGAGCCGGTTGCAGCGACTACAACTGCATCTGAAAAGGTCGAGGCTAAGGCTGACACCAATACAGCTGCGCCTGGAAAGGTCGAGGCTAAGGCTGACACCAATACAGCTGCGCCTGGAAAGGTCGAGGCTAAGGCTGAGACCACAGCTGTTGAGTCAAAAGCTGCGGAGTCAGATAAAAAATCGGGCGATGTTGGAATGAATATTCCTGCAACAAGTCTCTAATAGCTGGTTTCCGGACTTTTTGTTGAATTGCGCACTGGCGGTGCATTAATCTTGCTGGTGAAATTTATCTCATAGCGCTACAATCGACCTGAGGCGAATTCTCGCCATCGACGTTCGGTTGTACTTAAGCGGTAGATTTGCCGCGACCGTGGCATTATGAGTGCAGCGGTTTGTAAGGAGGCGTAATGCGCACGAGACTTGTATTGATGTTGGCGGCAGTCGCTGTTCAGATTTCGAGCGCCGCAGTGTCGGCAGAACCGCTCCAGGGCGGCATTAAGACCAACCAGGTGATGGAAGGCGCCGGAGACTATTCTTATCCAGCTCCGACTATGGTTCAGCCGCAGGTCATGCGTCCTCAGGCTCCTGTCAAAGCACCACCGAGCAGACCTCTTAACGCCACGATCCAGCAATCTCAACCAGTACAACGTCCGCCGATTCAGGCAACTGTTCAGAAGCAAGTCGTCCTTCCCCAGGGGTTCATGGGCTCCTGGCGAGTGCAGGGGCAGCGTTCCAAAGTCGAAGCGATGCCTGAGTTTCAAGCCGGTGCCGAGCAAGCGTTTAGTTTGAACACGAACAACACCTGGAACATCGGTGGGCAGCCCGGCAGTTATTCGATGTCTAACGGTGAGATGAGCACACCACTCTGGGTCGATAAAGTCGAAGGTGGAACTGCTTTCATTCGCTATCAGCATCCGGTCGGCAAAACGATGGCTCAAGAAGCTATCGTCCTCAGTCTGCTTCCGGGTGGAACTCAGTTCAACGGACTGGAGCGAATTTCAATCGTCAAAGAAGGTATGGCGCAGCCGAGAGCGAAGGTGACATATCAGCTCAGCGGAGCTCGTATGCGCTAGTATCCGCGCTGTGCCTCAGTTCTGCAATTACATTACTCAAATCGACGCGATAAATTTCGGGTCAACTGCTAGGATTGCCTCATTAGTTGCAGTCGGGTAGTCAGGTGTCTCATGAGCAAGTTTGTTTTAGCGTGTCTTCTTACAATTTCATGCTCAACAGTGTGCTGTGCAAGTGACAATCACAGATCCGAAGTGATCGCTCAAGCAGATGGTGAACCGGCTTTGAGGGGTGCTTTGCCTGCGACAACACCGGCTGCCACTCAGACAACATCAACGACTTCAACGGCAACTTCAACAACCACTGTTAATCCGTCATCTGGTGCATCGTCAACAACTACGACTACTAGCACCACTACCGTTAATACTTTCAATCCCTCGAATGCCGAAGCCCAGCAGGAGCTGAAACAATTTGACGCGACTTTGCCCGATGTCCAGGCGACCACTCTGCCCGCCGGCGCCTTACAGGGCACGGCGAAGATCACAGATATTGAAGTTTCAGCGCGGAACCTCAAAGAGTGCCCACTTCTACGCGATCACGATAAAGGTCTGAAGTACATAGAAGTTACTGTTAAAAACTCAGGTCAAAATATAGCGGTCATCCTCGGAAACAGCGCTCATGCAGATCTCGGTACAGGCAGGCTGCCGACGGCACCAGCTTCGGACGCCGAGGATTCGAACTTGCCGCGTTTGAACGGAAAAGGGAAATTGGCAGTCGGAGCTGTTGCTGCCTTTAGTCTCGGCTATGCTGCACCGATTTTTTATGAAAATCTGACACCGGATCAGCACGCAAAACGCAGTCTGGGAGATGCAATAGGGCGCGATGGTGCCCGTCGTGAAGTCGAGGCCGGCCACTTCGGAGTGCGTGTAATCATGCCCGGCGATGAAACAACCGGCTGGATAGCTTTTCGTTGCCCGCGCAATCAGGATCTGAAAAGTCTGGTCATTCCTGTTTCATACACACGTTCAGCCGTGCCCTCAGGCAGTGTTACCGTGCCTGTAGCCAATAGTCTGGCGAACTAATTTCTTCTAGTGCTGCTAAAATTCACTTCTGAGTCGAATATATAAGGAGTTGAAAAATGCGTTTGACACGGAAGACTTCAACGTCTCTGTTCTCATTGGTACTGTGTATGGTGGCATCAGCCGCCTGCGCGCTCTCAGCCATGGCAAAGGGTGGCGACCCTGTAGTTGTCATGGAAACAACTAAAGGCAAGATCAAAGTCGAAATCTATAAGAACGAAGTCCCCAAGACCGCAAACAACTTTTTGGATCTGGTAAGCAGAAATTTCTACAATGGTTTGACCTTCCACCGCTATGAACCAGGCTTCTGCATTCAGGGTGGTGACCCACAGGGAACCGGCGGCGGTGGTTTCATAGATCCTAAAACGCATCAAGAACGTACCATCGACCTGGAAACATCCCCTTCCATGGTGGCTGCTAATCCAAGCCTTAAACACAGCAGCGCCGGTGTGATTGCTATGGCTCGAACCTCAGTTCCTAACTCAGCCAGTTCGCAGTTCTACTTCACACTTGGACCCGCTAACTTCCTTGATGGTCAATACGCTGTTTTTGGCAAAGTCAAAGAAGGTCTTGACGTTGTGATGGCGTTGCGCAAAGGCGACAAAATGACTAAGGTTTACGTCCAACAATAGACACCAGTAACTCTGTAGAATGCTTTCAGGACCTGCTTTCGAGCAGGTCTTGTGCTAATGGGCGGTTGGCTTGCGGGTGGTATGATATACAGCTATTCGATATCGTTTCACCTCAACAGAAGGCATTTATGACAACAACAGATCCAGTGGTTGTCCTCGACACCACCAAAGGGACCATCAAAGTTCGAATCTACAAAGATGAAGTTCCAAAAACTGCAGGAAACTTTCTCGATCTCGTCAAACGCGGTTTCTACAACGGTTTGAATTTCCACCGCTATGAGCCAGGATTCTGCGTTCAAGGTGGTTGCCCGAAGGGAACAGGCACAGGCGGCTTCGTTGATCCTGAGACAAAGAAAGAAAGACGTATTCCTCTGGAAGTAACAAAAGAGTTGAAGCACAGTGAAGCCGGCGTAATCGCTATGGCTCGCGCTCAAGACCCCAACTCAGCCAGCTCGCAGTTCTATTTCACACTTGGACCAGCCAACTTCCTCGATATGCAATATGCAGTTTTCGGAAAAGTTGTAGAAGGGCTTGATGTAATGCAGAGTTTGCGTGTAGGCGATGTTATGAAAGACGTCAAAATACTCGAACCGGCTGCTAAGTAAGCTGAATTCAGAAATAACTGAAGGGGATCGCTCAGAGAGCGATCCCCTTTTGACTTTGATTGATTTAGAAGACTTGGATGATGCCTTGATTGATTTAGATTTTGATGTAGCGTCCGGAAGTCCAGGCGCTTCCACCTGCACCAACAGCGATACCAAGCCCGAGCAGGGCGCCGAACGTTTGCAGCATGCCATATTCGAGATTTTGAGGCAGCATCGGTGCGAAGCTGATCATCTGGTCTCGCACATAAGGGTCTATATACCAGTGCATGCCCCAGAGCACGGCGATGGCTAGAGCTGCGGCTCCTGCACCATATAATGCCCCCTGCAAGATCAGTGGACCCTTGATATAGAAATGACTGACTCCCATGAGGCTGAGAATCTCAATCTCTCTGTGCCGTGACTGAATAACGAGGTGAATCGTATTTCCGATAACGGTCAAAGTCGCCGCTGTCAGAGCGGCTGTTACGATTGCGCCGGCGAGCTCAATGAAGTGGCGAAACTCATTGATTTTTCGGGCTACCTTGAGGGGATAACGAATGTTCTCGATGCCGCTGAGCAAGTTTAGTTTCGGAGCCACCTTCTCTACGTTTTCGGCGCTGCTGACGCGGATGTGCAGAGTGTTAGGCAGAGGATTCGAGAGTGCTGCAACTTTGAATGTTTGTTGCATCTCTTCCCAGGAAACTTCTTTTGGAACGATCTCGACAAGTTGCACTTCCGGGAACTGACTGACTTCTTTTGCCACTTTCTTTGGATCAGCCGTATCTTTGATGTAGGCTGAAATTTCTAACTGTGAGCCCCAGGCTGAAACGACATTTTTCAATGTCATCGTGAACTGAAGAATGCCACCGAATATGGTTAAGGCGATGGCGAGAATGCTGATCACCAGCCAATTCGACCAGCCGCTCTGGCGAATGCCTATCATCGTCTCAATTCCAACTCTAAGAAGTATGCGTAGTTGCCGCATGAATTATCCTTTGCTCTCCACTTCATAGACGCCGTCATCGTAGACACCGCTGTCTACGTCGGAAACTATTTCGCCTGCACGCAAGCTGATGACGCGTTTGCGCATCGCATTGACGATTGGTTGGTCATGTGTCGAAATCAACACGGTGGTACCACGTTGACTGATTCTCTCCAGCAGTTGAACGATTTCAAGCGAGGTGGCCGGGTCGAGGTTACCGGTGGGCTCGTCTGCCAGCAAAACTGGCGGACCGTTCACAATTGCTCTGGCAATACCGACACGCTGTTGTTCGCCGCCTGACAGTTCGTCTGGGTAGGCGTCACCTTTATGATCCAGATTCACAACGCAGAGGGCGCTGTTGACACGCTTCGCTACTTGCTTTTCATCAAGCCCGAGGGCTCGCAAAATGTAGGCAACGTTATTGAAAACAGTCTGGCGGGGGAGCAGTCTGTAGTCCTGGAAGATGATGCCCAACCTGCGGCGCAGCAATGGCACCTGTCCTTTCTGAATCTTAGTCAGATTGACACCGCCTATCAGTACGCTGCCTCTCGTTGGCGTTTCTTCTCTGTAAAGCAATCGCATCAGAGTCGACTTACCGGCGCCCGATGGACCCACCAGGAAGGCAAACTCTCCCAGTGCGATATGCAAGTTTATGTTGGTGAGCGCAGGTCTCCCAGCGTAGTCTTTGCACACATTTTGTAATCGGATCACGTTAGCTACCTTTGGAGCACTGCCTGGCAGTGCGATCACAATCTGTTTAAACGCCCGCCATGCGGGTGGGCAAATCCTAACATAGTAGTCAGCAGGAAACCTTGAAAGCTTCCAACCTTGCATTTTGTTAAATGTCTCGAGCCTTTGAAAGTACTGAGAAGTAGCAGTCTGGGCATATCGATTCGGAGCCGTGCAACGATTGTGTTGGTTGCTTACATTTCGGGCAGATTGGAAAACCCTGTTTGCGCCGCCATTGGCGCAGTTTCAGCTCTTGCTCGAACATTGAAACGATGCGTTGATTCAAGTCCAGTTGTCTGCCTTTTGTGAAAATATCGCCGTCATTTTTTGAGCCTGGCGATGGGCGCGAAGGCTTCAGGCATTTACTTTCGCCGAACTTTGGCACTACGTTGAAATTTTTTAAAATGTCCAGGTCCTCTGAACTCTGTGGTGGCAAATCCTTTTGTAACTCTGCCAGCTCTTGCAAATCAGACTCGGAAAGGGTTATTTCAGCCAGTTCTTGCGGGGTCGGCTCAGACCGCCGCGGTTGTTTGTGCGCCTGAAAGCGATCTCCATCTGCTACAGGCGGCGTGCCGCCGTAATAATGCTTTAGATCGAAACGCATGCCGTTCACTTTCAGGTTCATACTCTTAGCGGCCATGCGCATTTTGCTTAAGATGGCGGGCTTGAGTAAACTGAGCTCCTGGGCTACAGACGCGTCCTTGACCGCGATTACTAAATTGCCTTCATAATCCAGAAAGAGCGGACGAGATTTGTCGGCAAAGACTTCTCCAATCATCAAGGGCCACAGGCTGAGGAGAGCATGCTCTTTCAGGCGCCGGTCCAGCCCCAGCGAGTTGACCAGTTTCGATAGAACGCTGTCAATCGAATCGAGTGAGCGCTTGCCACGTTTGACGCGGCGCTCCGAATTTTCTTGAGGTTTATGAAGATCGTCGTTATTCATTCTTTCGACATCGGCTAATGCGCGCTGCGTCTTAAAGTTTACAGTTTTCGTCTCTTGGAATGCGAGAAACTTTCCTCATTTTGCTTCTTGAGTGCGTTATAATCAGCCTGCTTAGCCGGTTTTCAACAACGGCTACAGTCGTCGGTCGGCGTTCTTTTGCGCGACGAAGTTTAAGGACAACCATGAGGATAATTCTGTGCCAGCCGCAGAGGTAATCGAAGAACTGCGTAAGCGTTTTAAACCGGAGAATGCACGCAATCTATCCGCCACTTATCTAATCACTGTCAGAGGGCAAGGCGGAGGCTCGTGGCTGACCAAAATATCCGACGGCACACTTGAAATGACGCAGCAGCCGCCCGGTGATGCGCCCCAGGCTGACTGCATGATTTCAGTTGAAGCTGATGATCTCGAAGAAATTATTGCTGGACGCCTGTCGGCAATGACCGCAGCTCTTTCGGGAGTGCTGTCAATCGAAGGTGAGCTGGGATTAGCTATGCAGTTGGTACCTGTCTTCTTCGAAGGTCAAGCGCCTTTTATTTAGCATCACATCTGGTGCTTGAGACTCTGCTTGAAGGCTGAGCGAAACACTTCCACTGGTGGCGAGAGTTCCGTCCAGAATTGAAAAGCTTTGTGCGCCTGTCGTATCAGCATCTCGGCGCCGTCAGATGCTTTCAGCCCGGCCTTTTTCGCCAGCGCCACCACGGCCGTGTCTTCCTTTGTTTTTGAATAAACCATATCGAAGACAAGGGTTTGCGGACTGACTGAGGTGAGAAAACCGTTCATCCAGTCAGGCACAGGCACGTTGTTTTGCCCCATCGGCGTGCTGTTGACGATGAGCGATAAATTCTCTGTTGAGCAAGCGTGCGCAGTAGTGGCGATCAACTTCAGCCTTCCATCCAGCACAGGCTCGATTTCGCGTGCCATAGATTCGGCTCTGGATGGGTCTCTCGACAGTATCGATACACTCTTGTAGCCGAGATTTCTGAGCGCCAGAATCGCTGCTTTTGCCGCTCCGCCTGTGCCGATTACGCAGGCGGCTGCACCGCTTTCTACTTTTGTAATCAGCTCGGACAGGGCTTCTTCAAAGCCCCCGATGTCTGTGTTATGGGCGAGCAAAAATTCTTCTTCTAAAATCTTCACCGTATTTGATGCCTGTGCTTGCGCGGCTTCTTTTGTATGTCCACCCGCCATGCGGTAGATAGCATCTTTGTGTGGAATCGTCACATTGAAGCCCGTATATCCCTCGGTCTTGATGCGCTCTATTTGCTGCTCAAGTTCGGCTGGAGCGATATCGAGAAGTTCGTATGAACCTTCCAGATTGCAATATTTCAGAGCAGCGTTATGCATCGGTGGCGACAGAGAATGCGACACCGGATGTCCAATTAATGCCAAACGATATTTCAATTTAGTCTTATGGTCGCGTCTTGGACTGACGTATTAGTAACTGCTCGCCTGAATCGTGGCTACTCTCATGCGTTTTATGCCGGCTTCAGCAGCCGCTTGCATTACTGCCACTACTTCCTTTTCTTTTGAATCTCCGTCGGCGTTGACTGTGCAGGGCACTTCTTTGTTGCCGAGTTTGACGATGATTTCCTTGATGCGCTGGCCGATCACTGTTGGATCGGTGCTGTTGACAAAGTTGCCGTTGATGGCAATCTGCCCCTGTTTGTCGATGTCTATAAAAATTCCTTTACTCTCATCAACTTTCTTAGCATTCTTGGTTTCAGGCGGCTTGATCTTCAAATCGGACTTGTCAATAAGAGGTGCGATCAAGATCATGATCACGAGCAGCACGAGGAACACGTCTGTCAACGGCGTGACGTTGATTTCGGTGAAGACTTCACCGGCATTAGTACCCATCGACATAGCAGTTCACCCTCCTCGACGAGAGTCGAATTTTAGTGAGCGTGACCTTCAGTACCAACGAAGCTCAGGAAGAGCAGCTTGAGGAGCAGGAAGTCATCGTTGAAGCCCTTTACAGTGTTGGTGTAGAGGTTGTTGAAGATAACGGCGAGAATTGAGACAACCAGACCGTATCCTGTCGCAATTAGAGCTTTCGCAACACCGGTTACAACAACTGGAGTGCCACCACCGGCGACGCCTAACTGGTCCAGTGTGAAAATAACCCCGACCACTGTTCCGAACAAGCCGATGAACGGGCAGGTAGCGCCGATCGTTCCCAGTACTACTAAGTGACGTTCCAGCTTTCTTGTCACCAGACCGACTGTGATATCGAACGCTTTCGAGAAGTCTTCTTTTTGTTCTGCCATCAAGCGCACGCCTTCTTCGGCGACTTCACCGACAACACCACCGAGGCGGCTGCATGTCTGTTGCGCTTTCTGCAATTGTTGGCTCTCTAACTCGCGTTGCAGCTGGTGGATGAATTGAGTTACGTCACGGCGATTTTTCTGATAGTACAGATATCGCTCAATCATCACAGCCGCAGTCGCTACAGAGCACAGGGTAATGGGAATGGAAGCGAACCAGTCAGTCATCATGAACTGAATAAAGTAAGTGAAAAATTTGCTTTCCATTTTCTCTCCTGAGTGCTGCGAACGAAATGAGTTTATCAGAACGAACGGAAGGTGCCGTGTCCACCGCCGCTGAATACGTTGTAATCGAACGTGAATTGAATGTCTACGTCATCGCTGGCGCCCGCAGGTAATGGTCGGAACGGTGCCGCGTTTTCAACAGCTTTGAGGGCTGCCTGGTCGGCAATCGCTACGCCAGATGATTTATCAAGTCTCAAGTTGGAGAGTTCTCCGCCTCTGTGAACTTTGAAGATAACCACCACTCTCTTGGATTCATTACCTTTTGGAGGGAACCATGCGCGTTTGATTCTTCTTTGCAGGTCAGCCATGTATGGTCCGAAGTCCACATCGGCTTGTGCTGCCACAGATGGTCTGCCGTTTGGATTGTTGTTGGCATCAGGATTACCCTTGACACCTTCGCCACCGCCACCACCAGTCGGTCGTGGAACGCTTGGCGCAACTGCAATTGGACCGCCGCCGGCTGAACCGCCGCCACCGCTTCTGCCGACTCGGCTGGGAGCTGGTGCCGCTGTAGGTCCGGAACCGCCGCCTACTCTAGGAGCACCACCGCCGGCAATAGGAGAAGGCGAAGGTGGTCCACCCCCAGCTGCGCCTGAACCGGTGGACATAGGAGCTGGTGCTGGTGCGGCTGTGGAGCCGTGTCCTGGACCTGCTCCAATCTTTGGCACTGGCGACAGTGAAGGACCGCCACCGTGTGCAAAAGCTAACGGCGAAGGCGATGGAGAAGGAGTTGGTGATGGGCTTGCAGAAGGATGTGCGAAAGGCGTTGGCGTTGGCATTGCCATCGGCTTTGGCGTTGGAGATGGTGTCGGCGTCGGCGACGGTGAAGGTGTCGGGCTCGGATGAGGAGTTGGAGACGGCGACGGATGCGGAGAAGGAGGTGTTGGAGTTGGACGCGCTACAGGCGTTGGCGTCGGTTTTGGCGACGGCGTGGGAGTCGGCTTGGGCGTCGGTGCTGCCTTCTCTGGAGTCGGTTTGGCCGCTGGTGCTGCTTTGCTTGGAGCCTTAGGAGCAGGAGACGGCGCCGTTACTGGTTTTGTAGCGTCATGCTTACCGGCATTTTCAGAGTTCTTTTGAGCGTGTCTTTGTGATTTGACTTTGTGCTCAACCGGAGGTTGATTCTGAATGAATTCGATGTCTGTGATCTGTTGTTTGGGCGGCGGCGGCACCAGGAAGAAGAATGCCAGCACGAAGAAACTTGCCATGAAAGCTACGTGAAGGAGATAGCTTCCGCTGGTGGCTTCGGACATGGCCATAACATATTCCGGGTATATGCGTCGGCGCTGAAGCAGGGCGGCATGGTCGTAAGCGTCGCGAATAGCGAAAGCTACAAATGAGAGAAAGAGTCCAAGAACGACTAAAGAGGCTGGACTTCCCATGTGAATCTGGGAAATCGACGTGACCAGCTCGCGGTTCGGCTTCATATGATTGCTTATGCCGAATTCGACCAGTCCTCTGAGAATAGGATCGGTGAAAAGCAGGAGCAAGAAGACTATAAAGTTGATTGCGGCGACCGCGAGGAAGAGCATTCCCTTGCGTTGCTCGCCGTTGTAAAGCTGACCAAATCCGGGGATGATCGACAGCATGGCTGCCATATTCGGGTCTTTAGATGATTGGTGAAAACCAGGAGGTTTTGCTGTGCTAGTCATGTCTGAGATGATTTCCCGCTGTTGTGATTGTGGAAAACGCAGGCAACGCCGCCTTCGGGTTCGTGTTCTCCAACCATCCTGCCCAAACTACTCAAATTTGGCATCTCAGCTCGGTTTTTCTAGTAAATCCAAATACGAAATCAAGCATTGATCGCTCTTGGATAGTCTATTGCAGCAGGCTGCTCGACTACCGCAGTCGATTAATGACTGGTTAAGTATAACATAAGTGGATTGCTAGCTCGGACTGGGACTGTCATTGATGCGTTTTTGCCGAACCTTGCCAGAAACTGAATCTGTGGCGGTGGAATTTGATTGTTGAACGGTTTTGAACCAGGTTTCCCAAAATTCAATTTACCGCTTTTGTCAAGCCAACGCTTCAGGGTTTCCCCTGAAAAGTTCGAAAAACGCTTACTGTCTCAGACCGAAGTTATCCGTTTATACGGTTTCGATTACATCATCGGCATGCGCAGGGCTTCGGCCAGCTCGATTTTGAGCTCGTCCCCGGGACGCACGTCGACCTTTTTGCCTTTCTTGGCGCATAGAATGGCTATACCAACTGCTGCACCGATACCGGCGCCGAGTGCCATTGCTGCCCCTGAGGACAGACCGTTGTTGTTGCCATTGTTACCGTTATTGTTGTTGTTATTGTTGTTATTGTTGTTGTTACTGTTGCCCGCGACCAAGCCGATCAGGGTACCAATCACCAACGGAGCAGCAACTGTTCCGGAATCGATTGCGTAATCTTTGAGTCCGCGTTTGGCGTGCACAACACCACCGTGTGCGACCAGGTTGGCTACCAACGGAATCTGGCGATTGTCAGGGGTTGTGACTGTGTCGAACTTCAGTGCCACCGAGCCGCTGCGGTTTAAATGCTTGGGCGAGTTGAGTTGGGCGATTCTGCCCTTGATGATCGAGCCTGCCGGTACGACAATGGCACCGTCAATGGTTAAGTCTTCAGCAGTTCTTGCTGAGAACTCGTCTCCTTCCTGGCTGGTATCGCTGTCGACTGCAGTATCCATGATGATTGGAATCTTGGTCTGAGCCGGCACTTCTCTAACGTAACCTTGCAATTTAGTGCTTGATGCTGAGGCTGTTTTCGTTTCGCTATCAGTAGCGGAAGTCTCTGTTTTGTCACCACTTGTGGTATCAGCTGCAGATGTTGAAGCGGTATCTGTTGTAGTAGTGGTAGATGTATCAGTAGCGCTACTTGCGGCCGAAGTTGCTGCAGCGGCAGCGTCTGAGTCAGTGGCAGCTGTAGTTGCAGGAGCCGACATGACAGGCTCTTCTTTTGTAAGTTCTGGTTTTAATTCCGTTACACTTGCTGAATCGTTACTTTTATCAGCGGTAGCAGTGTCGGTCGAGGCTGGGTCGGCAGCTGCAGGAGCGGCTGTGGCGGACGGAGTGGCTGCGGCAGGGACTTCGTCAGGCTGCGCGGGAGCGGTTGATGCACCGTCGGGACTATAAATCTTAAAGTTGAGCTGAGAGTCGCTTGCTGCAAATGCCAGCGGCATTGAGCCTGCTGACAGGAGAACGCTCAGTGCTATAGGAAGAAAGCCACGGGTCATTTATTATCTCCAGTTCATCGTCGAATCGTAATCGCGCGGACTATGGTTGAAGCCAACTCTTGGGCATTTTTCGAAAGAGGTCAAGCGGATTGAGTGCCAGCATACCACGGCAATTTACTTAAACAATTAGCGGATTTTGAGAAATCAATAGGTCGAACTTATAACTACGACATTTGGGCGCATGATTGCATTAAACTAAGTAGGGGGATTTAGGCCCCATTCCGCGTCGTGGCGGTGTACTGTAGATACAGCGCCCGGGCTTGACGCAGCTGAACTCAATTCTGGAGAGATGACGAAGTGATTGAATGTCCTATTTGCCACGTGATGAACGAGGAGCAAGCTCATTTCTGTTCTGAATGTGGACAACGGTTTGCACCGGCATCGCCCCAGAACTCTTTTCAAAACCCTAACGCAGCTGCGGCTCCAGAGCCTGTCTTCCCGAGCTTTCCTCCTGCTGATAAAGCACCGTCGCCGCAACCACAGGCGGTTCAGGACTACCAGCAAGCCAGTAATTTCGGGACATCAGCCAATCAATTCGATAATTCTGCGTTTGGCGGACCGCCCTCAACTGGTGCCCCACCTCAGTCTCCAGGCATAGCACCGCAGCAAGCTTCTTTCAATCCGCCCCAGACTCCGGCATTCAACCCGCCTAATACACCGGCGTTCAATCCCCCGAACACGCCGGCCTTCAACCCTCCGAACACGTCTGCTTTCAATAATGTCGCGCAGCCGGCAGGTCAATCTTTCGATACAGAAACTCCTTCCTCTAATGCGTCTCAAGAGACTCAATCGAAGACTTTCCCTCCAGAACCGGAAGTCTCGCAGAGTCCACCTCTGCCTGCCCGCCCCAAGTTGCATTCACCTATATTTGATGGACCTGACGAACCGTCGACCAGACCGCAGGCGCCTAAACCTGCCGGTGGTTTTGGCGGCATGAGTAAGCCAAAAGGCTTGCGGTCGCCGCTTCTTGGCGAAGACGACAGTGAAGTCGATCCACCAGCCCCTAAGCCTCGGTCGGGCGGTTTGCGGTCACCGTTGCTCAGAGGGGAAGATGATCCAGATCTGCCTCAGCGCGGCAAGGGTAGTCTCAGAGGTTTGCCTGCCGATGATCCGCCAGCCCCTTCACCGGGCAAGAGCAAGGGTGGTCTTCGTTCACCGCTTCTCGGTGCTGCCGAAGACGACTTCGTTCCGCAGTCTAAGCCTGTGAAACCACCAAAGGGCTTGCCTCCACGCACCGGTAGTGCACATCTTCGTTCGCCGCTTCTCGGTGGTGTGGATGATTACGAGGGCGACGAGGAAGATGATGATTTGCCGCCCGTGCCTGGAAAGACACCATTTCCGCACGTGCGTCGACCGGCATCGGCCAGGGATAAAGATCCAGCCGATAAAGCCCCGGAATCGACTGACCAGACCAGTTCCGGCAAATTTCCCGGACGAAGTCATTTGCGCTCACCTCTATTGGGAGGAGCCGATCTGGACGATGAGCCGGCTCCTGCGCCTTCACCGTCTCGCCCTGCAGGCGGCAGACCGCGTTTGCACTCACCGATAATGGATGGAGCAGGCGGACAGAGCTTTGAATCTGATTACGACGAACCATATTACGAAGAGATCGACGATCCCAATGTGTTGCGTTCACCTCTACTGGCAGCGCGTTCCAAGCACATCGCGCCAGAACCAGCGGCACCACCGGCGCCATCAAAGATAACGCCCGGTCCTGCTCCGGCTGCGCCACCACCGGCAGCATCATTCCCCGACACTAAATCTTTTGCAGATACGTCTGCGCCGGCTCAACCGGAATTTCGTGACAGAGGTTTTCCTGACCCGCAGCCACCCGGTGATATGTGGCGAGATCGTGGATTCGCTGAGAGTCGTGCTGCTGAGCCAAAAGTCGTGCCACCGGCGCCGACAGCACCATCGACACCACCTGAAGTGGCATCAAAAATAAAAGATAGTTCACCTGCCCCTGCTTTGCGGCGGTCGTCAAGATCTGGACTGTTAGGCGGCGGAGCTGATGACATCGATGAACAGCCGATAAATAATTATCGAAACTCTCCTGCTGCTCAGCCTAAGCCGGCGATGATTTTAATCATCCCGTGTGTCATCGCTGTTCTCGCGAAGCTCTGGTACATGAGCATCATGGGTCCGACACTGATGCAAAGCATGCCGTTTCTTGCAGACCAATTGATGCAATTGGTTGTCATAATTGCGTTAATAATCTTTGCCGTGACGGCAGGAAAACGCTAACTGCCGGTAACCGGAAAGTGCCTACCTGACGGCTATTCGACAACTTCATACGTAGCTTTAACATTGGCAAAAGGTAACTTTCAAAGAGGTGTTATCGTGCTATAGTTTGCGTGGCTTAACAGGCAAATTTATTACTTTTCGGAAGGTTACTCACTGATGGATATGGCATCGCAATCCAAAGTATCTATAAACAAGAAACTCGCGTTTGTAGCGCTGGGGATTTCACTGATCGGTCAGACCGTTAGCCCTTGTCTGGCTATCAGTTTGTCGAAGAGTTCACAAAAAAGAGCCACTTTGCAGTATGAAGTCTATTCGAAGCTCAGCCCTGGTGCTGGTCCTCAAACTAACGACTTGCAAAAACAAGATCCACAGCTGGACAACAGCACCCCTGCTGCTCCGGTTGCAGCCAAACCGGTCGATTTGACTCCGGTCACTTTAGATGAAGGGCAGAAATCGGATACATCACTTGGACCATCAGAAGCAGGCGTTTTCAAAGCCACTGTTAAAGTCGACAGAACGGCTGTCAGTGGACCGGTCGACCAAGCCGCGATACTTGCACCCAAGAGTGTTAAGAACACAACCAGTGACAAGGTTTTGAAAAATGAACACAACATCTCGAAAATGGCTCGAGATGTGAATGCAGTTCCTATCGAGTTGATGCCGAGTCCTGAAGAAGAACAAAATCAATTAGACGTTAAATTCAACGCAGAAAAACTTGAGCTCGCTGATTTGTGGGATTCAACCCTCGCTCGTTCGCAAGACATTCAATTTGTCGTTCAGAAGCTGATGCCGAATCAGAACAGTGGTAAGACCGCTAACGTCATGATGAAGATGCTCAGTACCGCCGTATTTGGTGGCATGAGCATGATGACCATGATGGCACCGAATATGGGCGCGCAAATGGGCGCCAACATGGGCGCCAGCATGATGCTGCAAGCTCTGAATGGCGTGCAAAGTGCCAATGACAAGAAAGCTCGTTTGAGTCAGACAGAAGCGATCATTCTCTACAACATGGTTCGCGGTACTGCAGACAAAGTTGTTCGAGCCTACAAAGACTACAAGATCAATTTGAGTGATCTGGAAAGAACAAAAGCTGCCCTGACTAAATTGCAAGGCATCTGCAACGAAGTGCGCGGATCTCAATCACCTGTTCAGCAAATTCAGATGGAAGCTGAGCTGATGAAGATGCAATCTGAAGTCGATAAAAAGACTGACCTGGCTGCACGTGATAGACAGGCTCTCGTTGATCTTTCGGGACCCGACGCAGTCAACAAGCTGGACAAGCAGTTGATCGCCGATAAGGAAAGAATCGAAGATTCTTCAATCATTACGGATGCTCCTAAGTCTGCTGTTGACGAGAAAAATTCAGTCGCTGACGGCACTCAGGTAGCGCCTGCAAATGGTGCGGTTCCTAACTAAGATCCATGTCGACGACTCGAGTCAATCAGCGTTGGTTTGTTTGGCTCGTCCTCGGTCTGTGCATCATCGCAATTCCTGTTGGATTGCTTAGCACCACTATTGCCAAACATCTGGATAAAGTAGATGGTACCGGCGATAGTATCATGACGCGTTTTACGGATCACATCGAGGTGGTCCGTTTGAGCGGAATGATTCAGGACAAAGAAGATAAGTCGATATTTTTCGCCTCTGAAGATTCGACCTCGAACGTCTTGAAGGTATTTCGTAAGGCGCTTAAAAACGATCATGTCAAAGGAATTTTGCTGCGCATAAATTCGCCGGGCGGAACTGTCTCCGCATCGCAAGAAATTACCGGTGCGCTCAAGGCGTTTCGCAAGAGCGGTCGCCCCGTCGTCGTCTCGATGGGCGACTTGACCGCATCAGGTGGATATTACGTCGCATCTGCAAGCGACCGTATTCTCGCTGAGCCGGGCACTCTCACAGGTTCAATCGGCGTGATCATGCATTTGACCAACTTCAAAGGGCTGGCCGATAAGCTTGGTATACAAGCCGAGGTGATCAAAACAGGCCAATTCAAGGACATCGCGTCCAGCTATCGCGCTATGACACCGGAGGAGCGAACAATATTGCAGACTCTCTGCAACGATTCCTACGATCAGTTCGTGGCCGCCGTTGCCGAAGGCCGCAAAATGAATGTTGCAGATGTTCGCCAGATCGGTGACGGTCGCATCTATTCCGGCAGGCAGGCATTGAAGTTACACCTGGTAGATCAACTTGGCGGTTATGATGAGTCACTCGAGGTATTGCAGAAGATGTGCAAGGACAAATTGCATTTGACTGAGAACCTGCCTGTAGACGACAAATCGTCTGAGTCTCTTCTCAGCACGCTTATAGAATCTGCAACTGGTCTTCCAGCTCTGCATATGCGCAACGAAGCCGAGTTTGTCGGGCAGCTGTTACCTGAATCGATGAATCCTAAATTCATCGATGTTCCGCTCTGGATGATGCGTTGAGCAATGTCCGAAACTGAAGCAACACTTCCAGCAGCATCAAAGACCAGTGAGCTCAATCAGTGGGCTGACATTTTCTATGGGCTACTGGTCGCTCCGATTCGAACAATAGAAGTGTTGACTGACGACGACGCCCTGGGAGCGACCGCCAAAACAGTTCTGGGTGCCGCAGTAATGGTGCTTCTCGCAAACGGCATCAGCGGCTGTGTAGACGCCGCAAACAGCGGAGCGCGACCGACTTTGCCAATCCTTATAAGCGTAGAATTCCAGGCTCTTGTTATGTGGCTGGCATTGTCCGCACTGGTGCACATTATTTGCGGCTGGGTCTCAAAACGGGAAGTCGCATTCAGCACTTCGCTTGTCGGAGTCGGTTGGGCTTTTATGCCTCTTGTCTTTGCTGCGCCGATGAGTTGCTTTCGCTCGTTCGGCATTGTTTATGACTTGTTAGCTGCCATCCCTATATTGTGGATGTGTTATTTGCAATGGCTCGTTTTCAATCATTCCCTTGCCGTAGGCAGTGTGCGCATGTTTGCACTGTTGGTATTGGGTCCGCCTGTTTTTATCTGCACCTATCTGTTCTGGTTGACCGTTGCCTTTATTTCAGTGGCCCAGGTGTTCATGTGAACGAAGTGCCCCGGCGCTGATTGGAAATATTGTGAGTCTTCCCACCGTCATTGCCATCATTGGACCGACCTGCACAGGAAAGACTGCGCTCAGCATCAAAGTGGCGCAGACCCTGGGCGGAGAAATTATTGCTTGCGATTCTCGAACGATCTACAGACATATGGATGTGGGAACGGCGAAACCTTCGATGGAGGAACGCTGCGGAGTTCCTCACTATATGTTTGATGTGGTCGATCCGGATGTTCCTTATACGGTGGCTGAGTATAAGGTGCAGGCAACTGATGCAATCAATGACATTTTTGCTCGCGGTCTGACGCCGATTGTCTGCGGCGGGACAGGCTTTTATTCTCGAGCTTTGCTGGAAGGATTGGTCATCCCCGAAGTAGCTCCTCAGGAAGAACTGCGTAAGGAGTTTCGCGAACTCGCCGAGCGCGAAGGTAACGAGGCTCTATTTCAAAAACTCGTTGAGCTCGACCCTGTGACCGCTCAGCGCCTCAATGCAAACGATCTCATGCGCGTCATTCGTGCTCTGGAAGTATCAATTTTTTGTCAAAAACCATTTTCAGAAGTTGTTAGCAAATCTGATTTGCCTTTTTCAGTGGTGTGGATTGGTTTGCGTCCGAGCAGTCGTGAATTGCTGCGAGAGGCGATTGCCAGGCGCTTTGAGGAGCAACTTCGTTCCGGTCTGGTTGATGAAGTTGAACGGGTGTATAAAACGTTTGGACCCTGTCGCACGCTTTTGAATACAGTCAACTACACGGAATTTATTGCATACATAGATGGGAAAACAGACTTTCAGAGCGCTAAAGAGGAGAGTTTGACTCACAATAATCAACTCGCGCGTCGGCAGTTGATCTGGTTTAAAACAAATTCTGCAATCAATTGGTTTGAATTTGATCAATTCTCAGGCGATCAGCTTTCGCAATCAGTTCTCAATACGATTTCGCAAAAACAATAGCCTGTGGCGCATTGCGGAATCAGTTTTTCAAAATCGTTTGCTAATTGAGAATAGATCAATTCGAAAATGTTATTTGCATTACTAAAAAGTATGTGCAATTTATACGCTTGTGATGCGGGTTTTGATCGTGGCCCTTTACGTAAAAGAAATTGGAGCTATACTACTTTATAGGTTTGCATCGCAATCCCGACGTGAATCAAAGATTCTCAGTTCGCCTGTTCTACGCATTCAACAATCAAATCATCGTTGAAGCGTCGTGTTATCAAAACAGAGTCGGAAAATTTTTCGAATGTCGAGGATTGATGAAACAGTTTAGCAATCACGAAGTGCACGAAGTTTCGCTGCCCTGGAGCGATGGAACTCTCTCAGCAAGATTGTGGATAGTTGGTGATAAGACTGTAGTCGGTGTGCCTGAGTTGGGTCTTCATTGTTATGGAAAGTCCCAGACTGAGGCTGTTTTCAGGCTTTTTACAGCACTTCTCAAATACTATCGGCAGCTCAAATTGCATCAGAGCAAACTGCCCAGTCGCGGACTTGACCATCTTGAGCGCTTATCCGGATGGGTGCAGTCGATCGAAGACAGAATGAAAGCTCCAAAGCTGGAAGCTAATGTCGTTTCAATCGGTCGCAGAAAAAACTGACAATCTCTTAAAAGAATGGACGTTCGCTCATGAGTTTCGCATTGCGATCTCGCTCGTTGCGTGCAACCATGATCAAATCAGTCTTCAGTTGATGCAATGACTGTTCCAATCCCACCGGATATTGATGAGGGTTGAGCAATCGCTTGATGCCGGGGTGCAGTTTTTTCAACTGCTCTTTTGAGTAGTCTCTGATTTCAGTCGCCGTGGGAGGTTCATAGACGAGCTTTCCCTGTCTGAAAATAGGCTGGAGAAGGTCAATATATTTCGTCTCTGGCGGTACGACTTTTCTGCGCGTGAAATCGATAGGATCTACGATAACCGACTTCTCCGGCATGTTTCCAGCTTCGTCGTAAATCATGTCTCCAATGAAAAGTTGCCCCTCGTCGCTTTCAGTGTAATAGCGTCGAATTTGTTGAATGCCGGGGTTGGAGATTTTGACTGACTGTTCGGATAGTTTGACTTTGTATTGCCACTGTTCTCCGGGATGGCGCACAGCCGTCAGTTTGTATACGCCGCCCAGTGAAGGTTGATCATAGGCAGTGACCAGCTTTGTTCCAACGGCCCACACATCGACCTTTGCACCCTGATCGTTCAAGCTTTGAATGATGTGTTCGTCGAGATCGTTTGAAGCAAATATCAGAGCATCTGAAAAGCCTGCCTGGTCCAGCATCTTCCGCGCCTCAATGCTCAAATATGCAAAGTCGCCCGAGTCCAATCTGATTCCCTGCAGTTTATGACCTTTGCTCTTCAACCATTTACCGGCTTCGATCGCATTTCGGACGCCATCTAGAGAGTCGTATGTGTCCACGAGAAATATCGAATTATTGGGCATAGCTTGCGCATAAGCCTTGAATGATTCAAGCTCGTCGTCAAAGGACATCACCCAGCTGTGCGCATGCGTTCCTTTGACAGGAATGTCGTAGAGCTTTCCTGCGAGCACGTTTGAACTGCCGTCACAGCCGCCGATGTATGAAGCGAAAGTGGCTGAAATGCCCCCATCTGCTCCCTGCGCGCGGCGCAGACCAAATTCCAGTAATGCTTTGTTCCCGGCAGCAAGACGCAACCGGGCTGCCTTTGTGGCCACAAGCGTCTGAAAGTTGACAATGTTGAGTAGTGCCGTTTCGAGTATCTGGCAGGGAATTATCGGGCCTTTTACTCTCACTATCGGCTCGTGTGCGAAAACGACCGAACCTTCCGGTACAGCATCAATATCACAGTCAAATCTGAGGGCGAGCAGATAGTCTAAGAAAGCACTTTCAAAAAGAGGTTTGTTGTCGTTTCCTTTGAGTTTACTCAAGTATTCGACATCGATTGCGCTGAACCTGGCGTTCTGCATGTATTGAATTAAATGCGAAAGCCCGCAACTAATGGCGAAGCCGCCCTTGAAGGGGTTAGAGCGGAAGGTGAGATTGAAGACAGCCTCTTTGTCTGCGGTGCCTGATTTCCAATAGCTGTAAGCCATCGTCAGTTCGTAAAGGTCGGTGAGCAGACTGAGTGAGTCTCTGTACAGTTCGTTCAGTGGATGTTTCATGGGTTTCCGTCGGGTTCGGCGATTGGCGCATCGGACCCAACTTTAGCACATACCCGCATTATGGTGGCATCCGCACCATATTCAGTGTCAGTGTAATGAGAGAAAGCGCAATGAACTTTTTATCGCCGCTGCACGTAGTAATGTTTAAGAGGTGCTTGGATGTTTGCGCAATTCGCACGAAAAACAGTCTTGTTTATATCGGGCTTGTTTTTCTCCATATGGCCCGGTCTTTTCGACCCCGCCCTGGCGGGCGAACCCGACCAATCGTCACGGGTCGAATTGTCCGGACGTTCAGTAGCAGGCTCAGTTCAGGACAAGCCGAATCCTGACAGCCTGTCGTCTGATGGTTCGGCAGCACAAGGTGTTTATGACCGGAGCGGTGAAGTTATGACCCCAACGGGGTTGCAGACAAGCGCCAGTCATTTATCAGTCGCCAAGCCGTTCGCAGCTGATTTACCAGTCAAATATTGGGGAAATTCCTTTTCGTTAAAATTTCATCGGCCATCGTGCCCCTTTGCAAAGGCTATGAGTGCCCACCACGTCATGTTTTTTAACTTTCGAAAGGACGCTGTGGATAGTGGACAGGTACCATGTCGCTATTGTTTGCCGCCCAGCTGGACATCTGTTCGTGCGGTTTTGTGGCATTCTGCTGAGCTGCCGGCAAAAACTCAATCACCCTGAGTCACCAAGAGCAAAGTGGCCGCAATCCTTGCTATTGTTGATGGTGTGACCGCTGCCGTTGTACCCGGTGGTTACGCCGGCAAAGGTGGTATAACGACACGAGAAGTTACTTTCTGAGCAACAAGAACATATGAGCCTTGAACAAATTCAGCAGAATTATGCGGACGCGACTGGCTTCGTAATCGACCGCACAGTCTCTCCACCAAAAGTCTTGGGTCAGGCGTTCCTGGTATCCAAGAGCCGAGCCGTCACATGCGCCAGTTCGGTATTCAATTATGTCGAGGCGCCGTGGGCACTCGGCTTGAATTTCATTCATCCTGACGTCACCGATAGCATCAAGAACATTACTCTCCACCAGGATTTCGACAAAGTTGCAGCCCGTAAATGGTACCTGGCGCAGACCGGAAACCCCGGAGATCAGCTGATTTTGCCAAACGATATGGCTTCATTGAGTCTGGATTTCAACACTCCCAATGTAGAACCTGACAAACTTGCCGAATTGAATCGCGCCCTGTCGTTACCATTCTCCAGCGAAGGTGTCGAATCGTCCGGTAATATTCGCGGCATCGAATTTCTTACTGTGTTGCAGAACATTTTGCAGACTGGTAGAGAGGGGCTCTTCACGTTGCTGGACGGGCGCAACCTGCCTATAGGTCGGATCCAGGTCGCCTCTGGGAACATCCAGAAGGTTTACTTCAGAGGCTTGCTGGGTGAGCTGGCCTTCTTTGAATTGGTCTATAGAAAGCCGGCTGAGGGTTTTTCGTTCCAGACTACCGTGCCTTTCAACTGGGGCAATGTGCGCGACATCACGGCTCCTGCACCTGCGCTGATTGAAGAAGCGCAGCGTCGCGTCAGTGAACTGCCGGGCATGCTCAATTATCTGGGCGGTTCTGAAGCACGTTATCAGAAGCGAGTTGAGAATGTTGAACCTTCGCAAGTGAGCGAAAACATTCAGTGGTTGATGGAGCGGCTCTGGGCGACTATTGACGGCTACATGACTCTGGACAAAATGTCTGAGCGCGTTGGAGCCGATACATTCACGGTCGTTCAAGCGATGCGCGAATGTGTCAATCGCGGATTCGTTTCGATGATCAATCGCTCCACGCCGTTCCACTGCAGTCATGAAGTGGGAACGCCGCTGGTCTCGCACACCGACTTTGAAGTCAATGCATGGGATCCTCTGCAGGCTTTCTATCTCGATCCATTGTCTGGAAGACCAACCTGGATGCAGGGAAATTTCTTCGGTGTCGCTAATGCGCTTCAACCGAAAAATATGTTGCATACAATAGCAATGCCAAACAACCTTCCAGGCGCTCTGATTCTCAAAGACTACAAGTTGATTGGTATTCACAGCGGTCCGCAGATACCTAAGCCTGGAACACCTTTGCCGCCGGTCAAACTCTATCAAATGATGTGGATGGGTGCGTTGCTCGAGATGAGCAGCAAGCGCGTTAAGAGCGATGACGGTGCAACCGGTGAGCAATCGTCCGCAATATCGGGACTGCGCGGCAAGATGGAACTCGACGACGAAGCAGTTGCCGCTGCTGCCTCTCAGGAAAAGCTGGAGAAGTATGTCTGTTCCAACTGCTATACGACCAATACAAAGGTCGGGCCTTGCTTCAACTGCGGCACAACAATTGAGCCGCCTCCACCTGAGGAGGAACCTGAAGACGCGAAGTCGAAGGCAGTTTCTGAAATAGCTAAGCTGCAGAAAAAATACAATGTGACAAATGCGCAGCTTGCTCTCGTTGCTGCTGTAGTAATTGGTGTGCCTGTGTTTGGATTCGCATTCTGCGGTGGCGGCGGAACGCCACCACCGGCGGTTACCGATCCTAATCAGTCTGCCGAGCGAGTGCACAAGAGTTCTGACAAAGCTGTTGCTCTGGCTACCAAATATGCAGGTTTTCAGGGCACTGCCGTGGGTGGTTACTGGTATGACGATACTTCCGATAAGACGAAGCCTGCACAATCTTTCGGTTTGAATTCGGAGTTGAGCAACCAGAGAATTTTGTTTGTCATCATGGACGATTTGGCGCCTGTGCAGAATCTTGGAAACTTTGTTGGATTGCCGCCCTTTGTAGACGACATCAAGAGGGCGCCACCGGAAAAGGTGAAAGTTGACGAAGGGCGTCAAATTATCGGAGACGGTGATTTGCAGTGGTTTGTCGGCTCCTACGAGGATGCGAAAGATGGCCCTCATCGCGAAGTTTTGACGGCAGCTTATGCGTCTCCAGAGAAAAATAAGTCGATTCTGGTGGTCGGTACTGCATATGATCCTTCAAAAGGCTATGATCCCAAGATGACGCTGGGAGTTATAGACCAGATGGCGAGTGAATTCACCGCCAATGGAAATAGCAAGCGCACCGGCACCGAAAAGAAGTTGATTGTAGAGAAACCGAAAGATTCGCCTGATGATACTCCACCCCCTGAAGAGAAGCCTCTGGCTACCGACAGCGAGTTGGATGAATTCGTCGAGGCAGTGGGTTCGGTCATTCAGAATAAGCTGAAAACGCCTGACGACATTGCAGAGTTGCTTGCGAAGAAGAAACCACCGAAAATTAAGTCGACTCTGTCGGTGGTGCTCAACGAAGACGGCACTGTCAAAAAGCTTGAAATCATCGATCCGGGCGACTATGAATCCGCCACTACAGCTTTGAACAAAGCCGTTAATGCGGCTTCTCCTTACGAGAATGTTCCACATACAAAAGACGGTCAGGTTTCGCTGATCGTTAAACTCGACGGAAACAAGATTAAAACCGAACGTCCATAGAGGGAACGAGAATTAAGTTTGTGAGATGCGCCTCAATGATTGCGCGTCAAAGCAGGGCGCGTCAAAGCAGGGCGTGTCAAAGTAGGGCGTGTCAAAGTGTCTGCCTCCAGGGGCAACCTGTGTGCCTCAGCCTGTGCCCGACCGGGTACTAGTTGCGGCTTGAAAGGCTAACAAAGCGCTTAGTGCTTTTTCGATTGAGCTGGTTTCTTACCAGCTTCTTTTTCGCCTGGTTTGGTTGTCGGCTTAGTCGTTACTGGCGCATTTGGATCTTTGTCCAATCCATATTCTTTTATCTTGCGTTGAATTTCAACGTATTGCGACTTGAAGGTGGCTAGTTCTGCACTCTTCGGATCGATTTTTTCGTGGATTTCGATCAGTTCTTTGTATACCAGCGCAGCTTTTCGATATTCCTGCTGGTCTTTGTACATCATTGCCAGATATCCAAGGCATGTCGCGCGACGTGGGTCGTCTTTGCCGAATTCTTTGGCACAGAGTTTTTCGGCCTTTGTATAGGCGTCTTCTGCTCCCGCATAGTCTCCAGCAGATAGAGCGGTGTTGCCTTTTGCAATAAATTGGTCGAATTTCTTGGGTTCGCCGCCGCCGCCCATATCCAGAGGTTGGCAAGCTCCCGCTCCGCAGAGCGTAAAGCAAATCGTCAAGAAGAGGAAAAACCAAACCTGCGATTGTTGCTGCACGTTTTGTTTACCGAATTCTGTTGCCATGTACTAACCCTTTAATTCCCTCTGCCGATTATATAGCGGAGAGTCCTTTATTGTTGGCTATGTGGGACCAAAGTTATGAAAACCACACCTGGTTGTCGAGAGGAAGTGGTACCAAACTTAGTGTCAAGTTTTGGTGATTTCGCTGTTTCGAAAGTAATGAGCAAGAATTTGTTTGTAGTTCTTGCCTCTTTTGGCCCAGCCCTGTGCTCCTGTCTGTTGCATGCCCACGCCATGTCCCCAGCCCAGTCCGTTAACGGTAACGTAAGAGAGCAAACCGATACTGTCATGCTTAAAGTCAAAGAACAACTTCGCACTCTTCAACCTGGTTAACTTCAACTCGCTGTTTTTGAAAACGCTGCGAATGACGAGTTCTTTTTTCACAGTCCAGACACCGGTTGAGGTTTCTATTGCAAGCTCGATTGCGCTGCCTGACTTACCTCGTTTTGTTACTTTGAACGATTTGATGTGACCGAACTCTTGTGAGGCTGGAGCCACTATAAATGGTGCGATGGTCGGGTCTTTTCTCATTTCGGAGATTTCGTGATGCATGTGCGCTTCCAGAGCCGAGGCCGGCATGTTAACGCTCCAGCGGAAATGTGGCGACCACGAGTCGGCCGAAACAAATTCCCGGTTGAAGTAGATTGCTCTGAGTGATGCCTCGGTGAGAGATTGCTTATTCTCTGCAAAGTCTTTTTCGGATTCGCTTTGTAGATAGGGCAGAGCTTGCGGGGGAAATGCTCCAGTTGCCGGATCGGAGAAACAGTTTTGATAATCCTCAGTGCAACTTCCTGCATTCGAGCTGAAGAGAGCAAGAATTGGTTTGCCTTCGTAAGTAAGAATCTCATTGGTTGTGCCTGCTATTGCTTCCCGGTGACGCTCGCTGATGGTCTGAACGCCGGCAAAGTATTGGCAGCACAGAAAGGAATCGCAGACATTGGAAAAGTCGTTTGTATGATCGAGCCGTGGCCTTAGCGCATAGGTGCGCGCTGCTACCGCTTGAGCTTTTATAGCTTCAATCTCATAGCTGGCAGGTATTTCTGATTGCAAAACGCCTTTGACATAACTTTCCAGATCGGTAATGAGAATTATGCGCACAGAATCGTTGACCGGTTTGATTTCGAGTGAGCCAAGATAGTGCGGCGCGGGGTTGGCAGCGCCATGCTGTCGTTTCAGGCTTGTCACTATCAGTGGAGCTGTTCCGAGCGAGCGTAGAGTAAGTGATTCGCCACTTTTGAAAGGAGGCAGCGATACGCCTGAAACCTGTAAAACATTCCCTTTTGCAGAGACGCTGATGGTCGAATCTGCAGCCGTCTTTGCTTTTGCTGAATCGAGTGAGGCGACAAAACAGCCAATTCCCTCAACACTCGAGACGCTAACTGACGTATGAATCAGTTTTGTTAGATCTTTTGTTGATAGCGCGACACGAATTTGCATCCAAGCATTTTAGTTCATCTACCCCTTTTGATGCCGGGTCGAACAAGCCGGAATCCAAGAGGGCGGAAATGAAACTGTCGAGGCAGTCATCTTGAAAATGAAAAGTGGCGGAGCAGGAGGGACTCGAACCCCCAACCCTTTCGGGCAGCCGCTTTCAAGGCGGTGTCTTCATCCAGCCAGGTCTGCTCCATAGCCAGGTTGGTATATTACTACGTTAGCACTGCGGTCATTGTGTCGGACGGCGAGAATTTGAACTATATTAACGTCAATGTACACAAGCCTTCCGACGCAGGCGACAGGCGAATTTAATCGGAAGTTAATCGGAACTAAGAGTGGCTAAGGGACAGCGGCTAGATCAGCTAATTCTTGAGCGAGGCTTGTTGCCTACTCGTGAAGTGGCTCGCACTGCCATCATGGATGGTGCAATTCTGGTCAACGGTCAGAAAATGACGAAGCCCGGAATGAGTGTTTCTGAAACGGCAGTAATCGAGCTACTTCCAGGTTTTGCCCAGCCTAAATTCGCCAGCCGAGGTGGATTGAAGTTGGAGAAGGCGCTCGATACATTCCAGATCGATGTGCAAAAAAGAATTTGTCTGGACATTGGAGCTTCTACGGGCGGGTTTACCGATTGCCTGCTCAAGCGTGGTGCGCTCAAAGTCTACGCTGTCGATGTCGGTTATGGACAGCTTGATTGGTCCTTGCGCAGCGACGCGCGTGTGGTTGTGCGGGAACGATTGAATGCTCGCAACTTGAAACCTGCAGATTTGTACGAGTCCGGAGTTCCGGATGCCAGTCTTGTAGTAATGGATGTTTCGTTTATCTCCATAACTAAAATTTTGCCTGTGCTTGCTTCTGTTACAACCAATGACGAGAACCTGGATGTTGTTTGTCTGGTCAAGCCACAGTTTGAGGCGGGCCGTAACGCAGTAGGCAAGGGCGGTGTGGTTAAAGCCGCTGAGACGCATATTCAGGTTGTGCGATATGTCTGTGAATTTGCTGAATCAGTTGAGCTTTACCTTGTTGCTTTGACTTACTCCCCGGTGAAAGGACCAGCGGGCAACATTGAATTCTTGGCTCATTTTCGAAAAGCCGCTAGCCCAGGAGTCTTCGACTTAGACCAGGTGGTAAGAGAAGCTCATGAAGCGTTGAAGGACTAGACCAGAGGTCTTGCGTGGTGGCTGTACTGGGTTTTTGCCGCTACTGAAACAAATTCGTCCTCTGGATAACGATAAGCTGTGAGCTTGCCACCAAAAACGCAACCGGTATCGATGCAGATGGTTTTGTTAACTCTTCTTGGCTCGAGCACCGGCGTGTGTCCGTGTACTACTAATGCCTGACCAGTGTAGTGCTGACCCCAGTCTTTTCGAATCGGCAGACCATACTCGTCATTTTCACCACTGACGTCGCCATAGAGCGTGAAGGCACGCACTTTTGGATTGTCTTTGCCTTGCATCGATTCTTTTACGCCTGCGTGCGCGACGATAAGCTTTCCACTGTCGAGGATGAAGTGGCTGGGCAGTGACTCGAAAAAATCTATGACCTTCTCAGCAAAATCAGCCGAGCAAGTAGCCATCTGTTCAAGTGACTCAGCTAATCCGTGGGCGATTTTTACGTCGTGTCCTTTTAGTTTTCTGACCAGTTTCATGTCATGGTTACCCGGAACACAGAGCGCCTGATTTTCGGACATCATGCTCATTGCCAGACCTAGCACAGATGGAGTGTCGGGACCGCGGTCTACCAGATCACCAAGAAAAATCAGTCTTCTCGAAGGAGGCGTCATCACAGAAAAATGTTTTGCCTGTGAGTTGACTTCAGCTACTGCGTAACCCAGTCGAGAAAGCAGTTCTACCAGTTCCGAAAAACAGCCGTGCACGTCGCCTATGATGTCGAAGGGTCCGTGCAGATTTTCCTGAAATATTGGTCTTAGCGAGGCACTCATTCAGGAAATTGTAGCTCACGGGAGTGTGAAGCTCTGATTGAGAATCTTGACGAGCCAGGACGTTCAAAGTTTTTCTAGGGCAAATTGTTGTGCAAGGCGGTTAGAAGCTTCCTGTAAAGGAAAATAACCGGACAAGGTTTGACGAGTGGGCGGGTGTTCTTAACTTGCAGCAGAGAGGCTGCTACCGCGCTTTGAGGAGATGTTTACTAGCGGTCCCAACTCAAATAGCAGAGAACGATGGCACTTCCGAAAAGAGACAGGTCGAGCAAAGCCAGGTGTAAATGACCGGGCGTGAGCATGCAGTTGAGGGAGATTACAAGAAAAAGCAGGGCTGCAGCTGCCGAGCCGATTCGCGGCTTAAGTGCCACCATTAATCCAATTGCTATCTCTATCGGCGCTAACAAAATCATGGTCTCGTGTGCACCGATGTGGGTGATCTGCGGGATGAACGGTGCGAGATAGTTGTCCCAGTTGGTGGTGAGATGGAAGAATTTGTCGAGTCCCGAAATTATCGGCAACCCGACGAAGATTACTTGCAGGATTCGAAAAGCTGTGAACAGAGGGTCTTTGCGTTTCGGAAACGCAGGTCTGACTGGCTCAACCCACGGTTTTTGCCGGCTGCGGAGCGCATAATTCATGATGACTTCTTTCTAGTTTGAAAACGTGTATGTAGTCTATATAGACGCTCAGCAGTTCAGTCAGTTCCTGGCAAATATTTTCTCAGACACTCGAACGCCGGCGCGATTTTTGTTTACCTGCGATGAAGCATAGTTGAACTTAGCACCGCCTGCACCTGATAAGCAAATAAATTGTGGGACTACTTCTTTTTGATCCGGGAAATCGTTGTGAAGAACAGGCTTGAAATAAGAATTCCGAGCGACCAGATCAATGTCGAGATGTTCATGGTCTGAGTGGAATTTTCACCGCCCATACCCAGGGCCGTGTACAGCCCGCACAGTCCGAAGATCGCACCAGCTATCAGTCCAATCGAGCCGGCCTTTTTATGACCGAAGTCGACGGCGCTGATTTCCAGCGTGCGTCGGGAGATCCAGGTAAAGAGCCTTTGGAATATCAACATGGACACAAGCAGCATGGCGATTAGAAAAATCTGCATCGAACCTGCCGCGCAGAAGGCAAACACCGCCATTGCAATTTTTTCGCGGCTCGGACCAAGCGCTGCCTCCAAACCCCGGACCTGGTGGAAGACCAGCGCAACGACCTGGGCCGAGAGCGCAAGCAAAATTCCCCAGGTCGTCATTGTGTTGCTGATGATTATGGGGAGAATGGCTCGTCCCAGTGAAACGAACCTTCCCTTGGCCTTAACCGAATTGACCATCACGACAATTCGCACCGCGAAGATTGGAAACAGAAGAAAGCCTGTCATGAAGACAGGTTCACCAGGTGAAAAGAACAAAGCACAGGAGATCGCGACGATGTTGAAAATCGCAAATCCGAAGGTGCCGTAATCCAAGAGCAGAAAGGGTAGGGACCGTAGCTGCTGTGCTGGATTCTGTGGGGTGCTTTCGCCTTTGGAAGAACGGGCGAATCGATTTTTCCACGGCTGCAGCGAGTGTTCTAGTCCCTGACCCGACGATTGCGACTTCGACTCGGACTCAGGCTGCGATTCGGACTCCGATTTCGGTTTAAACTCCGACATCGAGTCGGACTCCGATTTCGGTTTGGACTCCGACATCGAGTCGGATTCCGATTTCGGTTTAGACTCCGAGTTGGACTCGGACTCCGATCGCGATTTCGAGTCAGTAGCTGATTGATCAACGCCGACCACTTCGGTCAGGTCAGCGTCATCCTCTCCTACTACCAGGTCGATTTTGACTTTAGATGGGTCTTCAAAAGACATTCAGCCTCGACGTTCCTGCGCATTCACCATGGAGCAGCCTGCTCCTCTTCGCTACTTTTTCTGGGGCGCTGGTTTATCAGTTGTTTTAGCAGGTGCAGCGGCACCGCTAACAGCTTTGTGCGCAGTTACGTTGACTGTTACGAATACAGTGTCAGCTAACTTCTGAAAGACAATTTCTGGACGCTTGATACCGTGATCGGCAAAAGCAACCGGGAAGGTAGCGTTGATCTGCAGCAGATCGCAGTTCTCGAACTTGCCTGCAGTGGCGGGGCAGAATTTGAAATAGGTGACATCGACAGGAATTTTCTTCTGCACTGTTTTGCCGTGAACCGTGAAATCTCCACTGGCTTCCAGGTGCACCTTCTGTTTGTCTTTCAGCACAGTGGCGCCGCTTGCAAGCGATTTCAGTTTGAAGGTAGCTTTCGGGTATTTCCCAGTTTCCAAAAAGTTGTCACGCATATGTTCGTTGCGCAGTGCGATGCCGGTGTCGATACTGGCGAGGTCGACGTTGAATTCGGCTGCGATCGGCTGTTTGCTCAAATCGAGAGAATCGTCGATAGAGACGGAACCGGTAATTTTGCTGGTGTGTCCGTTGATTACTTCAATAGGCGCGTTGGAGTTGAAGTTGACGTTGTCTCTGCCTTTCGGATCGCCTACCTCAAATTTGAGTTCTTTTGCCAATGCGCTCTGAGCTGCGGACGCAACAGCGATAACGGATGCCAGAAGTGCGATTCTAGAGACTTTAGTCATTTCAACAGTCCTTTGATTTTGGGTGAGTCGATTTCGAAGTTGCCGAGTGCCAGTTGGCGCCCTAGGAAACTTTTATGCTGCCAATGAACACTTGCAATTCCTGCAGTTTCTCTACCAGGTCGAGAAATTCTACAACAGTTTTCTGTGGATCGGGATTTGCCGCTCGCGCTACGGCGAGACTGATCAGATCGGCATACGAATGAGGCACATCGATGCTGGCTTGTATAACTTCAAAGGCAATTTCGCCAACATCCAGGTATTTGCAATGGTTCGTCAGTGGATTCCTGAAGATCGCCACGCGCGAAACCTGTGGCTTTACCGAGCTAATGGATTGTTTCTTGTCGATTCTCTCGATGACAGATGAAATTGGATACTCGTATTGCCGCAAGATCAAAGCTGGATTCAGTAATGGACCAAATTGAATGAATTGGTCAGGCTTAGAAAGCACCAGATTCGGTTGCGGTGTGACGTCTTTATCAACTTCAAGCAGCTCTAGTTCCAGCCATTCGTACTCTGCCAGTTCCACGAGGAATGGATATTTCTGCAAAAACTGTTTGCCTTCATTCTTCAAGAAAAGTGGAAATCGTTGGGCGGCTCGATTGAGGTTGTAGTGGTTAGCTGGATAGGTCAAGAAATACTCGCGAACTGTCGGCTCCCACTTCTTTTTCAAGATCCTGGCGCAATATGGGTAAACCGACGCCATCAGATCTTGTTGACCGTACTCAATTAAAGTCGCATACAGTTCGACTCCACTTTTGTCTATACTTCCTGCAATGCTAGACGCGATGCAGCCTTCGTCTTTCTGAAAGCTCCGGCGAACTGATTCCTTCAACCAGAGCGAAGAAAGTATCTGTTCTACTTCATGCAGTGAGGGCGGCGCCAACATTTTCGCGTCCTTTAGATGATTCGATGATCGGTGCGCTTTGATCGAAGCTCAAATGGGCCCGACTAACTGATGCGAGTGTGGGTTGCACCTCGTTTGCTATGGCACGAATGCGTGCCAGCTCGTCCAATAGTTCGGAAAATTGAGGGAAGTTTTGATCGCGCTCAATCATCACCGCTTTGACGTCAGTGCGTTCAAGTACAAATTTCAGTAGTTGAAAAACAGGCTCTATAATTGCTGAGCCGTGCGTATCGATGATTGTGCCTTCACCGGTTGAATGGCCGGCGACGTGAATCTGTACAGTTCTTTCAAGAGGAATCTGTTTGAGAAATTCAAATGGATCGAATTTGTGATTTTGCGAATTTACATAGACGTTGTTGACGTCGAGAAGCATGCCGCAGTCGGCTTCCTCCAGCACTGATGAAAGGAACTGCGCCTCAGTCATCTCGCCGCCCGGCATGTGCATGTAGGCAGAAATATTTTCAATCAGAAAAGGTCGGTTGAGTGTGTGCTGCACTTGCCGCGCGCGACTGGCGCAATGTTTCACGGCTTCCTTTGAAAACGGAAGCGGTAATAGATCATGCAGGTAGACACCATCCACACTGGTAAAACAGAGGTGGTCGCTAAACCATGGTGCGTCGATTCGGTCGACCAGCTTTTTTAGCGCCGCCAGATAGTCGGGGTTGAGTTCGTCAGTCGAGCCGAGAGACAAGTTCACCCCATGAGAAACGAGGGGGAAGCGTGAAGCAACTTTCTCAAGTCGCTGTCTCGCAGCCCCCCCAAGTCCCATGTAGTTTTCAGGAACTAATTCCAACCAGTCAATTTTGTTCGCGTTGTCGAATGTTTCATTGGCTAGTTCTCTGCGCAACCCTAAACCGATGCCTAAATTTGGCAGCTGTTTTTTTGCAGCTAAGAACTGATTGGTCATGAAGTGATTCTACACCGCGCACAGAATGCGATTGACCGTTTCAAAAAAAAGACCAAATAGTCACTTAGAACTATTTGGTTTCTTCTGATTTGGTTTCAGTCTTAGTTTCTGTGGACTTGTCGCCCTTCTTTTCTTTCTTGGTGGTCTTTGTTTCTTTCTTCTTTGTTTCTTTGGTCTTGCATGAAGCATCTTTGCCCTTGCAAGCGCCTTCTTTGCCCTTTTCAGTAGCTGTTTCTTTCTTTTCAGTTACTGTTGTTGACTTTTCAGCCTTTTTCTCAGCGTCAGCTGCAAAGGCGGCTCCGCCCATTGTCAAACCAAGCACCGCAACCAAAGCTGCTGCCAATTGAGTCTTCTGCATTGTAGTCCTCCTACACTTCTAAACGAACTCCCCATGGAAACGTCATCCATGAGGGCACTAGCGGTGATCCTATGACACCATCATTAAGCCTTATCCGCCAGTCTGTAATAACTGTGTAAAAACTGAAATAACCAAATGTGAGTTACTTTTGCGACCTCAACATTACTTAAACAACGCTCACTTGGAGGAGCTAGCTGCTTTTTTCTTAGTCTCAGTTTTCTTTTCCTCAGTCTTTTTCTCGGTCTTTTTCTCCGTTTTGGCGGCTTTCTCTTTGGCTGCGGCTGCGCCCTTTTCATCTGCGCCGCATGCGCCTTTGCCACAAGCCATTTCTCCGGACTTTTTGGCACCTTCCTTTTCAGCGACAAGGAATTGTTTCTCAGTGCTGCTAACTGGATTAGCGTTGGCGATGGCAGCGCTTGATAATCCGAGCACCGTCAAAAGTGCGGTGAGTTCTGTTTTGGAAAGTCGTTGCATGTATTTCTCCTGTGTCGAATATTATCAGACGAATTTTGCTGATTGGACTACTACCTTTATATAGATAGGCGTGTGAAAACCGCGTGGACTTTATCGTCGTCACTTGATTTCTCACAAGCTTCTATGAGACTAGGTATTCCCCTTTCTCTCGAGGGATCTTCAATATCTCTATTTCTCTTCTGTCAGTCAATCAACTTTTAAACAACTCCCAGCCTGGTAGGGATTTGCATTGAACGATAGCGAGTTCGATCGATAAATCGTTCGAGCATTTGCAGAGAGAATTTTTGCGAGATGTTCGTTGAGATCATCACAAGGCTAAAGCTCGAAGGGTAACTTACTGGCGATCAAATCCGTCTAAGCGATGTTGTGGAAATAACGGACAACTGCTGTGAAATCTCACGGGCGAAAGGTGAAGCGAACTACCTGATCGGGTTCCTCAACACGCTAAACCACTATGGCATTAGGGGTGGTGCCAGCTTATTTGTGCTTTCAATGTTTCCATTGTCGATTGCGTGTAATCGGCTCTGCAAGTCATTTGTGCGCAGATCCAGGTGCAATGGAAAGAAAAGCTCTCTACTCATGCAAAAAAATTTTGTAAGCGCTCCTTTAGCTGAACCTGGAATAGAAATGGATGAGGCTTGTGCAACTCCGAATCAACATTCACTCGTTGCACTGCAACAATTTTTTCTGCCGTATTCTCCTCTCGCACACTTTGCATTATCATTTACGCTTCCGATTGTCTCTCCTGAAAATTGCAAGCAGCGGCCGGAACGAGTTGATGTGTTTTCGGCTGAACTTCATAGAACCAAACTGTTGTGACTAAATCTCAAGCATCTAAATCAACGAAAGCCTTATACCTACACGGTTTTGCGTCGGGTCCGAAATCTACCAAAGCGCAATATTTCGTTGATAGACTGAATCAGGTTGGTATTGAAGTCGTGGTTCCGGATTTAAATAAGCCGGCGTTCACACAAATGACTCTGACCAGTCAACTGCAAATTGCGCGTCAGTGTCTAAGTGAGTTTGGTCCAGATAGCGAACTTCTTGTAATTGGATCAAGTATGGGGGGATTGCTTGCAACTTTGCTTGCTCAGTCATTGATATCAATTCAAGCGCTGGTGTTGCTTGCGCCTGGTTTCGGATTGCCGAGGCGCTGGTCAGAGATGCTGGGTGAAAATGGCTTGCTGGAATGGCGTGAAACAGGCTATATGGACGTTTTTCACTATGGTCTTAACGATAATGCCAGGCTCGATTACAACTTTATTGTCGATGCTGAAAAATATGCGACCGACGGCTTTAAAGTGAACGTACCGACAGTTGTCTTTCACGGCAAAAATGATGAAACAGTTCCAGTTGAGGAAAGTGTGGCTTTTAAGGAGCTAAATCCCGAAAAAGTTCGGCTCGAAATTCTGGATGATGACCACCAACTCATAAAGTCGCTGGCGGAAATTTGGAACACCACCGAGGCGTTTCTGAACCAGACGCTTGCTTAGACAGAAATTCGAGCAAAATATGTTTTACCTTCTCAAGGCAAACGGCTGTGCCGTAAGTCTTGGGGCGCAAGGGTTTTCGGCATCGCATAGCGAAAGCCCTGGTCGTTGGACCAGGGCTTCAACACTTTCAAGCTAGGCGGGCGATTAACCTTCTGAGGATTCTCCGCCGGCGTTATCTCCACCGTTAGTGGTGGCTGCCGATGCTTTAGCTTTCTTAGCACCAGTTTTTCTGGTTGCTCTCTTCTTTGTAGCGGCCTTTTTAGCTGGCTTTTTGGCTGCTGCCTTTTTAGGAGCTGCTTTCTTAGCAGTTGTCTTTTTGGCTGCTGCTTTTTTAGGAGCTGCTTTCTTAGCAGTTGCCTTTTTAGCAGTTGCTTTCTTCGCGCCAGCTTTCTTAGGAGCGGCTTTGCGAGTGGTTTTCTTGGCGGTTGCGCGCTTTGCACCGGCTTTCTTAGGAGCGGCTTTCTTCGCGGTCGCCTTCTTTGCTACTGCCTTTTTGGCTCCAGCTTTTTTAGGAGCTGCTTTTTTAGCTGTTGTCTTTTTGGCTCCAGCTTTTTTAGGGGCTGCTTTTTTAGCTGTTGTCTTTTTGGCGGTTGCCTTTTTGGCTCCAGCTTTTTTAGGGGCTGCTTTTTTGGCTGCAGGCTTTTTGGCTGCTGTCTTTTTAGCAGTTGTTTTTTTAGCTGCTGCCTTTCTTGGCTTTTTGGCCGCTTTTTTAGGCTTTGCGGAACCGGCTGAACCGGCTTCTTCTGCCATAGCTGCCGCTGGGGAGACTTTGCTTCTCCGTGTCGCTTTTTTCTTCTTTGGTTTTGCTGCCATTATTTTTTCCTCCCGAATTAGTTATGGCTGGCAAGGAATTTTTCAATGGGCAAACTGCAAATTGAATAAACCTTGATTGGCAACGTTTGGTTTTTCCTATGCCACCATTACTTTTTTTGGTAAGAGCGAAATTTCACTCTAACGAATCACACCACACGCAAACTAGAGTACCTTCAAATTACAAATTCCGCAATATATAGATCACTTCGATTTTTCAATTTTGGGCATCGTTGTTTTGGTCACACTTGTTCGCCTTATTTTGAAGTTGGCTTATCAAGCCGTTTTTCGATGGTACTGCCTTCGATATCGCTCGATTTTGGTGCCAAAAAAATTTTTTCAAAATTTTCTTGAGTGAGCTGATCTATTTCCAAATTTGTCAAATTGGAGTCAATTTTCCTTTTTTCCTCTCCATCCGATCGACTGGTTCCGATTGAGTACGCTCCCAACGATAGCTGAAGAGCTAAATGCATTTTTTTTCTGTACATTCCGAGTGCTCATGCAACTTTGCGTGTCTTTTTTCTGTCGATATCGCAGTGTTGTTTGCCGATGCAATTGATGATCTCCAGATAATGCGCGGATCATTCCAAAACCAGTTCTAATCAGAACTTCAGCAGTTTTGACGTAATAGTTCGGGTTTTCTGTAAGAAGTGTGGTCCGGTATATACCAGAAACAAATATCAAGCAAAGTAAAGGAAATTGGCAGAGTGGAGAATTGCCCTCGTCACCATAAATGGTGCGATGGTTTCCAAGGTCTGCAGCAGCATCTGGGGACTAATCGCGACTGTGTCGAGCGCCGCCGACGAATCCGAACGCTGATCTAAATCCTTCGTTTTGCAGAAGCTTCAAATCTGAGAAATCGATGACGTCATGATCTATGAGTCTTTCGTATTCTCCCGGCAGAGTGCAGGGAGAGGGGTTCCTGCCTGGGTTATCTGTGCAGACGGCAATAGCTACGCCTGCTTCCTTGCAACGAGTGAAGACTGTGCGAAGCTTCCCAAAATCATTCAGTACTCCGGTCTGTCTGTAGCTCGTCGGGCAAACTTCCAGGGTGATTGAGCGTCGCGCCAGTTCTTTCAACATATCGGGACGTTCCAGCGGAATGTGAATGCCGTGACCGATCCGATCGAGCACTGTGAAGTATTGTGGATGAACGTTGTCTATTCCGGTTTCACCAAGATGTGAGGTTGTTTTGAGACCGGCTGCCCGAGCTTTTGCCATAAGCGCCACCCATTCTTGCCAGAGTTGGGGATTTATCTCTGGTCCGGCCAGATCCACTCCGACCACTGGTCCAATATTGTCGATTGCGCACTTCAGTATGGCTTCGTTGATTGGTAATGGCAGTCTGCGGTCCAGGCACAAAATTTGTTTGACGATGATCGGATAGTCTGCCGGTCGAACGTTTGCTGTGATCACTTCTACGATTTCGTTCATCTTGCCGAGGCGAATCGCTTCCGGCGCATCGTGGTCAGTTCTGAAGTAGGGATTGTATCTGAGTTCCAGATATTGCAGGTTCTCAAATGTGTACGCGCCCCTGCACAGTCTCAAACAGAAGTATGGAAGATGTTCAAGACTTTGAAGTTCTTCCACAAGAGTGTGAATTTTGACGAACTCTTCCAGCGATCTGCATGGACGCGTGAACCAGTTATAAAACCCTTCGTAATCGGGGAAATAGTTCAGCACCCGATGGTCTTTGCGTTGCAAAAACTTATAGATTATCCGGGGATGTAGCGCACCACCTAGATGACGGTGCAAATCAGCATATAGAGCCATTTGTCGGGTTACCTTTCACTTGCAGTTCTTTTACCCAGTCTGAAGGAGTTTTAGATCTGTCGATATTTGGGAATATTTATCGGGCCGAGCCATACTATATATAAGAACGTTTTGAGAGAGAATACAATTGCAAATCGCTAAATTGATTGTAGCGGCCACATTGGTTATGTGTAGTTTACCTGCAGCGATGGCGCAGGGGTCGGATCCGATCGTCATGTTGCAAACGACGCGCGGAAATATCGTCATCAGAGTGTACCGTGGTCTGGTTCCTTACACAGCCGGTAACTTTCTCGATCTGGTCAGTAGAGGTTTCTACAACGGTCTCACCTTTCATCGCATAGAGACATGGTGTATCCAGGGTGGAGATCCGAACGGTAATGGCACTGGCGATTTCGTTGACCCTCAGACGGGACAGACACGGTATCTCAATTTGGAAATATCGCCGGCATTGCATCACAATGCAGCAGGCGTTGTGGCAATGGCTCGCTCTCAGAATCCAAATTCGGCCAGCTGTCAGTTTTACATTACGAAAAGTCCAGTGCCTCAACTTGATCGCCAGTACGCGATTTTCGGTGGCGTTGTAGATGGTATCAATGTCGTGCGCAGCATCGGACGCGGCGACAGGATCATCTCTGCGCAAATAATCGAAAACGGTGGCGGTGGCGGTCGAGCTGGGGGCATGAGTCAACAGCAAGGTTTTCAGCAACAGCGGCGTGGAAACGGCACGTCTGCATCGAACGCCGGAACTCCGACAGACAGCGGATTTTAAGTCGCTTGCTTGTGACACCACTTTCAGTGTCAATGCCGGTTACGAGTGGCATTGGAGACTTTCTGTAGGGCCCCGTTATCTTTGACTGCCGTTCCGTTTATGTTGACTGCCGTTCCGTTTATGTTTGACTGCCGTTCCGTTTATGTTTGACTGCCGTTCCGTTTATGTTTGACTGCCGTTCCGTTATGTTTTACTGCCATTCCGTTATGATTGACCGCTGTTCCGGCATGATCGATCGCAGTTCCGCTGGATCGCCTGCCTTCCGCCATGATCGATAGTTTATGAAGCGGATTACACGGCGTCTTCACTATCTAGTAGTTATAATGAACTCGCATGCCAATGCGCAGTACTGTAAGGAGATGTTCATGAAGAAGTCCTTGTTGCTAGTATTACTAGCCTCAACCACGCTTGCTAGCTCGATTCCAGCTTTTTCACAAGCAGCCCAGCCTGCAGCGAGCGACAACAAAATAAAAGCCGCTGGCAAGAAAATCGGCAACGGAATTATGTGGGGACCAAAGAAGATCGGCGAAGGACTCAAGAAGATGGGCTCTGGCGCTAAGAAAATGGTCGGCAAGTAATCTTTGCTCAATTAATCTCGAATCCCGCAATTGCATCGATTGCGGGATTTTTCTTTTGTATGTTGCTGATGCGCATTTGTAATTCTTTTCAATCGAACCGGGCGCTGATTGTTAGCGCCTTTCGCAAGAGAGCCATATACTCAGCCTTTGAGATGAGTTTGGCGTTGAAAGTAGCCAGGTGCGAAGTCATAAATTGAGAGTCGAGCAAAATAAATCCACGCTCTCGTAAATGCTCTACTAGAAAGACTAAACAGACTTTTGAAGCATCGGTGACATCGTGAAACATAGACTCACCCATGAAGGCTCCGCCCAGGCTAACACCATACAAACCTCCGGCAAGTTTTCCTTCATAGTAAGCTTCAACCGAGTGCGCTGCGCCCATATTGTGCAACTGAGTGTAAACGCGAAAGATATCATCGGTAATCCATGTTGATTCGCGTTCGGCGCACTTGCGCATGACAGCTTCCCATGCCGTATTGATTCTAATGTCAAAGATTCCCTGGCGATATGTCCGGGCCAATCGCTTCGGTACGTGGAAGTCATATAGATCGAAGATACAACGCGGATCCGGGGAGTACCAGCGTATTGGTCCGGAATCGTCGCCCATCGGAAAGATTCCAGAGGCGTAAGCCCGGATTACTAACTCAGGTGTAAATTCATCGCGCATGAATTTATTTGGTGGAAGAAAGCGATCTTATATATAGGATTAGATCTTTCATCTGGCTTTCTGAAATTTGATCCTTGCCGAAAGCCGGCATTCCCTCGTCTGGAAAGCCTTTCCGGATAGTATTTTCGAGAATTAGATCGTCTTTGTATTTTTGTAGAAAGGCGCTGCCTTTGATCGGTTTGTCAGGACTCATGGCATTGTATCCACCAGCATGGCAACCTTCGCAGTAAGCTTTTTTGAAAACCTTTTCGCCCCGCTGTACAGCTGAAAGTGCGACCGGTGCTTTGCTTGCTGGTTGTTGGACCGATGATGATGATTTCGTAGATGTTGATTTCGCGGATGTTGATTTCGCTGTGGTCACCTTGTTTTGAGTTGACGTTTCAGCGGCAGTGAGTTTCGACGCTATCTTTTGGTTAGAGGCGTACGTGAGTTGCCCGCAGCACCAGATGGTCGCTGCGAAAATGGCTGCTAGTGTCACTCCTGGTGATTTCGTTGAAATTTTTTGAAGCAAAATCGAATTCCGTTTTCGTCAAATGTTTTTGATGTAGAGATCAGCGTGAAAAGAGGCTCGAAGTTTGGGAAAAATACATCACACTCGAATCTTTCATCAATCTGTGTCAAATACAGGAAATTACATGATGGATGATTTACTGCCTGTTCGTAAAGGTGCGCACCACCAATTATGAAGTATTTTTCGATTTGTAATGCAGCGAGCTGTTCAATTGCCGAATCTATCGAGGTCGCTTTGAGCACCGTAGAGTCCAGTTGATAAGCCGTGTTGCGTGTCAGCACAACATTGGTGCGATTGGGCAAGGGGCGGAATTTTGTTGGAATCGATTCCCATGTTTTCCGGCCCATCAAGACCGCGTTGCGTTTTGCTGGATCTTCAACGTTAGAAGTGAGTTCACGAAAGTGTTTCATGTCGCCGGGAAGGCGCCATGGCAGCCCGTTTTCCTTGCCTATGCCTCGATTTAGATCGCATGCTACGACCAGGTCGATTTTTGTTGAAGAAATTTGTGTCATCCTAGACAGAGACTGGGAATTTGATAAATCCCTGATGTTCGTAGTTGATCAGTTTGAAGTCTTCGTATTTCAGTTCGAAGAATGGCTTGTCTGCTATTTCCACGGTCGGAAGAGGACCCGGTTGCCGTTGCAATTGTTTTTGCAAACCGTCGATGTGATCGAGATAGATGTGAGCATCGCCGAATGTGTGTGTAAAAATGCCCGGAGTCAATTTACATTCTTTCGCCACCATCAACATCAGAAGCGCATAGCTGGCTATGTTGAAAGGCACTCCCAGAGCCATGTCTGCTGAGCGCTGATAAAGCTGGCAATCAAGTCGACCGTTGATGACATAGAACTGAAACATCATATGGCAAGGAGGCAGCGCCATCTTGTCAATGTCCGCTACATTCCAGGCTGAAACGATCAAACGTCGGGAATTTGGATTGTTTTTGATCTGGTCGAGAACTTGCTGTATTTGATCGATATGTTCCTTGCGGTACTGGTGAGTTTTTTCGTCTTCGACGAATTTCGGCCAGTGGCGCCACTGATAACCGTAAATCGGACCCAGTTCACCGTCTTCGTCTGCCCATGCGTCCCAGATCGGTGTGTATGCGGCCAGATCATCGTTGATATTCGTGGAGCCGCGCAAAAACCACAGCAGTTCGCGTAGTACGCCGTCGAACTTGACTTTTTTCGTGGTCAGAAGAGGAAAACCTTCTCGCAAATCATATTTGGTTTGCAGACCAAAAACAGAAATTGTCCCGGTGCCGGTTCTATCTTCTCTTTTTTCACCGTTTGCCAGGATATATCTGATCAGGTCTAAGTATTGCTTCATTGATGCTGCTCCGCGAGTCGCTGAGCCAATTATAACTAATCAGGGAAAAATTGAGTTACAGGCTTCTTATGCCTTTCTGTAGGCTTAGACTGCGTTTGATCGTTGCAGTGTCGACAAGCTTATGCCCTGTACATCGCTCCTGCAAAAAGCAAACTTTCAATCGGTTGGTCGATGCTGCCACTGTATGTGGTGTCGCTTTTCCGGCTGTCGATGCTTGTTTCCCCGGCTCAGTTTTTCGACCTATTTGTGATGAGACGGGGAATGTTGGCAGCGTCATATAAGCAACTATAAATCTACCGTTATCATTCGTAGACCTGCTTCTTAAGCCGGATACTATTGTCTGCGGATAACGTTGGGAGAACTGTGGAATGCTTACAGAGTTTCGTAATGAGCCATTTACCGATTTTTCCGTCTCAAGCAATCAAGAGGCGATGAAGGCTGCTCTAGCCAAGGTAAAGAAGCAACTTGGTCAGACCTATCCTCTTGTAATCGGTGGAGAAAAAATTCTCACCGACGATCACATCGTTTCCACTAACCCCGGTGCACCAAAGCAGGAAATAGGCAGGTTTTCCAAGGCCACCACTCAGCATGCTGAGCGAGCCATGAAAGTAGCGCTGGAAACATTTGAAACCTGGAAGAAAGTGCCGCCAGTCGAGCGAGCAAGATATCTCTTCAAGGCAGCGGCGCTGTTACGTGCTCGCAAGCATGAGTTTTCTGCCTGGTTGATTCTCGAAATCGGTAAGAGCTGGGCAGAAGCGGATGGCGATACAGCCGAAGCGATCGACTTTCTTGAGTTTTACGGTCGAGAAATGGTTCGACTTTCTCAACCTCAGCCATTGATTCCTTTCAATGGTGAAGAGAACGAATTGCACTACCTTCCACTTGGCGTTGGCATAGTTATTCCGCCCTGGAACTTTCCGCTTGCAATCATGGCCGGCATGACAACTGCAGCCATTGTTTCGGGCAATACAGTCATCCTGAAGCCATCCAGCGAAACGCCAACTATCGCTTATCAGTTCATGGCGTTGATGGAAGAAGCTGGTTTGCCGGCTGGTGTATTGAACTTCCTTCCAGGACCGGGAGCTTCCGTCGGTGATTTCTTGATCACACATCCGAAGACTCGATTTATTGCCTTTACCGGTTCGAAAGAAGTCGGTTTGCGTATCACAGAACTGGCAGCCAAGGCTCAACCTGGTCAGTTGTGGATCAAGCGAGTGGTTGCCGAAATGGGCGGTAAAGACTCGATTATCGTCGATCAAGATGTCGATCTGGACGTTGCCGCTGACGGTGTTGTCGCAAGCGCATTTGGTTTCCAGGGGCAGAAGTGCTCTGCTTGCTCGCGCGTCATTGTGCACAAAGCTATTTACGATGAGTTCGTGAAAAAAATCAAAGAGCGCACCGAAAAGCTACATATCGGTCAGGCCGAAGAGCTGAAGACGAATATGGGTCCGGTCGCATCAAAATCAGCCTACCAGAGCATTCTCGAGTACATTGAAGTGGGCAAAGGTGAAGGACAGTGCATTACGGGTGGAAAAGCTCAGGGGAAACCGGAAGATGGTTTCTTCATTCCACCTACCATCATTGCTGGTGTCAGTCCGACTTCACGAATTGCGCAGGAAGAGATATTCGGACCAGTGCTTGCAGTTATTAAGGCTGAAGATTGGCACCATGCCCTGGATATCGCTAACAATACGGAGTTTGGATTGACCGGCGGTGTTTACTCTCGTAATCGTCGCAATATTGAGCAGGCTCGTCGCGATTTCCACGTCGGAAACCTCTACTTGAATCGTAAATGTACCGGTGCTCTTGTTGGAGTGCAGCCATTTGGCGGATTCAACATGAGCGGAACCGATTCTAAAGCAGGTGGCAGAGACTATTTGCTCTTGTTCACTCAGGCTAAATCGATTAGCGAGAGATTCTAGACCGTAAGACTTTCTTGACAAGCGCCTCGATAGCGCTTTTCAAGTGAGGCGTATGTTTTGTTTACCTGGCCGCTTGTGGCTTGGTTAAGCAGCACGGCGCTTCTGCTAAACTAAAGTCTGAAGATTCGATTGGGTGCCTTGGTTAGGAGGATTCGATGGTTGAAACCATTAAGCTCGTGCGACAGATTGCGGTGAGAGCAATCGTCACAGAGAACTTCAAGAACCAGGTCGGGCAAGAAATTAACCGCAATCTTCAGCAAATCGATGCCGAATTACAGCAGCTAGAGTTCAAAGGCAAGCGCGCTATTGCTGATATAGAGAAACGCACTGCCGGAGTTGTTACAGCTGATGCGCGTATGCAGATGGAAACCATCAGACAGCAAGTAGAGGCAGAAAAGATGCGTCTGTTGCAGCTGAAGGAAGAGATGCAAGGACAATTCCAGGCCTTGAACGAATTGCCATTAGGCAGCGTCGTGACTCAGTTTACAGTCGAAAATCCAGTCGAAGTTCGCATTGGCGAAAATATTTTCCAGCGCCTTGAAGGTGGGGAAATTCTCGTCAAAGACGGCGTTATTCAAGAGATTCGCGTTTAAGAGCTTGGCGTTAATATTCGGCGAGTTAGTCAGAGTCAGCACATTTGTGTCTAATGTGAACGGCCCGTGGTCGTCAAAGGCTCCGAATAATGTGCCGATTCGTTACGTGTGAGACACTTTATTTGGAATTTTAAATATCAAGCGCTAACCCAACCGAAACTTTTGGAAGCGCTCGTCAGTCGTTTTACTGTTAGACGAACTAGAAGTGGGGATTTGCAGATGTTGAAGAACGTTTTGAATTTTAGATGGCTACAAGTTGTTTTCTTCGCCGGTTGCGCTACAGGTGCAGTTGCGGGCGCTATTGCCGGTATGGGAATGGGATTTGGCGCTGGGCTATTGATGGCGCAAAAACCTGGTAAAGAGTTGCGTGATGACCTGGCCGATAAAACCCTGGATTTGTACGATGGCGTTAAGCACAAAGCAACTGATCTGAAAGACAAAGTAGACAACTATGTTACGTCGCGTCGTACACAAGAAGGGCAGTTCGAAAGCAACAGCTAGTCGCACCCTATCTGATTGTTTGGCATTCTAGAAGCAGAAAGACCGGCGTTTTGCGCCGGTCTTTTGCGATGAATCCTGAATCCTGAATCCTGAATCCTGAATCCTGAATTCTGAGTCCTGAGAATTCTGATTCCTGATTCCTGCTGATCCTGTGTTGAATTATTTGTGCGACTTATTCGTTCAAATAATCCTTCAGTTTCGATGTCACCTTCGATTGACGTAGAGCTCGAAGAGCTTTGAGCTCAATCTGTCTCGTTCTTTCGCGGGTAATACCGACCATCTTTCCTACTTGTTCCAACGTGCGTTGTTTACCATCGTTCAGACCGAATCTCAAAATCAACACATCGCGTTCGCGTGGTGTCAAAGTTGAAAGAACGCCTCTGATATCCGATGCCATCAAACTCGCTTCAGTCGAGTCTTCAGGTCTGGTCGAATTTTCGTCTTCAACCAATTCGGCAAGCGAGTTATCGTCGTCTTCGCCGTATGGGGTGTCGAGCGAAAGAGGCAAACGGTTGGCCGCAAGAATTTCTTTGACCTTAGTCAATGTCACATTCATTGCTGCTGCAAGTTCCTCCATCGTTGGTCTGCGTCCAAGATCTTGCGATAGTTTTCGCGTCACTTTGCGCAAATTATTGATGGTTTCAACCATATGCACGGGCACTCTGATCGTGCGTGACTTGTCGGCCAGCGCACGAGTAATTCCCTGCCTGATCCACCAGGTTGCATAGGTGGAGAACTTGTAACCTCGCTCTGCATCGAATTTTTCGGCAGCCCTGATCAGACCGACGTTTCCTTCTTGAATGAGATCAAGAAAAGGGAGTCCGCGACCTTGATATTTTTTCGCAACGCTCACGACCAATCTAAGGTTCGATTGTACGAGGCGCTTTTTGGCGATCATGTCGCCTTTTGCGATTCTGCGGGCTAATTCGATTTCTTCTGATGCTGCGAGCAGTTTGATTCGACCAATCGAACGGAGGTATAACTGGATTGGATCTTCTGAAACCACGCCACGGCCGCGCGCACGAATTGGCTCTTCAAGTTCGTCGGTATCATCTCCAAGCGAGCTCTCATCGACTTCATCGGCGAACGAAAAACCGGTGGCACCCGGTAACAGGTCATCTTCCAGGTTGTCATCTACTGCTACTGCGTACTTTCTTGTCATAGTTTATCTATCGGCGCTTGGCCGCTCTCGTAGAATCCATTTGGTACTCGGTCCTCAACTTGGCGTCGTACCAGACATCCGACTTTGCTTAAAGGCGCACAAAAGTTCGCCTCTTAAAGACGCTCAATCCTTTTTTCAAAGCCCGCCTAGATTTCAGACGCCTCTCTTATTTAAATGTTCCGTTCAACACTTGGTAATCGGGTTTACCCTAGAACTCCTCGACTTTACGGGCTCTTTACTTGCTCTTTTGTGCACGTTTACTTCCTCTTTCGTCGCCGTTTACCGGCTGCCTGATAAGAGGCTCCCTGTGTGCGTTTTGCCGATTTTTACTTGAACTTGCCGTAGCTGTGCAAACCGCCAAAGCCCAGTGAATTGAAGCCCAGGTAGGTGAGCAGTGTGAGCAGTAATCCGGCCACCGATACAACCGAGAGTTTTTCGGCAGAGGCCTCGTGGTGCACGCGCAGATGGATGTATGCGGCGTAGCTCAGCCACGTTACAAGAGCCATCGATTCTTTAGGGTCCCACGACCAGTATGTGCCCCAGGCGTGATTGGCCCAGAGCCCGCCAGTGATGATACCGATAGTGAGCAGTGGAAAGCCAATGGCGATGGCTCTATAGCTCACATCATCATATATCTCCGCTTGTTTCTGATTCGCTTCGCCGCTCTGAATTTTCAGCGCATAGTAGGCGCCGATGGTGCCCGTGAGACTGGCTCCGACGAAGAGTAGTTGCAACCATTTAGTGTCAACTGAGGTGAATGTGCCCAGCCCGATCGCTGTGAAGGCGAGCACTATCGTTGTAATAGACAAAGTCAGTGAGACTTTGCGTCTGGCATGGAAAAGTTCAAGCAAGCTAGACAAACCGCTCAAGAAGAACATCGCATACGATACTATCAATGGTGGCACATGAATTTGCCGCCAGTAGCTCACCAGTGCCGGCACCAGTGGAGTGATGGTTTGCTGATTGGCAGGAAGCCAACTGCCATAAAGGAACATTGTCGCCGCCAACATAGCAGCCAGCCAGCCTAACTGGCGAATGCCATATGCGCTTGCCAGTGCCAGATAGCCGCCCATCGTTGCCCAGGCGAACCAGAGCAGTGATTCATAGAGGTTTGCCAGTGGGAACCTCTGTGCTTCTACGCCCCGCGCGATGATCGCCAGAGTCAGTGCCACAAAGCCAACACCCATCACTATTGATGCTGCTGTCATCATCTTGTCGTGGTATTTCTTGACGCCATTGGAGGCGACGAAGACCCAGAATGACATTACTGATGACACGCCGGCTGTGTTTGTCAAAGCTAACTGGAAGTCAGACATTGATTTTTACTCCTTGATGGATGTGGACGGACCAGCTTGAAACAGGTCCAGGTTCTTAGGCGGTTCTGCTTCTGTGCCTTGCACTTCAGTCTCCGGGTCGACTGCAGTTGCCACTACGGGTGGAGGCAGCTCTGCTTGCATAGACTCGATGATTTTAGTGATCATTCTTTCGAAACCAACTTTTGCTTTCTTTGAGCGCCCGCCGATAGAAACTTTTGAACCCGACTCGGCGCCGTCTTTTGATACACTCACCCACACATGGCGGAACGGAATTGCCGCCAGCATCACTCCGAGCATGATGAAGCCAAAGGCTATGTAAGTGATGGGCAAACCGGGATCGCTTTTGTATTGCAATCCTGTGACCGGTACAGGTCGTACATATTTGATTTCTACAGAGCCTAACTTGACTGATTTGCCTTGCTGTATTTCAGTGATAAGTTTTGGTGCTTCCCAGTCGGGTCTTTTGGCAAAGAGCCTGAGCGGGGCGGTCTGATTGCGCAGAGACATGATCAGAACAGTCTCCCCGTCGAGTGGCAGGAATGCTGCGTAGAGTTTGCCCATCTGGCGCAAATCGAGAGCTTTTTCGTTGTCGTTGAAGGCAATGACCAGCTGGTCAAGTCCCCAGCTCGATTGATAGACGTCGACGCCTTTATACTCAAGTGGGGTGTTGACTGAAATTTGCTGTTTCTCTAAGACTTTGCCTTTCTCATCGATGACTGAAAGATCCGAATACCATTGTTTGGCATCGCCTGATTCATAGTCTTCGCGTCTGGTGGCATCTACATGCACTTTCCAGGTCGGTAGTTTGCCGATCCACTGTTTTGAGTGTTCTGAGTCTTGAAAGGAAAGATCTTCTCCCAGGCGTACTGGCTTGAATCCTGAGAACCCTGTCCATGAGGTGATCGTCACTCCAAGCAGCAACAACAGAAGACCGATGTGGGTAGTAGTTGGCGCATACCGTCCAATTTTTCCTGATTCGGCGGCAAGCTCGTTGCCGTGTACGACAGTCTTGAATCCTTTTTGCTGCAGTTTGATCTGTAATTTTTCCAGCGTTTCAGCAGGGCTCGCACCGGCGGCAAACGTCGTGTTGAAAGGCATTTTTGCAATCTGATCCGGTCCGAAAAATTGCAGAGGCAACTTGAGCAGTCGCAGTTTTGGAAAAACTTTGTCGAGGCTTCCCACGACCATGTTCATGCTTAAAAGAGCGATCAAAATAAGGAAGAATGGAGTGTGGAAGATGTCTGTGATTCCCCAGTTGTGGAGATTTACAGCCATTTCCTCGCCGAATTGTTCGATGACTTTTTCCTGCCCGACTGCAGATTCTTGCGGGCACCAGGCTCCGAGCAAGATCGTGGCGGCACACAGCGTCAGCAATACAATTGTCAGTTTGACTGAGGCGAAAATTCCCAGCGGTCCATTACGAAAGACAGGGCGAAAGCCCAACGATTGTTTGGAATGCGAATCGCTGGTGGTCATCGGCAGTATCAGGTCGTCCTTGTCAAAATGTAGTCAACTAATCCTTCAAGAGAAGTCTTGTAAGGGCTTGTGGGAATGACAGTTAAGCAGTCTTTGGCGGCGCGACCATATTTGCGTGCCATTTCTACAGTCTGTTCAACGCCACCGTTTTCTCTAATGATGGTAAGAGCTTTCTGTGTTCCTTCCGGCTCATTCACCGCCCGCGTCTTGATCAATTCTTCAAGGGATTGCGAGACTGCATCGCCGCGTTCGAGGATGAATAAAGTTGGTGCCGTCAAAATGCCGCTTTGCAAATCGCTTCCGGCTTCCTTCCCCATTTTTTCGGTGTTGCCTGTGACATCGAGAAGATCGTCAACGATTTGGAAGAGTATCCCCAGGTTACGACCGTACTCTTTTAGCGACTCGATGGTTTCGTTCGGGCATCCGTTCAATATGGCGCCGCTGTGACTGGCGGCTGCAAACAACGATGCTGTTTTGCAGAAAGATTTGTGGATGTATGTTTCCCAGTTGACTGTAGTCAGATATTGAGCTCGCATCTGTCTGATTTCACCGGCGCAAAGGTCGCCCAGTACTTGACCGTAGATGCCGACAATGACTGGATTCATGATTCGAGCCAGGCAGATGGATGCTTGTGCGAAAAGCAAGTCGCCCATCAGAACGGCAACTTTGTCGTTCCATCTGCGATTAACTGTTTGTTTTCCTCGTCGCAGAGAGGCACTGTCAATGACATCGTCATGGACAAGACTGGCAGTATGTATCAGTTCAGTCAGTACAGCGAGAATGATGTGCAGGCGGCTGAATTCCTGGTCTGGACTTGCTGTGGCTCGGGAAGCGAGCAGCGCTATGGCTGGACGCAGTCGTTTGCCGCCAGCCTGGAAGATCTGCGCGAGTAAATCGCGTACGAAAGTTGTGTCGTCAATCATGTTCGTGTTGAGCATTAGCTCAACTTGAGCAAGATCTTGCGTGACCGGTTCCAGCAAAGTGGTCAGGTCTGCGTTGGAAATATGTGTCGTTGTGAATCCTGAGGCTGTAGTCATGCTTTTCGCAGTTGTCATCGGGTTTTGTAAGCTTTCCACATTCTTCCGCCAATATCAATTGCAATGCGCACTTTCCGGCAAAGCGAAGAATATTATTAGGAACGTGTCCGGCGTTTTTGCGAACTGAAGCCGTTTTTCAGACATACTGGCTTCTTGTCGATGACAGATTATGTCAGAGCATTTGCAGAAATCATAAGAGCTTCAAAAGAAACTCGCAAATCTTTGCACTGCTTTTACTGAAAAGCGCAATCTTTGGGCTCTGGCGTAATATACTCATCTGAGAAACCGAGATTTTGGGGGCAGTGTGTTACAAGAGCTGAAAAACAGGGTCATGTCGGGCGAGATACGGTTGGGAGAAGCTCTCGGACGAGCCCTTCCGAACGTTCACGGCAAGGTTCCTGATGACAGAATTCTCTGGATGGTCAATGAGATGAATGGCTATCCCAATGCGCTGGATTGGTATCAGCGTCCTACTGACGACTTCCCGCCTTATCGGGTCGTAGCTGGACAGTTGAAGTCAGTCGATCCTCAGGGCAATCTCCACGAAGTCAATCATCCACTAGCGTCTAAAGGACGTTACTTCCTGGCGGCGCCTATTGCCTGGTTAGAGGATGCCTTTCAGTTAGAGGGCGCTCAGGCTCTGGTTGAGATGCAGGAATTGAGTGCTCATTTTGCCAGAGCGACCGGCGGTGGCGGAGTTGTTTGTGTCTGTAGCAAAGATGAAGTGCATCGCATTTTGTCGAGTTTCAAGCAAAACTTCGTTGCCTTAATAAATGAAGTGACATCGAAGTAGTTTCGAACATTGGAATGCACCCGTCGCGGGCGCATGAGCGCGCACCCGTCTCGGGTGCTCATGGAACGCACCGGTCTCGGGTGCTCATGGAACGCACCCGTCTCGGGTGCTATGGAACGCACCCGTCTCGGGTGCTATGGAACGCGCCCATCTTGGGTGCAATGGAGCCGCCCATCTTGGGTGCAATGGAGCCGCCCATCTAGGGTGCTGTGGAGCATCTAGGGTGCTACGGAGCGTGCTATGGAGCGCCCTCGTCTAAGGTGCCATGACAAGCCCCCGTCCAGGTGCACTCTTACGCGCCGTGGTATCCAAGCACGACCAACACGCAGGCACCCCCGTGAATGACTCTGAGACCAGCTGCCTCAGCTTTAGCGATGGCGTCCCGACTCTCGGCCCCGGGCTGCATCCATAGATTCTTTACACCTGCAGCGATGGCATCGTCGACTACTTTTCTGGTCACCGCAGGTGGTGTGATGATTGAAACTGACTCGACCTTTTCCGGCAACGAGAGCAAATCCGGATAGCAGGTTTCTCCAAGCACAGTTTCTGCATTGGGATTGACCGGGAACGCCTTTCTCTGATTCTGTTTGTAGCAAACCAGGACCCGATGACCGTACTTGTTTTTATCGTCGCTTGCGCCGACGACAGCAACCGACGGTGCGGCGAGGAAAGCGTCTATTTTTGAGTCTATTGATTCCATTGTGACTCCGAATGATTGGGATAGCGATAACCGATTCGTTCATTAAGAAACGAACGACAATGTTCGAGATCTGGGATACTTGATAGCTGCGGAAATCAGACCGATGATGCTGTCAGTATACGATGCATTTTCTTGTATTCAGTGAGGAATTATGACTTCAACTCTTTCACAACCGAAAACTTTTGAACTGCAGCAGGTGCAGGATGCGCTGGCTGCTGAAGGTGTGGACGGCTGGCTGTTTTATTTCTTCCACGATAACGATCCTATTGCTTTGCGAATACTAGGTTTAAGTGCTGGTCATTTCGTGTCGCGACGCTGGTTCTATTACGTGCCTGCTAGCGGAACTCCAATCAAGTTGGTGCATCGAATCGAAATGGACAGCCTTGATGCAGTTCCTGGAGATAAGGTTGTGTATTTGGGATGGAAGGAGCTTGAGTCGAAGCTGAAAGAAGTTCTTGCTGGGCAGAAGAAAGTGGCGATGCAATATTCTCCAGGCAACGCAATTCCATATGTCTCGAGAGTTGATGCAGGCACTGTTGAGCTGGTGCGGTCGGCTGGATGCGAGGTGGTCACTTCTGCAAATCTGGTTTCCTATTTCGAAGCACGACTGAGCCCCGTTCAGTTGCAGACTCATATCGAAGCAGTGGAAGCTTTGAAGAAAATTGTATTCGAAGCGTTTGCCATGATTAAAACCGCGATCAAATCGTCGAAAAGAATAACGGAATACGACGTACAACAGTTTATCGTTGAATCATATGACCGGTACGGGCTGACTTCAAACTCACCACCAATAGTGGCAGTGAACGGTCACGCCGGTCAGCCCCATTATCAGCCAACGGAGACTATGCACGATGAGATTCGCCTCAACGATTTCGTGTTGCTGGATATCTGGGCGAAGAAAAAATCTCCTGAAGATGCTGTCTATGGCGATATAACCTGGACTGGATATGTCGGGACTGACGTTCCACAAAAGTTTGTCGAAGTCTTTGAGATAGTGCGTGATGCCCGTGACGCTGCTTTGACTTTTGTTCGAGCGGCGGCAAAAGAAGGGCGTGAAATCAAAGGATGGCAGGTCGATGACGCCGCCAGAGAACATATTGCCAGTAAGGGATATGAGAAGTTTTTTGTGCATCGTACGGGACATTCAATTTGTACTGAAGTGCACGCAAACGGAGCGAACATCGATAATCTGGAGACGCGGGACGAGCGAAAGATCATCGCTAAAACGGCCTTTTCAATCGAGCCAGGAATTTACCTGGATGATTTCGGCGTGCGCAGCGAGATTGACGTTTACGTTGATGGTGAGCAGGTTGTCGTGGCCGGTCAGCCTATTCAAACTGAGATTGTCAAAATTCTCGCTGACTAAACTTCGTCGCGCGTGCAGCGTGCCGATTGCTACTGCAGCGTGCCGGAATTTGCGACTGGTTTACCTTGAACGAATGCCAGACATGCTGCGAACACATCGGTTTTTTCGTTGCCGGCCGCCTGGCTGATCTGCCCGTGATTTAGTGGCACAACTTTAGTGGAGATGCTCCCCCCGACCTCATGGACGGCTTTATCAAATGCTTTGTGGGCGGCTGAACTGTCTCGCCGATTGGCACTGCAGATCATCAGAAATCGCGGATAAGTCTTTCCTTTGTGAAGTTGCAGGAGAGGCGATGCCTCTGTCAAAACTTTCGGATCCGTACCAAATGCATTGGTAACCATATCTGCGACCATTTTGCTGGCCACACCAGGAAGTGCGCCGCGTTCGGTCAGATCGAGACTGGCGGTATCCAGACTGATGCAGCCTTTTACGTCGGTCAGCTTTAAGCCCTTCTCTGCAAGGAATTTTTCGTTTGTTGCCAAAAGATCAACGAGGTGCGCACCTGCTGAATGCCCCATAACGTAGATCTGATTGGGATCACCGCCGTAGTCTTTTGCATGTGCTTTCACCCAGGCGAACGCGCTGGCCATGTCTTCAATTTCCTTTGGGTGCATCGCATTCGGTGCCAGCCGATAGTTTGTTGAGATGAATACGATACCGTTGCTGGAATATGCTGCGCCTTTTGGTCCATGCTGCCTTTTGTCTCCGCGCTTCCAGCCTCCGCCGTGTGCGAAGAGAATGACGGGGCCCTTAGCGGTGCCCTTTGGTGGTGCATAAACATCAAGTTTCTGGAGTGGGTCTGGTCCGTATGCGATATCGCGTGCGGTGGCACGCGAATTGCCGATAGATGCCGCTTCCTGCATTCCATCGGGATCTAAGAAGTTAGCGTCTGCAGAAGCTCCCTGCCCTTGAGGCTGCTTCCACAAACCCCCGCCGTTCTGACCCTGTCTGCGCATTTTTATAAGCTGAATAATGCGCTCTCTTCTGGATTGGTTCGAACCTTGAGGTGGCTGTTGTTGTTGTTGTTGTGTCTGCGGTTGTTGTGCCTGAATCGATGCATTTGGTTCTTCTTGCGCGCAAACAAGCGGAATGGATGACATAGTCAACACAAGAATCAATAGTCGATTGATGTTTTTCAATTTCGTTGCCTCGAACTGTTACCTCTATTACCCGAATGGCAACAAAAGGTTTCGCGACCTTTTGAAAAATAATGGACCTGAGATTGGATAGTTCTAATCTGAGATTATGCCCTCTCGTCCAGGCCGGCCGCCCGGGCTTAGAAGCGAGGGAGCGCCATTACTTCAAAACTACGGCAAAGTAGCATCCACCGGCTGCCGCGGCGCACGCGAGGATTACCAGTGTGACGACACCGCGAATCTTATTTGAACTGGCTTGCCTTGCCTCAGGTGACGGCTCAGGAGTGCTCATAAGGTGAATTCTACAGCCCTAACTTCCAGGTTGTCGCCGGGTTAATAGAAGTAATAAAAGACTTCGTCGTTTCTGACGCTCTCGGCTACATTTAAATACCCTAACAACCGCTTCCTCTTAGTAAGCTAACATTTTGGGAACTGTCGGGAATTTAAGCGAATTATCAAGTGACCTCAGCAGCCCCGGTACTCGAGACCCAAAACACTCAAATAGCCGCTGAAACCAAGCCGCAGGCAAAGAAGGCATTCTACCTGCCCGAGCTGGATGGATTACGCACGGTCGGCTTCTTCTATATGTTTATGGCTCATTCGTCGGTAATTCCGCAGCAGCCCAATCAGCATTTCTTTCTTGTGGATGCCTACAACGTCTTCGTCAAATGGGGCGTGATTGGTCTGGACATGTTCTTCGTGCTGAGCGGATATCTGATCACAACGCTGCTCTTGAAAGAACGTTTGAAGAACGGAAACATCTCGCTGCCGCTGTACTTCAAGCGGCGCATGTTGCGCATCTGGCCGCTTTTTTATCTAGTTATCTTTGTTGGTGCATTTGTAATTCCTTTTGCGTGCACACGGCATTTAAACATGGAGCTCTACAAGAAGTTCCTGTGCGACATATTCGTGCCTATGTTCTTCTTTCTGGGCAACTACGCGCTCATTTTCAAAGCCTGGACTTTGCAGGCTCTAACAGCGGGGTTGAGTTTTCCGCTGGCGAATTTGTTCAGACCGCTGTGGTCGGTCTGTTCTGAGGAACAGTTCTATGTGACCTGGCCCTTTATCGTGCGCAAAATGAAATCGTGGCAGGGTCTGACGCTCACTATAGTTGGCTTGACCGCCATGTCTATTGGGTTCCGCTATTACTTCCAGCAGTACTCATTGACGCATACACGCGGCATCTGGACGCCGTCTGACTTCTATCACTACAACACACTATGCGGGCTGGATACGCTTATGTCCGGCGCCTTGATAGCAACGATCCAGTTGCAATGTCCCGAGCTGTGGAAAAAGATTTGCAAAAAGGGCGCACCGATCGCGTTGACTGCATTTGCCATTCTGGCAAGCATGATTGCGTTTTTGCCGGAACCAACCAACAGTGTTTTCATCGTGCCGATGTATCTCGGTATCGCCCTTCTCTGCGGAATGGTGCTGATAGGCACAATGTCGTGGGCTCCGTTACAGCAATTTTTGTCCTTATTTGCAGGTATCGGCAAAACTACATATGGAATGTACCTGGTGCATCATCCAATCATTGCGCTGACGGAAAACTACATGCGCGGCAAGTTGCACATGGCCTATAACGAGCAGTTCTATGCGATTCGCTTTGGCATCTCATTAACACTGACAGTAATAATGGGACAGATTTTGTATCGCACAATTGAAAAGCGACTGGAAGAATTGCGGCGAAAATACGCACGCATTTAGCGCTTGGCAGGGTGTCGGAAGAGCCATAGGCTGGGCGTTCTTTTGCAAATTTGCTCTCTTTAGCTTGTTTTTTTGCCGATATCGGCAAAAATTCATCACTATTTGAGCCAATTCTGAATAGTGCAGCGTTTCGGGGCTCGGGTGCATCGTAGATGCTGGACCCGAGCCGGATCTACTGTGCAGCACATCTGTAACTGCTGTACTGGGCAGTATTTGCAGTAATCTGACAGTAACCTTGACAGTATTACAGTAATCAAGCATAATACTGTCATGATAGTCGAAGACTCCTACACGTTAAGCATCGAGGAACTCTCAGAGGAGGTAGTGCGTGTACTTAAAGCTAATAACCTCTTCGCCAGTCATCACGATAATCGAGTGTCCGCAGCACCTGATATGCGTACCATCCGGTACTACACTAGTCTGGGACTGCTCGACCGTCCTTCTATCGAAGGGCGAGTGGCTAAATACAACAGAAAGCACTTGCTGCAATTGCTTGCTGTTAAGACGTTGCAGGGTGTGTCGCTTCCGTTGTCCGAGATCCAGGAACAGTTATATGGTTTAAGTGAAGCAGAACTTGAAGCCGTAATTGCCTTCTACATTCCTGAACTAAGTCAGAGAAGCACCGACTCCTACAAGGAATCAATTCGTACTCTAACTTGGCGCGAAATCATAATCGAACCGGGTCTGAAAATCATGGCAGATGACTCGTGGCTTGGTGATACAGACCAGGCAGTACTCGAACAAAAAATTCGCGCCGCCCTCGAAGTCCTAAAAGCTGCTGCCCCTGAGGCAAATGGAGAATAACAGATGACCACCGCGATTCTATTACTCGAAGAGTCTGAAGTCGAACGTTCAAGTCGAGTGCTTGGCTGCATCCATGTCACGGAAGGAAACAAGAAGAGAAGTTTGCCTCTGACCTCAGTGCAAATCGCGGCTCGTGTCGCAGATCGACTTGCACATGTGACGGTCACGGAAACTTTCAAAAATCCATATAGCGACCATCTCGAAGCTGTTTATATTTTCCCGCTTGCTGGTGGCAGCGCAGTCAGTTCATTCAAAATGAAAGTCGGAGAGCGTCTGGTTGTTGGAAAAGTTGATGAGCGCCAGGCTGCACGCGATCAATATGTAGAGGCTCTGCAAGAAGGAAAGAGAGCGGCGCTGTTGGAGCAAGAACGGGACGATGTCTTTACAGTACAGGTAGGTAATCTGCCTCCTGGAGAAGAAGTTCAAGTCGAGATTACATACTCCGAAAAGCTTGCCTATTTCGACAACGGAACGACTGAAATTCGGTTACCGCTGGTGGTGGCACCTCGGTATATACCAGGCAATGCAGTTGCGCGTCAAAATCTCGGTGATGGTGTCGAGCTTGACACAGACATCGTGCCCGATGCTTCGCGCATTTCGCCGCCTCGCCTGGCTCCTGGCGTTGATCCAAAGACAGCGCTCAATTTGACCGTTGAACTGGCTGGCGACCAGGTAATTGAAGATTTGAGCTGTTCGCAGCATGCTACAAAAATTGGAACGAGCAAGGATGGTTTTAAGATCTCACTTGCCCGTGAAGATGAGCTACTTGACCGAGATTTCGTTTTGCGCTGGCGCGTTGCGACAGAGTCGGTGCAGTCTAATTTTCTGGTTTATCAAAACCCAGCCAATAAGTCTGAATGCTATGGCATGATCTCTTTGTTGCCGCCTAAGACAGACGAAGCTGGTGCCCTGCCGCGCGATGTCATCTTTGTGGTCGACCGCTCCGGTTCAATGTCTGGAGTCAAGATGGCATCTGCTGCGCGGGCTTGTTCCCTGCTGATCAATACTCTTGGTCCTCGTGACCGCTTCGCTATTCAAGCTTTTGATGATGTCGTCGAGTGGATGAATGGCTATTCTACTAAAAAGCAGCTCGTCTACGCCGATGAGGGAGGAAAGGAGCTGGGCGAAAAATATTTGCGCACCGTCGGAGCGCGTGGTGGCACTGAGATGCACAACGCTATGCGTGAAGCAATCAACACAATGAAGTTGCGTCTTCCTTGTTCGATGCGTTTGCCCGTAATTGTTGTACTGACCGACGGTGAAGTCGGCAATGAATCACCGATTCTCAAACATATTCAATCTGAATTGGGGGATATCCGAGTATTTACTGTTGGTGTCGATACAGCTGTCAATGACGGTTTCCTGAACAGGCTGGCGGCTCTGGGAGGTGGTACGTCAACATTTGTGCAACCGGGCGCTCAGTTGGAAGAAGCCCTGGGCGGCATTGGGCGCGAAATCGGCACACCAGTGATTACGAATTTGAGTCTGGAAGATGTGAACTGTGGTCTCGATAAGAATTCAGTGACACCAGCCAGAGTGCCCGATCTTTTCGAAGGACGAGCCAGCAGCGCATTTTTTAAGATGTCTGCCGGGAAGTTGAAAGAATTGCAGAGCGGCAAAATCAAAGTGAATGGCTTATGCGCCGATGGGTCGAAATTTGCGCAGGAGGTTTCCGCTCGGGTCGTTGATTTACCGGCTCTGGCTCAACTTTGGGCGAAAAGTCACATCATCGATTTGGAAGACACCTACCGAATTTCAAACGATCAGCAGCAGATGGCGTTGCACAAGCAAATAGTGGATATTGCCATCGCTCATTCAATTCTGACTAAATTCACGGCGTTCGTGCTTGTTGACCATGCCGAGATTGTGAATGCTGGTGGGGCCGTTCGGACTGTTGTTCAACCAGTGCAAACGCCTGCAGGCTGGGATTCTCTTGGTGCTTCAGCTCCGATGACCAATCGTAGCTTGAAGTCCCGCTCCGTATCAACAGGCAGCTGGGGCGCCGCACCTGCTTGCTGGGGTAGCCCTGCGCCGGGAGCAGGCGGAGCTGGTTCGATGTATGGTGGACCTTTGCGAGAGAAAATCGCAGGTGACTCGTCCCATGCATGGGGTGCAGCACCTGGTGCTGCCGCGTCAAACACACCGTCGCAGCCTCAACAAATGCCTCAAGCAGCGCCGCAAGCTCCTCAGCCGCCTATCCTACCGGCGGGAGCGCCTCCTTGTGGTTCACCTGGTGGACCGCCTCCGTCGCCCGCTCAGCCTTCGAATTTGCCTACAAGAAAAGCCTCAAGCCTAATGGGACAACTTGTCCGTCAGTCATCTGAGGGTGTGAGAGAAAAGCAAAAGGATTCAGCTTCGGCGCAGCTCTCAAATGAATTTCAGAATGCGTTCAAAACTTTTGAAACCATCTTGCGTGCACTATTTGCTGCCATCAAAAATGGTGAAAATTTTGATGCTCAGAAACTAGTTGAGGCAAGGAAGCAGTTATTCACTGCCCTATCGAACTGCGTAATCGCAGACCGTCTGCCGATTTTGCAAAAATTCGTTCGTGCAGACTCTCTGCAGTTGATTCATGCGATTCAATCAGCGAAGACTATTACACCATCGATCAAAAAGGTGGTAGCAGAAGGAGAAACAAACTTCGAGAAGGTTGTTGAAGAAGTCAATTCACAGAAACAGCCGAAACCATTCTGGCAGAGTAACGTTTAACCCAGCGACATGTGGCTGGCTGGCGAGGGACGAAGGAGCGCGACCAAGTCGCGCTCCTTCATGTTTTAGAGCAGGGTGATACCATTATGCCAGCCGCTCCCAATTCAAGGTCGGGCATATGAACGATTCAGAAATCAGGCGTCTTCTTTGCGAAATATTGTGTGTTCGTCCCGAGGCGTCCGAAGAAGAAATTCGTCAGGCCTACACAAGTGAGGCTAAAAAGTGGCACCCAGACAGAGTTCAACATAATTCCGAATTTGCAGCTTTAGCCGACAAGAAGCTCAAAGAAATCAATCAAGCCTATGAATGCTTGACTGATCGAGCACAGTTTGAGAAGCACGGGGCGAAGCTTGCGCAACGCTATAAAGCGGAAAAGAGTGGTGGTCCTGGTCCTGGTTCCGGTTCAAGTTCCAGGTCTGATTCCGGCTCTGGCTCTGGATCTGCTTCCGGATCCGGATCCTCTGGATCTGCTTCCGGATCCGCAACTGGATCCGCAACTGGGACCAGTGCTTCTTCAGGTGCTCAGTCAGTCGACAAATCCGGTATTGTCAAAATCTTTGTTGCCACCGGAATATTTGTAATCATAGTAGTTCTCGTAGCAAATCTTACGGCTCCCAGGCGCGACACATCATCGAATCCCGGCGTGGTCTTGAGTCCGTCGCAGTCGCCGGGTGCACCGCTTCAAGGTTCTGGGTCATCAAACCCTCAGCCTGCATTGCCGTCAGATAGTTCAATTGCGGCGCCGCCTGGCTCGAATTAGCAATTATCATCGTTTTCGTTATTCGAACGATTTGGCACCGCTGACGATACCGAAACTCGGTTTGTTTGTGATTGAATTTGAGCAAAATTTGGTTCTTGGATGAACCAACCGGGGTGAACCCATCTCATTATTTGCACCCCTGAGTAACCCGAAATATTAAGCCGGTTAAATGTTTCGAGATTTGACGGCTCCGGAACTTCGCCAGACCGCGCGGCGTCATGGACCTTACTGACGAACTCGTGAGCTTGACTTCCTAATAAAACGTACGCTTTTGTTTGGTTATCAATAGGCGTCTGTATAATAGAATTACTCGGGCCCTGTAAATAGGGACATCGTCTGGTCCAACGGTTTTGCCAAGACGTCTTTTCGAGCGGGAGATGTAAATTGAATCATTCGGAACAACCAACGAGCCACTACACCACCACAGATTACCAGCGTCCCCGCTGGAATGTGCTCGACATGATCACGTTTATTCGGGGAAATTCAGTTCCCACCTACTTGTGGGCTGACATAGACATGACTTGGGCTGAAGAATTTCGTAAGAAGCTGAAAGAGAACGGCTGCAAGACGACTGTTACGGCTATCTTGTTGAAGGCGATTGGCATCGCCCAGCGTACGCATCCAGAAAGTCGGACCTGTATTTATCCTTTTGGAAAGCTGGTCACTCTCAACGACATTGTCGCCGGGTTCACCGTAGAGCGTAATGTTGGCACACAGCCAGCGGTGTTCTTTGGTGCGATCGATTCGCCCGATACCAAATCGGTTGAAGAAATTGCTCAAGAACTGCAAGCCTATGGTTCAGCTGACTTCAAGGAGGTCAGCCATCTTGATGTGCAGAATCGGTTTAACAATATGCCATGGCTTTTCCGTCGCTTCATTTTATGGATGGGCATGACCTTTCCGGCGTTCAGATTGAAACATCAAGGTGCAACTTTCGGACTTAGCTCATTGGGTAAATTTGGAATTACATCAGTAGTACCGCCATGTGTCAGTACTTCGACCTTCGGCATTGGTATTGTTGAAGATCGTGCTGTTGTGAGAAACGGAAAGATTGAAATTCGCCCGATGATGACCATCAGTTTGAACTTTGATCACCGAGCAATTGACGGCGCTCCAGCCGCCAGATTTCTCCAGGACATCATCAAGCTAATGGAAGGTGGTCTCGAAAACTACGTTCAAGGCAACGAGTCGAGCACCGCTTCTACTTCAATGACGACATCGTTCTCATAGCTTCATCCCAGGCGAGTATCGCTGCCATGATTTACAACCATCAGCGGTAGCACTAATGGTGCTGCCTGGACTCAGTGCGATCCGGAACTGTCCGTAAGACCTGGAACTTGGTGCGCCTGGAACTCGGTGGTTACGTCCAGATCCACTGCATGCGAGAAGGCAGCGTCAAGTTTAGCCTGACCAGCGTTTCGTCTAGCGTTCCGCCGCTCTTGGTTGTATTTGAGAGTGCCAAAACTGCCTGCTCGTTGGAGACATAGCCTTCGCGTAAGAGTGAGTAGCAGCGGAGAGCCACGTAGAGAGTGGCTTCGTTTACCATTCCAGCTGCAAGAACCTTCTTTCCGACCTTGATAGAGCTTTGTTCATCGTCTGAGACAACAGAGGCAATTTGCTCCGGCGTTGCAATTTCAGCTTGTGCGAGAAGCTCTTGCATTGACAGAATCGGCGGCGTTACTTGAGGCGGTGGTTGCAATTCAGCAACTGCTTGATAGACCGATACCTCTTTCAGTCGAACTTGCTTCAACGCTTCAGCTGCCTGATATGCCCGAAGCGTGTCGTTCGAAACCATATCTTGTAAATATACTGCTGCCTCTAATACAGGATTGGTGACGAGCCCCTGCTCAAGCAAAATCTGACCGAACTGCTTTTCTTTGACGATTTCAATTTCCAGGCATTCAAGCATGTCGCTTTCGTTCATGAATCCTGCCATCAAACAAAGTTCGCCGATTTTGACTGCTTGTCCCGGCGTCTCTCGATAGAGACCCAATTCAAATAAAGCTTGTTCGATGCTGATGCGTCGTCGCCCAACTGCCTGCAATCCCTGGATGGCATCTTCTTTTGAAATTTTTCCGTCGCGGATGAGCAACTGTGCTGCCAGTGCCGACGACATCATCCAGGTGGACAGGTCTCGGTTGAGTACGAGAATACGTCCCATCTGCATTCCGCTGTCGTGGGCGCGGGTCAGAGCACGTCCAAGCTGTTCCTGATTAATCATCGATGCTGCCAGCATCAAGTTGGTCAGATCGTTTCCGACGGCGGTTACGACCTGGGTTTTCTTGTGAACGGAACTCAAAACATTGATGGCTTCGTCCAGGTCAAGATGGTTTTGCTTCGCGAACCGCAGAGCCTTGACTGCCATATCGAGAGTAATTTTGCCCGATTTGATAAGCTCTTGCGCTTCCATGATCGACTTGAGCGACATCTCGGAAGCGTGTCCGAGCATTATCAAAGCTCGTTCCAGTGGAACGTTCAAGTTTTTCGCGCTTTTGACCGCTTCGTCGATCTTCGGCTGCGCAACAGTGTTTGTGCCAGTAAGCAGAATTACTAGGGTCTCTGAAAACTTCTTTTCAACCATAGCTCTTTTAGGTTAGGTGCCAGGCCCATTATGCCCTATTTTTCAACGCATCTACAGCTTGAGATGCCGAGTTTTTCACGACTCCAGGTGCAGCAGAACCTCAGCCCGGCACGGAGGTGTCAGGTAAATGATCTGTATCTAGTTTGGCACAAATATTTCAGTCGGGAAATATATGCAACTTGAGAAAAGAATATTGGCAATAAGCGCGAAAATTTGAATGATCTGGGGTAGCCGTCGCCGCGACGACGCGTTTTCACCTCAAATCGCATTACAATATGGTCCCGAATGACTGTTGTCGAACTGACGGACCGTTGTTGAACTGACAGGACCGTCGTTGTGCCGAGTCACCACGTCATCCCACGTCGACCACTTGCAGTCGTCTCAGCTGACCCTGCGGGTTGCCGCATCTATCTTTCTGGAGGGCTTCATGACTACTAAGCCAAAACCGGTACCCGACATGTACAGAACAGTAACGCCGACAATAACGGTCAAGGACGCTGCTCGTGCGATCGACTTTTATAAACGAGCTTTTGCAGCGCAAGAAATTAAGCGAGCCTTGTCTCCGGATGGTTCAAAAATTATGCATGCCGAAATCAAGATCGGCGATTCCATAATTATGCTGAACGACGAATTTCCGGAAATGAATTGTTTGTCGCCCGAGACTTTGAACGGCGTTGCCTCGAGCCTATGGCTTTACTTAGCCGACGTCGATGCTGCTTATAAGCAAGCCATAGACGCTGGGGCGCATTCGCTCATGCCGCCCACTGATATGTTCTGGGGCGACCGTTTTAGCAAAATCAGAGATCCATTCGGTCAGGAGTGGAGTATCGCTACTCATGTCGAGGATCTGAGCGAACAGGAAATAAACGAGCGCCAGAAGGCATTTTTTGCACCGGCAGCTGGAGCACGAGGTTAATCGATGACAGAAGCAGGCTACTACCGCTATGCCACTATTTGCGGTGACACTCTCGTCTTTACCTGCGAAGACGATTTATGGTTGGTCACCACAAGTGGTGGCACTGCACATCGGTTAACGACAGGGCGCGGCGAATTTTGGACCCCGAAGCTATCGCCAGACGGTAAGTTCGTCGCTTTTGTCGGACGAGAAGAAGGCCATCCGGAAGTTTATGTCATTCCAGTGGAAGGCGGGCTGCCCCGGCGTCTCACATTCGTCGGCGCCGATACCTGTTTTGTGAGCGGCTGGTCGCCCGACGGAAAGGAAATTTTCTTTGTCACCGATGCCTATGCAGCTTTCGTGCGCCATAGCGAGGCATACGCTGTCCCTCTCAAGGGATGCGAACCACGCCCCTTGCGCCACGGACTGGTGAGCTCATATGCAGTGCAGAGCAATGGTGCAACGGTGATAGGCCGAAACGCGAACGATCCAGCGCGCTGGAAGAGATACCGTGGTGGAACCGCCGGCGAGCTGTGGATAGACCCTGACGGCAAAGGCAAATTCAAGAAATTGATCGAACTGGCAGGCAATCTGGTTTTGCCTATGTGGCTGAACAAGCGAGTCTACTTCCTGTCTGATCATGAGGGCATGGGCAACATCTATTCGTGCAAGCCTGACGGCAGCGACTTGACACAACACACCCACCATCATGATTACTATGTTCGCTTTCCCGCTACGGATGGCAAAAGAATTTCATACACGTGCGGCGGTGATCTTTATGTGCTCGATCCCGCAACGAACAAAACGCGCAAAATCGATGTCTTTGTGCCGACTTCGACAATTCAATCAGTGCGGAAATTTGTTTCCGCGCGCGATTATCTCGAATATTATGCGCCGCATCCTGAAGGGCACTCGGTGGCAGTAATTGCGCGTGGTCAGCCAATGACTATGGCTAATTGGGAAGGAGCCGTCATTCAGCACGGGCGCGGCAGTCGTAGCCGCTACCGCAATTGTGAGTGGCTTGCCGACGGCAAGAGATTTGTTGTCATCTCAGACACTGCTGGATACGAGCAGCTAGAGTTGCATCACGCGGACCAGTCGGTGGAGCCTGTGGTTGCCTGCAAGGGAGATATTGGTCGCGCTGTCGAGCTTCGTGTATCTCCTGCTGATGACCTGGTGGCGATTGCAAACCACCGCCAGGAATTGCTTGTAGTGGATTTGAAAAGTAAGTCCGTAAAAGTAGTGGACAAGAGTCCTGCCGACCGTATCAGCGGCATCAATTGGTCTGCCGACGGTCGCTGGATTGCCTACAGCTTTGCTGGGCAGCCCGGCACATGCATTATTCGCATTGCCGAAGCAAAAACAGGGAAGGTGCACGACGTTACTTCCCTACTTAAGTTCGACTACGAGCCGTGTTTCGATCCAGAGGGGCGTTACCTCTATTTCCTGGCTGCGCGAGACTATTATCCCGTCTATGATTCACTCCAGTTTGATTTGAGCTTTCCCAACTCGGTGCGACCTTTCCTCGTCACACTGCGGAAAGATGTGCGTTCACCGTTTGAGTACAAAACGCCTCAGGAAGAGGAGATCGAAAGGAAGAAAACAGACAAAGAGAAGGAAGCTGACAAGGCCAGAAAGTTCGATATAGATTTCGATGGCATCGAGCGTCGTATTATCGGATTTCCAGTCAGTGAAGGTCGTTACGGGCAAATTGTAGCTACTGCCAATCGGGTTTACTTCACTGCTTTCCCGGTCAAAGGAATTCGCCCCAATCATAATTGGTTGGAGGAAGAGCCTGAACCCGGCGTGCTCAATGCTTATGATTATAAGGAGCGCCGCACTGCGCGCATTTGCAATTTCGTCAACCATATTCGTATCTCGAACGATCGCAAAGCCCTTTACTATGCTTCGCGTAAAAAGGTCCGAGCGATTGACACCGAAGAAGGTTTCCCCGCTGAGAAAGCTGAACCATGGAATCCGGGCGACGCTCCTGGACGAAAGACTCGCAACCTGGATTTGCATCGCGCTCAGGTCCTGGTGCAGCCACAGGAAGAATGGAGGCAGATGTACGAGGAAGCCTGGCGCCTTCAGAGTGAACACTTCTGGGATGTATCGATGTCTGCCGTAGACTGGAACCTCGTTCACGACCGTTATGCAGCTCTGCTGCCTCGACTACGCACTCGCGGTGAGCTTTCCGATTTGATCTGGGAAATGCAGGGAGAACTTGGCACTTCACATGCTTATGAAATGGGTGGTGATTACAGAAGACAAGCTGATTACCACAAAGGATTCCTCGGTGCTGATTTCGCACTTGATACCAAATCTGGTGGTTATATCATCAAGAACATTCTCAGAGGCGATTCGTGGGACAGAGAGTCTGACTCTCCGCTTGCCGCACCAGGACTCGATATCCGAGAGGATGACCTGATTGTAGCCGTGGGTGGACGAGGGGTGGGAAAAGATTGTTCTCTCGATGAACTGCTCGTGAATGCATCTGGTAAAACCGTTAATCTGACCATTCTGCGGAAGAAATCGAAGCGAAATGTAGCCGTTCATGCACTTAGATCAGAGCGCATGTTGCGATATCGCAAGTGGGTGGACACCAATCGCCAGATCGTTCATGAAAAATCTGGCGGACGCCTCGGCTATGTTCATATCCCTGACATGGGTCCAGCTGGATTTGCCGAGTTTCATCGCGGCTATCTGGCTGAATTGAGCCGCGACGGGCTGATTGTGGACGTCCGCTACAATCGAGGCGGTCATGTCTCTGCTCTGTTATTGCAGAAATTAGCACGTAAACGAGTTGGCTACGATGTCTCTCGATGGGGACCTCCACAGCCTTACCCGACGGAATCTGTTGCCGGACCGATGGTTGCCATTACAAACCAGTTTGCCGGCTCAGATGGTGATATTTTCAGCCATTGCTTCAAGCTCTATAAGCTTGGACCTCTGGTCGGCAAGCGCACCTGGGGCGGTGTCATAGGGATCTGGCCTCGTCATCGTCTAGTCGATGGAACGGTGACAACCCAGCCTGAGTTCTCGTTCTGGTTCACAGATGTTGGTTTCAGCGTAGAAAATTACGGCACTGATCCTGATTTTGAAGTAGATATTTCGCCGCAAGATTACCGAGATGGAAAAGACCCTCAGATGGATAAAGCTTTGGGTCTCGCTCTCGATGCGCTCAAGAAAAATCCTGTTAAGCTTCCAGACTTCAGTGATAAGCCGAAACTGCCGCTTCCAAAATTGACTGGAAAGTCCAGGGTTCTACTGAAATCGGGCGATAAGCAGAAGAATGCTTAACAGCATAGCTCCGCCATGTTCAGCGTGAAAGATGAACAGCGTATCTCCGCCATGTTCAGTGTGAAAGCTGAATAGCGTAGCCCTGCCACGTTCAGTGCGCAAGCTTTGACCTTGTTGTCATGAGGCGCGTCTGATTCCGTAGAAACAAAGGCAAGGAGTCTTTGTCTTTCTTCGTTAAACATGACGCCGGATAAATGTAAAAACAGCCGATTTATCGTAGTCTGACGGGGTTTCAAAGCGTCCTTCTCACTCAGACTATGACTCCAGAGACTTTGCTCTCGAACCAATCGTCCCAGACCGCAGATAACTCTGCGGCTTTTCGGTTTGGGAAAGTCTTCAAATCAGAGTTCTCTTTCGCAGTTCTTTTGTCGGCTGCTTTAGTTGGATTGCGGGTGCTGCTGTTTGATTTCCATTTCATCAAAGGGCACATGGTGCCTAACCACGACATGTCGCAGGCAGCGAGTTTTTTCGCCACCAATATGCACTCACTACGTTTAAGTGGAGATATCGCGTGGTGGAATCCGGCAACGGCAAATGGCTATGCACAATACTTTCAGTCGTTCTTGTCACCACTGGCGCCGACTCCGAATCACATTGTCTTCATCCTCTGGGCTGAGGCTATAAAACTGCTCAGCCTGGTGCACGTAGCGATTCCTGAATACAGTCAGTACATAACCTTTACCTTTATTTTGATGCCGTTTCTGACGTTCGTTGCGGGTACGTTGTTTTTCAGGCAGATATACGAAAGTCGTGCTGTCATCACTGTTCTCATGCTTGCGTATGTCTTCTCTTCAATAGGAATTTGGAATTCGGCCTGGTTCTATTTCCAGGAATCATTCACGCTCTTTGCCGTGCTGGGTACGTCGATTGCCTTTTTGAAAAAGCCGAGCCAGAGCCGATTGTGGATGTTACTCGCGGCTGTACTGATGCAGATTTGTTCCGCTAACTACTGGACTGTGCATAATTCCTGGCTCTATCTCATTGGTGCAGCAAGTTACGCTGCGGCATTTCCAAATCAGATTCGCCGTGCCTTCGTGCGAATAGAGCAGATTGCGAGCATCGATCGGCGAAGAACGATCGCTGTCGGCAGTTTGTTTGTGCTGACCGTAGCTTTGTGGGTGGGTTGCCTGGGCTCGATTTTTGTCGAGCAGTCTAAACTCTACATCAGACCGACGATCGCGACCGGTACCGAACAGTACAAGACGCAAGCAGTACTCAGTCGCGTTCATGAGTTGCGCAGATCGACTGTCGAATTTTTCAATCCAAATCTCGACCGCGCACTCAAGTTTTATCAGTACGAAAGCGAAGTGCACAATGCTCGCTACGTAGGGCTCGTCTTCTTGCCGTTCTTGTTCTTGCTGCCGTTCTATCCATGGCGGCGAAAAGAGCGCTTTATTGCCGGTCTGGCGTTCGGTACGCTTGTCGTTTGTCTGGGCTTCCCCCTTATAGCGATGCTGTGGACGATTACCCCGATGTTGTCTCGGGATCAGCATCTCTTCTATTTCTACACGCAGTATTTGCAGATTGCGCTGATCATGGGAGCAGCTGCGGCGCTGGAAGTAGTGTTGAGAAACCGCGGCAATTCGCTCACCAATCGACGCTTAACATCTGCCATGTTGGGTGTCGTAGCGATTTCGTTCATTGGCTTTGCTGCGTACAATTTGCTTTCGGGTAGTTTTGCCGCCAAGGATATGAATCTCGAGACCGGACTCTACGTCCTCACCACTGTCCTGGTCGTGAGTGGATTTGCGGCGCAACATCTTCTTTCTGGAAAGCTTGCCAGTCGGCGCATGTTGACTGCTGCACTGTTGATAGTGGCATTGTTGGATCTCACCACTTATTTTGCTCATGTAAGCGAGAAGGATGCCGCCTTTTCCCATCAATACTTGCTGGCGAAAAGATATCGGACTCAGGTGCATGAACCCGCCTATGCTGCAGTTCGATTAACACCTGCTGAGCCTCGCGAGACTGCTCGGGAAATTTCTCAGCATCGTTCAGTAATTAGCAAACCGTGGGCGGCTCCTGATCTTACTCTTGGATTTAGCGGCGGTTTGTTCAGGAATATGCCGATTTTCACTGATTTTTGGCCCGTCGATCGGTTCCTCGAACCAACTCGAGTTGTTGAGTTGAAGCGTGCACCGCTGCCGGTGCAAGAGAACGAATACACGAGCCCACCAATTCAGCTTGCTTCCGACATAGACTCGCGCTATGACAACCTGCCGGACAATAACTCGAAATTCGTCAACGACGATCCCAAGTTAGACGAGATTCCAGAAGCCGGTGAGGTGCGCCACGATGCTTCTGAACTCGTAAAAGATAAATTCGTGCCCGGTTTTACTTACGCATTTAAAAACTGGGCGTACAACGATTTCAAAATCGATTTCAATGCTCCGCAGCAAGCCATGCTCATTATTCACCAGCTGCCTGATTCTCGCTGGAAGCTCCGGTTGGACGGACAGCCAGTGAAGTTTGGCACCTTTAGATGCGTCGATATGACACTACCAGTGTCGGCTGGTTCGCATGAACTGCAAATGGACTATGAACCTTTGGCAAGAAAGCTTTTCTGGCCCGCTGCATTTTTGCTGCAACTGCTTATTGCTGGAATGCTCGTTCTAAGTTTTCGCAGTCGTTCTCTGCGCCATTAATGGGGCCTGGCGAAGTTCGCATCTTGCGTGCGTTTTTGCTAACAACAGTTGCTAAAATACGCACGTCAGCTGCCCGCTTGCTTTATGAACGCCAAGAAATTTTACGCTTCTGCTTTACTACTTCTCGGCTTGAGTATTGATTCTCGACTTGTCTTATCGTGTGTTGCGGCGGGCAATCGAGTCATAGCATCTGCCTCATCACCAGTCCGTAATCAGACGAACGGCGGCGTGAACATGCCCGGTATGAGCATGCCAGGAATGAACATGCCTGGTATGAACATGCCTGGTATGAACATGCCTGGTATGAACATGCCTGGCATGGATATGTCCACTCCTGCAACGAAGATGCCATCGCCGGGAACCGGCATGCCTGGCATGGATATGTCGGGAACGACTAATGCCTCGCCACCACAGACATTGATGCCGAAAGGTCATCTCGAGATCAATGATTCCGACAATGCAAATTCAAAATCATACAGTCTCGATGACCTCGAAAAGCTCGCGGAACAGAATAATCCCACGCTGATTCAAGCCCAGGCACAGATAAAGGGTGAGAAGGGAAAAGCGCTTCAAGCCGGTATCTGGCCCAATCCGTCCGTGGGTTATCGCGGTGACTTGATGGGGCTTCCAACTGCCGGAGCCGGTGAATTCCAGGGTGGCTCGATCGGGCAAGAGGTGATCCTGGGCGGCAAACTTAAATACAGCCGTCGAAAGTATGAGGCTCGCACGTCAGCGGCGGAGCAGCAAGCAATTGCTCAGCGATGGCGCGTTAAAAACGATGTTCAGAAGGCCTACTTGCAAGCTCTTGCTTCCGCCGAACTTCTGAAACTCGAGGAAGAGATGATGAAGTCAGTCAAAGATATGTGGCTGACAGCCGGAGAAATGCACAACATGGGTCAGGCAAATCAAATTACTCTGCGTGCCGCCAATATCGACTTAGAACTGCAGAAAGCCAGAGTAATAGGGGCTCAAAACGAAGTGCAGTTTGCCTGGCAAGCGTTAACGACTGTAGTCGGTATCGACGCTCCCTACAGTAAGCTGAAGGGGCGCCTGGATGAGCATCCGGCCGAGTTGAACTTTGATAGCTCACTGCAAAAGTTGCTGGCTGATAGTCCGGAGTTAGGAGAAGCGAAGGCGAAACTCAAATCAGACGAAATTACGCTGCAACGTGAACATCGGCAGCCCATCCCTAATGTCAGTTTGAGTGGAGGAGCCGGATACGACCAGCTCGACAGAGGTGTTGCAGCAGTCGCCGGAGTCAATGTCACTAACATCCCTCTATTTAATCGAAACCAGGGCACCATTCAACAGGCTGAGGCCGATCTGTCCCGACAGAAAGCTCAGGTGAGGCTGGTTGAGCTCAATTTGAGAAGACGCCTGGCTGAACATTTCAATGCTTACAAAACATCCGCCGCATTCGTTCGTGCTTATCGCGAAGTGGCGGTTCCGCAGACAAGAGAGAAGTATGAAATTGCTCTTGAAAGTTATAAGGATACGAGGCTGGAATGGCCTGCTGTACTGGAGGCACAGCGCGATTATGTAAAAGCCAGAATGGAATACATTCGTCATTTGCTTGCCTGTCAGCAAACTGGTGTAGAGATTAATGGATTTCTGCTAACAGGCGGATTGGTGCCACCACCAGGAGTGACACCACCAGGACACATCGATGCAACACCGCAACCACGTTAACGCAGAGTAGCTCCCACCTAACCGGATAATTGGAAATGGATGAAAACGAAAGATTTACCAGACGAGATTTTCTGACAGCGGGTACTGCCCTGACCTTCGCAGCTGGTGCGGGGGTACAACCTTCGGCAGAGGCTATGGTCGCACCGCATTCAGTGAATCAGGCTGGAGTCGACTCCGATTTTAAGGAGTTTTCTCGTTATCGTCCGTCATACGGTGGTCCTCCTGATAGTCCGCACTACCTCGGCAAGATGATGCCTGGCTTGCGGAAAAGCGGTTTACCGCCGGTGCCGGTTGTGGCTCCTGACACCAAAAAACTTTCATTTCGGATGGTCAATGGTGTCAAAGAATTTCGATTGACCGCTATGGCGGTAAAGCAGGAACTGCTGCCGGGCTATCAAATGAATGTATGGGGCTATAACGGCTCATGCCCGGGTCCACTGATTGAGGCGTTTCAAGGCGATAGAGTCAGAATAGTCGTCCAAAACAATTTGCCGGAGCCTACATCTTTGCATTGGCACGGCTTTGAACTGCCAATTGCAATGGATGGGGTTCCCTATTTGGTGCAAGATCCGATTCCGCCGGGCAAGAGTTTCACTTATGAATTCAGTTTGCACCAGACCGGCACGTTCTTCTATCACTCGCACGTGCCTATGCAAGAGGCGCTTGGAATGTGCGGTTTCTTTATCGTTCATCCGAAAATTGCGTTTGAGCCATCCGTCGATCGAGACTTTGCTCTGTGCTATCAGAACTTTCTCATTCCCGCAAATTCAAATATCGCAGACAGTACGCAAATGGACTGGAACTGGCACACAATCAACGGACGCAGCGGACCATATGCCACTCCCCTGGTAGTGAAGCATGGCGAGCGTGTCCGGGTGCGATTGATGAATTTTAGTCCCATGCAGCATCATCCTATTCATCTGCACGGTCACACATTTTGGTTAACAGGCAGCGAAGGTGGGCGTATACCAAGCAGCGCGTGGATTCCGAGAAACAACACGCTGGTGGGCGTTGCCATGGTTCAGGATTTTGAATTCATTGCCAATAATCCCGGCGATTGGATTTTTCACTGCCACATGGTTCATCACATGATGAATCATATGGTGCGTCAATCGGGACCGCGCATCAGACCTGGCTATAACATTCAGCAGTTTCTGTCGAATGTGGATAATTTGCCCGAGCCTGTCGATGCGCTTCAGCTGCCTGCTTTCAAAACGCCTGGATATCCTGAGGACATGCAAGGCATGAACATGAATATGGCATCGATGATGAAAGTCAATGAGCCCAGGGAAACCCGCGGTATGCGCAAGGGGTGGTCGATGGGTGTGCATGGCTTGATGACTGTTTTGCGAGTGCTGCCTGAGCCATACTATAGCCAGGTGATGCACAGCAATGAGCACATCGAGCCCGGGTCTATCTATGACGCAATTGCGAAGAGCACCTTGCCCTGACATAGAAATTTTGATCAAGCCTTAAAAATATCGATAGCAAAACGCTCTCGAACCGTTCTTGGACGCATAATGGATCTGGTGTTTCCTGTGTATTCAGCCTGCTGATGCTGAGATTCGGCGGTTCTGAATTCGAAAGTCAAGGTCATGATGATTTGTTTTCCCATACGGGCCGTGCCGACCCTGTTTATCAAGGGGTTCACAGCCGACGATGTGCAGACTATTTTGCAGTTTGTTCGCCGTGCTGACTCTCACTCTCTGGCTAAGACTCGTGATGTTCTCTTCATCGACACCCCAATCACAGGACCGACCGTAGAAGCGGTTCATAAGTTGAAGGACGAAGGCTTTCGGGTCATTTTTCGCGACCATCATGCTGTTGAAGGCGAGCCGGCGAGCGACCGCGACCGTCAGGTCATCAAGGCAACGGAGAAGTTGCGCCAGAACCTCGGCAGTGATTGTGTTATCACCACTCGTGGGTTGCATCCTGCATGCAGTACGCTCGTTTCGGTCGGTGAATTCAAAGACGCTCTGGCGATAATCGCTGATCCCGACGCCGATGGATTGACGGCAGCAATGAAGGCTGTCGGAATTTTTTACGAGGGACTGGATGAGGATGCCGCCAAGCTTGATGGACAGCCATCTTTGCAGGTGACGGGCACGCCGATTTCGCAGTTGCTGGCCAAGGGGGTGGCGACACTTCCAACTTACGATCCTGAACGACCTGACGAGCGAGAAAGGGCGCAGGAGAAATTGTTTGCGCAGTGGGTATCAGCCGTCGAGGGGGACCAGCGCGCCGTCGATGCGTTGCAGGTTGGCGTCACCACCTACGACGAGGCCGTATTGGCTTCTCATGAAATCGCGCCAAAGGCTAAAGAGGTGGCACCGGGAGTAGTGCTCGCTGATGTCACGTTGACTCCATTTTTTGATGTAGGCACTCTTTTGTCACTGCTGGAAAAGCGCGACGGATGCAAAGTTACCGTAATAAAAAAGGCTCAGGGACCGATTGCTGCTTTGCACGGAGTGCAGTACAGTCTCGCTGTGGTCAAAGACTATCAAGAAGAAATCAAACTTCCGAGTTTGCTTCCACCTGCTGCTAAGTCTGATCCAAGCGGTGGCATTATCAGCAATCTCTCGTTTTTGCTGCACGTAAACGATCATGTGTGGAACGAGCATATCTTGCCAGGTTTGCGGCAGCTTGCAAATTAGCACTCGGTTCGACGCGCCCACTTTCTCATGAGTTCGCAAGCGACGGCGACCATGTCTGGATCAAAGTTCGAAACGTAGTTCTGGTAGTTCTCGAACGCGGGATCGCTTTTCAGCAGTTCGAATATCTCAGCGCTTGGCTTGTTGCTTGAGAGAAGCTCCAAAAGTCGATTCTGGTATTCTGGAAGGCATTGTTTTTCCGTCGAGCCTGGCAGAAAGGACTCTCTCAATACTGGACGCCAGTCCGGATTTGAAAACAGAGCTTCTGCATTTAACAACGGTGATTGAGAATAGGTCGCGTCCAGGATCTCCGCAAGCGTTTCAAAATCTTCTCGAAATCCAGCTTGCGCTTCTTCATCCAACATTGTCCACCCGAGTCTCTCCAAAATTACGAATTCGATGTTTGGACAGAGTTTTAGCCCCAGGGCGGCAAAATTGAATACATCTTGCGGCACACTGTCGTCGTGTGTGTCCCGGCGCACAGCAAAACGTTTTCGTGATTCCGACTCAGACCATGAACCTCCTGCGAGGTGCATCTCGCGAACTTTTGTGAGTGGATATGAGTTCAGTAAATCCGTTATCGGAACGTCAAAGTTCGCAACCTGACAATACAAGTTGTGCACGTCAAGGACAAGGAAACCATCGACAGCGGAGATGAGGCGGTCAATAAATTCGCCCTGGCGCTTAACGTCATCGAGGCTGAATGCAAAGGCGAGGTTCTCCAAGCCCACCGGACATTGCGTTGCCTCAGCATAGCGTTTCAGCATCTCTGTGCCGGTGCGGAGTGATTCCGCCGTCATTGGCACCGCAATTGGTGCGCCATGCGAAATTGGCCCTGCCTCAGAGAAGCCAAAATGTTCAGATGCATGTACGTAGTTTCGTGTTTTAAATTCATCGCGCACCCTGGCCAGCCAGTTCTCCTGGCGCTTTGAGAAGTTGGCTGATAGCGGCGAGAGCGTAACCCCATGACCAATTAGATTGTTTGAGCTGCTGAAGCGATCGATGATTTCTGTGCACCAGGGCTCTATTTCATTTCCCAGCCATGAAAAATCGAAACTCCACTCTATGACCTGGATCTGGTTACTTTCAAATAGACTGCGGGACGCTTTTCGGAAATCATCCGACGGCATCAGAGATACTCCCAGCATTGGTTTAAGTTGCGCTGGTTTCATTTTTGTCGACTGTCATCCCATTCCACAGTCGTAGCCAACTTGTTCTTTGACATCTACTACCCACCAGACCACGTGACCACAACCGCCAGAGGTCGGGAAGAGTAATCGGTCGTCGTGAATTCCCACCAGGTCAAACAAGACTTTTTTCTCCGCTTCGCTTTCCTGGTCTTTCTGAAGCACTAAATACCAGAGGGCCAGATCCCGATGTGCTTTGCGCCTGTTGTGATTGTCTGATTTGAGGTGATCGAGAATGGCATTAGAACGCTGTTTGAGCTTTCGGCTTTCTGAATACTCTTGCTCGGTAAAATCGACCTTTTCAGAATTTTTCAGGTCGAATCGATCAGGGATATTTACCGGTATTATTGCGTACGCCATGGCGTCCAGAATCGCTGCTGCAGCCAGGATAGTATTGTCGTTAGCGGTTGAATTGTCTGCTTCGCAAGAATGAATGGCATCATCTACGATCTTCTTGTATTTCAAGTAGCCGCTTTGATCTCCAAATATTTTGAACTGATTCGAAGCAATAAAGTAAAAGTTCAACTTGCAGAAGTCGTCGCTGCTTGAATCAAGTTCTGCAAGCGCTTTGGTGATCATTGACTGCGCAAATTTCTTTGTTGCGGCAGGTATCGGATTAGAACTGGGATTCTTTTGTTCCAATTGCTCGCTGCGAGCTACACGTTGCAAAAAGTCTCGCAGAGCCGTTTGTTTTTTTGATAGCCACCACGATTGACTGACCTGCACTTTGTATTCAAATTTTTTCTCACCGATGGAGCTCCTGCGGTCAATTAAACCTTCCACCAGTTGGAGAAGAAAGTATGCTCTCAGTTCTGGTGGTAGCTGCGAATCTTCCGCTACGCTTTGGACAACGCCATTGTCTTTGTGACCTTCAGTAGAACGATAATCGGCAGACAGTGCAGGATGTTTTGAACTCAGGAGTCCTCCTGCAAACAACAGTGCTAATACCGATTTCTTTCGCATGTAGTTACTCCGCCTGAGGCTTATGGTCTTCAAGTGTACAGGAAACATGCGGAATGCATCTTAATAGCTGATAGCTGAGTCATGATAAACTCTGTCCTGCCTTGTCGGCGACGCGCTGGATTTGCGTCCCCGGACCTGGCGTAGCCGTTATGATGAGTCGGCGCGTTAGAAGACGCCATACGGTAGTTTAAGAAATTCCACTCAGCAAACCTATGACTGATCAAAATTCCACAGCCAAAATAAAGTATTCGATTCGCAAAGCCACCTCTTCGGATGCACAAGCGCTGCTCGATTTGATAGTGGCTCACGCCGAATATGAAAAGGAAGATTTCCCCACTGAAGGCAAATTGGAAGCACTAAAAAAGTGTCTCGATACAAGCCCCGCACCGTTTAATTCGATACTGATCGAGAGCGATGGAGAAGTGCGTGGCTACTGTAATTACATGGTCCAATACGACAGTTGGGCGATGGCGCCACATATGCTGCTGGATGCGCTTTATTTGAAGCCTGAGCTGCGCGGCTCTGGAATAGGCATGGAGATTATGAATTTCATTCGGGACGAAGCTCTCAAAGCCGAATGCAAGACAGTGCGATGGCAGACTCCTGTGTTTAACGAGCGAGGGATTAACTTTTACAAGAAGTTGGACACCTTGTCGGGCACAAAAATGTTCTTTACCTGGGACATTTGTAAGCAAAAGTAAGCGCAAGTTGGAATCCCGCTAAGTCGGTTGATTCAGTGTTTCCAGTCAGTGAATCGATTTAGGGTGTCATGAAGCGCCGCTGCGCTGTCCCTCATGACATATAATCATGCGACGCATGGAGGGGTGAACAATGCAGATTTTGCGCGATCGGATTCTCAAGGACGGAAAGTACCTTGGTAATGGCATTCTTAAAGTCGACGCTTTCATGAATCACCAGATCGATCCTGCTTTGATGAAAGCTGTAGGCGAGGAGTTTGGCAAGCGTTTTGCTAACGTTAATGCTACGCGCATCTTAACTGCCGAAACCAGTGGTATCGCGCCCTCTCTGGCGGCTGGAATGGTTTTGCAGGTACCAATTGTTTTCGCTCGTAAACACCAGCCCATAACCATGGCGCCGGGAGCATATAAGGAAACAGCAGAATCGCACACTCATAAGAAAGATGTGGAGCTGATTGTCTCTGCGGAATATATGACCTCCAGCGACCGCATTTTGATTATTGATGATTTCCTGGCTTCGGCGCGCACTATCCTCGCTCTGGTCAAACTGGTTAAGGCCAGTGGTGCAACATTGGTTGGCGTCGGTGCTGTTATTGAGAAGGGCTTTGAAGGCGGCAGAACATTACTGAAACCACTGAATGTTCCGGTTGAATCTCTTGCCGAAATTGAGCGCTTCGAAGGCGACAAAATAATCTTTGCCGGTCAAGCCAGCAAGCTGTAACGACTCGTTTATTCGTCTTCGTCGATGTGAATTTTGGTGCCGGTCGGTGGATTACCGAACTCGCGCCAGGCTGAGCCGCCGCGCTGGAACAATTCCCAGTATTTGCGCTCCTGTCCTGAACTGCCCGGGGCGAACGCCAAATCACCTTCCATCACGTTGAAGCTGCCCGTGGCCACCGTCGCCGTGCGAATTACCCCGCCGATTCTTACCTTGAGGCGGCTGCCCGGTATGAAATTGTCGGGCAATTGGTTGCCAGTGCGGAATGTCGTTTTCATATTGCCAAAAGAGTCGATGTAGCCAATCGCTTCTTTGGGCGGGTCGGGAATCGTCGTCAATGCGTCAAGTTGGTGGAGCAGAAACGAAAAATCTTCCTTGATTACGGCTCGAACTTTTTGCGGAAAGTAGTCACGGGAGCGAAATTGACTTCCTTGATCTTCGTTGACCGTACTCCAGACTTCTTGAATGTCATATTTAACAAATGAGAGTGAGTAGCCACTGTTGACCGCAATGATTTGCACTCCGTTTTTCAATGTGCAAAATAGCAAACCCTCACCTTCGTTGTTGGCGCGTGCGTGTTTGATATCTTTTCTCGGCGCGCAGTTTGCGAAAATTAAGAGATCTGCCGGACGCAAGTTTTCGTCCGCATTCCCCAGTTGTCCGACCAGGAATCCCGTAGCGATAGTGTCGAACGAGCCTACGCTGCTCATGTGCATGCGTACAGACGTTGGTAGCCCCGCGCAAAACGCAGAGAAAACTTCTGCCCATGCCATGTCGCCTGGTGCATAGTCACAAATAAGATGAAGATGATTGTTCATAATTGTCTCGCTAATTTGTATGCATAGATTATCACGCGAAAACCCAATCTGCGACCGATTGCAACGCAATAACAAGTGCCACCATGTGCAGTTGTTTTGCAAAATTTTGTCTTGACACTTTGTCAACACTTATACTAAGCTAGAAGTTCATCGTATTGGAGTATGGGCTATGAAATCGCTGGCAAATACATATGTTGCTTACACGTCTAAGCAGGCTGTGCAGCGGTTTTTGGGCGCGGATAAGGTCCGCGGTGGCTCGACCGGATGCCAGTTTTCAAATATTAGAGAGTGGCTCAATGAGACGCCGGGCGCATCGCCGAAACCGATGCATCCTCAGTCTGAGCGTTAGTTGAAGAACCTCTAAAAGTCGGTCAGAGACAAGCAGTTCGGATATTGCTGCGCGCATTATCGTGTGACACTTCTGCGTCCTGAATAAAGAAGATGATCGCTGTTTGAGTGCGAATTCAGCGCGTGTCTTCGTAAATAGAATTGGCGAGCGCATCGCCAACCGTTGGAATGCCTGACCGGCTGTGACAGAGCCGGTTCGGCAGACAACGCTCTTGCAGGCACTGTATATGGTGCCGATAGATTGGTGCGGCGTTCTGCAAGTTGGTTTACTTCTAGTTTTTTCGTTGTTAGTTCAGTAAAACATGATGGAGGAAAATATCATGCGATTCGTTTTATATGTAAGCAGATTACCGAGAAACCTCTTACAACTCTTCGTTGAAAGAGTATTCCTGAGCGCTAACGGTCTAGTATGCGACGCTCCGGAAGGTCGAATTGCATATAAGACACGCTTTGCAGGTTTTATGCGATTGTCGCGAAAATTTTCTGAGCCGGAAAACCAGGTGTGGTTTGAACGGCGCGCGACAGTCGAGCACAGCCAGCTACTGCCCGAACCGGCGCATCAGGCGGTGAGTGAAATGGCCAGGCGAAGGCACGAAGCCGTTAAATCTCAAATGCTCTATGGTGGCATGAGGTGATACAGCTTTATGGCGCGTGTCTTTAAGATGTCCGTTGCAACTGGTGTAGTCTTCGATTGTGAGACGTTGAGACAGCCAGGCAGGGTGCGTAATCGATTCACCCTCGATTACGTTTCCCAGCAGCGGGATTTAAAGCAATGGTATTAGTAGTCAACGTATTTTGTTATTTTGTCACTTCTTCTTCAGTGCTTCCAGTTCATCCAGTGTTTTCGGCCAATCGGATTTGAGCAGGCGTGAAAGGCTGCGGTCGGCTAGTAGCTCGCCGTTTGTTTGGCAGCGCGCACAGTAGTTTGTTTCATTGTCGGCGTATCTGATGCGCTGAATCGGCTCACCGCAGACCGGGCAGGGCTTCTGGTATCGACCATGGACTGCCATATCGTCTCGAAATGCAGTCACTTTTTCTGGAAATGATTTTTGAGCTTCTTGATTGAGCTTCTCGATCCAGAGAGTCAAGGTGTTTTTCGTCGCTTCATACAATTTCTCCCACTGTTCCGCTGACAATTTCTGCGTTCGCGCGATTGGCGAAAGCTTCGCTGCATGCAAGATTTCGTCTGAGTAGGCATTGCCAATGCCGCTGATGATACGCGGATCTGTCAGGGCTCGCTTGAGCGTGCGGTTCTCCAATGATAGGGCGCTCTTGAACGTTTCGAGGTCGGTTTCAAATACCTCGATGCCGCCCGGATCTATGGCATCTAAAGCCTCCTGCCCCTGTAACACGTGGAGTGATGCTCGCCTCTTTGTGCCTGCTTCAGTCAGGACAAGCGATCCATTCGGAAAGTCAAAGGCTGCCAGGTTGTTTCGCCCGCCTAATTTTGCATCTCGGGCTCTCCAGTGCAAGCGACCGGCAATCATCAGGTGCAAGACCAGCCATACATCTCCATCCAGCCCGATGGCAATGCGTTTGCCGATGCGCCGCAACTCGCGCACGGTTCGACCCTGCGCCACTTCAATTGGAGGCTCAGCTGTTCTCAGCAGAAAAACACTGGCGATTCGTATTTTCTCAAGCGGCTGTGCCACTATGCGCGGTTCAAGAGCCTGGATATAGGCTTTAATATCTGGAAGCTCGGGCACGGAATCTCCGAGGTAATTGCTACAGTCCTTAGAAATAATAACCCTATTTCAGTAGCGATTGTTACTTTTCGATTTCCAGTCAATAAGCAGGTATAGTGAACATGGCAGATCACGAGGATAGATGATTGAAACAATTCTGGCTGCATCCAGCCACTCAAGTTTTTGGCTATCTATCGCTGTTTCTCATTTTGCTTTACGGCTCATGGAGCCTGTTAAACCAATTCGTTGTCATGCCTATGTCGTTAAGTCTGATGCTCAATGTTTTCCTTGAGACGGTTTACTGTGTTCTTTTGCTGGTGCTGTTTGTTGTAGTCGTCCAGAAGCGATCTTTTGCAAGTACAGGTATAGTCACAAAGGGCGCTCTCAATGAAACCGTGATTGGTTTCTTTCTAGGTATCATCGTTTCCGGTGGTGCTATTCTCGGCATGTATCTGCTGGGTGCTTACAAAGTTGTCGCTCTGAACTGGCAGGCGAATCTCGTATACCCATTCATCTTGTTCTTTTTTGCGGCAATAGTTGAAGAAGTTATTTTTCGAGTTTTCGTCTTTCAAACTTGTGAAAGGAAGTGGGGTACGGTTCCCGCTCTGGTGATTGCGTCCACCTTGTTTGGGCTTGTCCATATGATAAACACAGTGCCTGATACGACAGTCTGGCAGCAACTTCTAGGATGTATATTTTTGATTTTCGAAGCAGGATTTCTTCTCAATGCTGTCTTCCTCATTAATCGTAGAATTTGGCTGCCGCTGGGGCTGCATTGGGCTTGGAATTTTTTCGAAGGTCCGGTTTTCGGTACGATAGTTTCAGGGCAGAACTTCGGAGCTTCTCTAATTAGCGCGCAGACTGCAGGTGGAACCCTTGCCAGTGGCGGTCCATTCGGTCCTGAAGGTAGCGTGCCTGGTCTCGTAGTTGGTATTGTCTGCGGTGTTATCGCGACCTGGTATTCAATTAACAAAGGCGCTTTCGCAGAGTTGACGGAGACTTAATTCTCAACTCTGTGCCGTTATTATCTTGTACGCGCCAAATGCATCGTGCAGTTTAACAGAGCCATTGTAGTAACAAAGCTGTGTGGGGCTCGGGTTCGTCAATTCCCAACCCATGCGACGCACTTCGCGCTCGAATGACACGAAGTCGTCCGGTCTTACGGGGCTTGCTCCTTTGGGTTGAGTATAGAGCTGGAAGCTGTAACCGGTGGAGCTAGTCACTACAAATTTTTCGAGAATATGCAAATGGAATTGCCACCGTCTAAATTTAGCCGGCAATAGAGTGGATGAAATCTTCAAGACAAGATTGTCTGGTAGTTCAAGAACAATGCTGTTTGTTCCTGCAGCAACCAACCCTACTACTTTGAACTGTGACTCTTCCAATGCACTGGCATACTCTAAAAGAGGGTGACGCCTCGCGGTCGCAAATTTGCTTTCGGAGGCGATGTCTTGATTCGCCGCCAATACGCGTAACGCTTCCGCTATTGGCTGCGGTCTCTTTGCAGATTCGATGGCGGCGGCTTCAGCTGATAGCTCCGCTGCGGTACCCAGTTCAGTTATTAGTCTTCCAGTTACCAGATCGTCTCGCAATTCCTCTAACAATTTTACGAAAGCTGCGGCAGGAAGGCGTGACGGAGCCTCGGGATAGCCGAAGTCGTGAATTATTGGACGTGGATGGGTTTCGGCGAAGCGCCTGGCTATGTCTGGATGCTGGACTAATTTGGCTTGAATTGCTCGCTTAATCAAGGCATGGTGTTGAGGACTTCCCAGTGCAAATGTTTCGCCACCATATTCAGAGCTTGTCGCCGTAGATGACTTGCCAAACTTTTTTGCCTCATAGCTGTACAGAGTCTGAGCGATCTTCTGTTTGTCTTCATTACCTGTGAATTTTAGCCAGACATAGAAACCTTCCACCGACTCGAATCTTCTACCGTCCAATTGAAACGGTGAGTGTTCGAAGTTCGACATTTCCTTTGCTATAAGTTCTCCCTTAATCGAGCCGATGTTTAGCGGTTGTTCTCTATTGTCCATCTCATATTCCTCAACTCTGTTCTAACGCAGGTTGACAAACATTGGACACCTGCTGTCGAGCAAAAGCGCGCTCGAACGGAGATCTAAGCATTTTAGAGGAATCTATTAAATGGTCGATTCTTGCACATTCAAAAAATGGAATGCCACTATAACCAGTGCGTGACTGATCTGACCTTTCCCGATCAGGCTGTTGATTTCACTGAGTCTTACCATTCGCGTGTTGATCTTTTCTGTTCCAGTGCCATCGAATTTCGGTGATTCGATCTGTCGCACGCCCCTCGCCAGATATGTGTAACAGAGATTACCTTGCAGTGCCGGGTTTGGATGTGTCTTGCCCAGAAATGCCCATGATTCGCTGACGAACCCTGTCTCTTCTCTGAGCTCGCGCACTGCAGCTTCGAGTGGGTCGGCATCGGTATCGTCTACACTTCCGCCTGGTATCTCTAGTGTGAGATCTTCCACACCATGTCTGTATTGCTCAACCATGACCACATGGTCATCATCGGTGATTGCGATTACGTTGACCCACGCGCCGCAATCGAGAGTATAGAAGTGTCCGGTTTTCTTCTCTGCACACTTACTGGTCGCAACAACTTTATTGACTGAGAAGACTTTGCAGTCGGCCAGCTTTTCTTTTGAGTGCTTTTGCCAGCTCAGCCAATCCTTGTCGTCTGGATTGACATTGATCAACGGCTGCGCCCGAGTCAAGACCTCGTTCTTCATAACAGATCCCTTTTGCTATCAAAGGCATATTCTCTGAAGCCAGTGAACATGCGGTGAACAGTGTCCTGCTGGAATTTCAGCCATGACGCAGGCCACTTGTCCTAGTGTCTCATTTCAAGGCTGAGCTAAACAGCAGTGGCTGTTTCACTATTTTTTATGTACCTGGTCTTTGATGTGGTTGGCGACTGCATTGCCAATTAACTCGTAACCTTTCGTCGTGAAGTGCAGCTTGTCGTCGCCTGCAAGTCCATTTGCGTGCCAGCTTTCGATTGACCCTGGACCACCCATCGACTGGCGCAAGTCAAAGAAATCCAGCCCGTTTTTCTGGGCTACTTCTCGCTGAGCGGCAACAACCGCGTCCAGTCCGGGTAATGTATTACCTTTGTTCGCGCCTACGATAGAATCACCGTCGCTTGGTCCGACTATGAGGATTGAGGCATTCGGGGCGCGTTCCCTGACGTTATCGATTAGTTTCTGATAGCTTGCCTCATAAGCAGCCTGGTTTTGTGGTCCGACTGAGTCATTGCTTCCAAACGAGAGGATAATCAAGTCCGGATTGTCTTTCTGAATAGGCTTATCCAGCCAGTTGGCTGTGTCGGTGAGCGGATAGTTGGCGCTGATGCCTACTTTTGCCATCGTATCGTATTGGACAGGTCCGAGCGATTTCAGCGCGTCTTCGATGGCTTTTGGCTCGGTGCCGGCGACAACGTGCGAGTCACCGTATTGCAAGACGCTGATCGGCGCACCGCCGCTATTGGCTCGATCTATTGCTTCTTGCAGATGAGCTAGACCGCCGCCGTTTGGAGTTGGGCTTGGAACGTCTTTGAGTGGTTGTAAATCTGTGACGTCTGCTCTGGGGGCGTTCGATGATGCGGAACCACCATCGCCTCCGGAGTAAGAGCGACCGCCGCCGCCGCCGCCACCTCCGCCGCCGTAGTCCCCACCGCCACCGCCGCCGCCGCCGCCGCCGCCGGATGAACCTCCACCGCCACCACCACCGCCGCTGTCTGAGCCGTAGCTCGGAGTGCTCTGCCTTGGTTGAGAGTCCTGACCCGGCTGTGGCTGTGGTTGAGGTTGTGGTGTGTCTTGTGGGGGTTGAGGTTGTGGCGTATTGTCCACAGGTGCTGTTTCGATTGGCACTGGTGCTGGTGGCAAGTCTGGTTCTTTAGATAACTGATCCAACCAGTCTTGAGGAACTTTTTGACCCTTGTTATTTCTGGTGAAATAGCTGATCAGGTCTTTGATCGCAGCCTTTTGCAGTTGATCTGCAAGCTTTTTTGCATCGACTTCAGATTTGTTTTTCGATTGCAATTCTATGTTTATGGAACCATCTTTATTTGGTGTTTTCTTGTCAGGATTCGGTCTTAACTTGCCGTCTTCGCCCAGGAAGAAGTCTGGCTGCTGTCCACTCTTTGCATTTTCGGCTGGCGAGGTTATTGTCACACCGGTGGATTTATCGAAGACTGTGCGCAGCTGCTCTGCTGTTGCAGGTGGTATCGCATCAACCGCTTTGCCGTATATGTCGCTGGAAAAGCTCAAGGATGTCGGCAACTCTCTTGGTCCCGCAAATGCAGCCCTGGGCAGCACATCAGCGAATGCATGAATGAACAAGCCAGATCCTGCGCTTGGCGCTTCCATCTGCATGTTTTCCAGTGCTGGCGGTCTTGGCATAGCGGGCCTTATTCGCATTTTCCAGACCCGAATTTGCAGGGCAGTTGTAGTCGATTGACAAACAACTTCGCGGCAAGTCTGCTCGGGGCTAGACTGGTAAGTATGTATTATGTGGGCGATACGAATATAACAGCGAGCCGAATGGTTGTCAATAAATATTTAACTGACACCTACCAGGTCCGTGAGAGATTGTCGCGCGGGGCATAGCAGTCGATCTAGTAAGATAGTAGTGTGGGCATAGCAGCTCGATCTAGCAAGATAGTAGTGCGGGCATAGCAGCTCGATTCAGCTAAGACTCAAGTTGCCATGCTGTTTTGCGCCATTAACAATTTGGCTCGGTCGCGCAGTTCCACAGCTTCTTCTCTTCTTCCTTGCCGCATCAAGACATAGCTTGCATAGCTGTCCATTGTTTCGGCTGCGCATTGCAAGAGAACGGGCAATGGAAACGTGGCGACGGCAGCATCTGCGTGTTTTTTTAACAATGCCGGATCTTGCAAGATAGGCTCCCAAATTTTCATCGCCGCATCTAGAAAAAGTTGCGCTTCGAAGTATTGGTTGAGATCGCTTTTTAGTATCGCCAGATCTGTCAGTGTTTGCGCCACAGACGGATGACCCTGTGGGTACATCTCAACTCTCTTTTCGAGCTGCTGTTCAAGCACCTCCTGCGATTTGCTGAACTCGCGAGCGGTACGATATGCGGTGGCTATTTCGCGTTTGAACTGGTCTGCTTCGCGCATTCGTTTCTCTTTGATTCTCAAAGCAATCAAATTCTGCAGCAGTGGAACTCGATGTTCAAGCATCGCCACCTGCGTAATTGGAGAGAGCTTGTCCAGTTTCTGTTTTGCTTCCAGTAAGCGCTCATTGGCCACTTCGTGGTTACCAGCTTTGATTTGCAATTCACCAAGGCTGTTCAAACAAATCAGCGAAAACTCGGTGGTTAAGCGTCCACCCTGATTGTGCGGTCGGTCTCCGAGCATTTCTTCTACTCGGCGCAGGCATTTTTCCAATCTCGATTCTGCTTCAGCGTAGTCGCCTTCTTTTGCTGATTCGAGTGCTGAATTTAGCTCGTAACGCCACAACCATTCGGCTTCAAACCAGCCCAGAGTTTTTTCCAGTGGCCAGGCTGATCCGTAAAGCACTGTAAGTTTTCCAGTTTCTCGTTCCACTACAACTGGAACATTACCTTCGTACTGTCCACGATCTTCGCCTTTACCGTCATAGTGCATGACCCAGCCGTAGCGTTTCTCATCGCAACGAGTGATCTCGAATTTTTCTTCACCGGCGGCACAGTTTCCGTTGACGTGGCGAAGTGCGATTCTTTCGGCCTCAGACTGTTCTATCATGCAAGTTAATCCTCGAGGACTATCAGACTTGATACCAGATGTGATGCCAGGAAGGTTTACAGCAGTCCAGGTCTTGGCGAACTCAGCCTTGCTTGACGGCGTTAATCAGCTTGTTCATTCTTTCGGACAAATCCTTCAACTTAAACGGTTTGCGCATGTAATCGTTGGCACCCGAATCGAGTCCCATCTGTCGCTCAGCCGCCGAATCGTTGCCGCTCAGCATCATGATCGGGATTTTACCGCCGCCGGCTCTGTATTGTTTGCAAATTTCGATGCCTGTCATCTCAGGCAATTGCCAGTCCATTAAAACTATGTCGAACTCTCCAAAGCGCAGCTGTTCGATGGCGTCATAACCGGTTGCTGCGGTCTCGACCAGATGTTTTTCAAAGATCAGCCACTGTTTTACTGTCTCAGAGAGAGATTCGTCGTCTTCTACTAACAGGACTCTAGCCATTTTTTTGCCTCAACCATTACCGATTATTCTACTTCTTCCGCACTCTTTGCCGAGATACAATCTCTGGTCCGAAACGTGCACTAGATCTTCGAGTGTTCTGCCGTCGTCTGGATAACTGGACATGCCTGCTGTAAACGAAACGTTGAAAATTTCGCCGTGGTCACCGCTGAACTCCGTGCTCTTCAGCTCCTCTAATACTCGATGCAGTGCACCAATTGTAGTCTCTTTGCCTTCATGACGGAATGCGACTATGAATTCTTCGCCGCCCCAGCGACCGCGTAAATCTTCAACCCTGAATCTACGTTTCAATAATTGTCCCAGATGTGAAAGCACTCTGTCTCCTGCAAGGTGACCGTAAGTGTCATTTACTTTCTTGAAATGGTCGACATCCAGCAAAGCCAGTGAGAATACCAGTTTATAACGCTCAGCTTCGGAGATGAGGGCGTTTAACTGCTCCATAAATGCCCTTCTGAGCAGTAAACCCGAAAGAATGTCACGGTCTGCCCTGTCTCTCAGTAATCTGGCGCGCTCCAGTCGCACTTTTACTCTGGTGAGCAACTCAACCGGTGCCACGGGTTTAGGCAAGTAATCGTCACCCCCGGCATCAAATGCTGCCAATCTTGCATCCAGCTCTGTTTCTGCGGTTAGAAAGAGAATCGGTACATCTTGCCAACGCGAAGTGCCGCGCAACCTTCTGCACACTTCGAAGCCGCTGATACCCGGCATCATGACGTCGAGCAAAACCAGATCCGGAAGGAAATTTTCCATAGCCTGCATGACGCCGGTCGGGTCATTCAAAACTTTCACCAGCATTCCTTCTTTGCCAAGAGCGTGAGCAATGATTGTGGAAAAGTCTTCATCGTCGTCGATTACCAGAACACGATGCCTGCCGCCGCCGCGAACGCCCAGCAGATATTCGATGCCCTGGTTCAGGGTATTGGTGTTTATCGGCTTATCGAGAAATATGGAGGCGCCGGCGTGCGTAGTTGCTATCCGGTCTTCAGGCGCAGCGCCTTTTGATATGAATGCTAAAGGTAGCGATTCGTAGCCAGTGATTCCACGCAAATCTCTGGCCAGATTAATCGACTCTTGCGGAGCAGTGTCCATATCGATGATGACCGCGTCCAGTACCGTGGCAGTGGCTTTATTGAGCGCATCGTGCGGCGAACTGGCGGCAATCACCTTGATTGGCAGACCGCTTTGCAGTGCTTCTTTTCCTTCTGAAAAAAATTCCGAGCCGACGAGCAAAACCTTTGCCATTGCTGAGTCGTCAGCTAATTTGTCTAGTTGTGATTGGGTCGGGATGTTGTTTTTCAGTTCAACTTGCGCCTGATGCGAAACAGCCTCAAAAAGGAGCATTACCTCGCTCCAGGCGGCAAGTACGTCATCGAAACCGTTATTCTGGATTTGGACAATGGCTCTTTCCAGGTGAGAGGCTGCCTCACCGACAAGATTGAAACCGCACGAACTGGCTGTGCCTTTCAAGTTGTGGGCCAGCCTGCGGGCTTCTGCCGTCAGGTCCTTATTGGTACTATTAGTGGTGGCAAGTTCGATTGCGTCTGAAATGAGTGACAGGCGCGTGGGCAGAACTTCGGCAAAACGAGAACGCAGCGTCAGGAATGTTTTTTCTTCCTGCTCGCTGCCTGCCGCTATTCTGATCGCCTGCTGGTGGCGCAACTGGCTGTCGATCTGGGCGGCGAAAAGTGACGGCTTAAGTGGACGATGAACAATCAACTCGACTCGAAAATCTTTGGTAAGTTGCTGATAGAGGTCGGCTTCTCGCCATTCGTTTGAGATAAAAGCCAGTTTTACGTCAGGATAGGACTTTCTGATTTTGACTATCAGACCGATGCCGTCGATGTCGGTCAGCTGCTCTCCGATAATGACGAGCGAGGGACGCTCCTTTCCGATATGTTCGAGAACTGCGCGACCGCTTTCTTCTTGTGACGTAACGTACCCTCTGCCGGTTAGCAGAGATTTGAGCATGGTTACGAGTTGATGATCGGCGTCGGCGAGCAATATGGTATTGCCCATGAATTCACCATGTTAGGGCTGTTCTGTGCGGGCTCGGGAATGCCCTTGATTAGGTTCTACCCGGCCAATCGCGGCTTCAACTCTCTTTTGCTATTTCTTTTCTTCTAAATTTAGCGATGCCGAGTTGATGCAATATCTCAGGTTCGTCGGCTTCGGTCCGTCTTCGAAAACGTGCCCCAGGTGAGCCCCGCAGTTTTTGCACATAACTTCAGTGCGAACCATGCCGAGGGTCTTATCTGTCTCGGTTTCGACATTACTCTCATCGATTGGCTGCCAGAAGCTCGGCCAGCCAGAGCCGGAATCATATTTGTTGTCGGAGCTAAACAGCTCTTCGCCGCAGCAGACGCACTTGTAGACGCCAGCTGTCTTGCAATTGTAGTATTTCCCAGTAAACGCCCGTTCTGTGCCCTTTTTGCGGGCTATCTGGAACTGCTCAGGCGTCAGCTCCTTTTTCCATTCTTCGTCTGTTTTTTGTACTTTGTGCGCCATAGATGCTGCAACCTCTGTCTCTGTTTCGATTTGACCGATTATTTTGACAGATTTGCACGGGAAATCTCGGGCTGGGTCCGATTTGTCGGATAAAATGTTGCCTTTAAAACTTGCCCTCTTGGCAACTATCGACCATAATCTGGAGTTATGTCTCCTACGCAGCTTGACCATAAAAATCACCGCTCCGGTCTGCCCGGGGCTTCCTGGGTTGTAACAATCTCAGTGCTTTTGTTTTTGCTGCGAGACCAGCCTTCCGTGCAGCTAATTATGGCGCCACTCGACCTTTTCACCACTTTCTTGCATGAAATGGGTCACGTTATAGCTTGTCTTGCAACAGGTGGTACCGTGCACTCGATGACCATTTTGCCTGGCAAGGAGTTAGCCGGGTGGACTAACTGTACGGGCGGCGACACATTCATTATTGGACAAGCCGGCTATCTGGGCGCAACATTCTTCAGCTGCGTGCTGATTTTAGTTTCGCGTTTCTGGAAGATGTCAAACGTGATCCTGTTGCTGATCGGCTTTTTTATTGGTTATTGCGCGCCAAAGTTGATGACTGACCACACCGCCATAATCATTTCCATGTTTTTGACCATGGCCTTTGTCATTTTTGCATTTCAAAGTTCCGCAAGAGATGCTCGTTTGATCGTTTTGTTCGTTGCGCTAAACGTTGCTTTCAATTCATTGATGGACGTAAAACAGGTCACGGAAGCATCGATCGGCTTGACTGCCGCGATGTCGACAGACGCTACCGCAGTAGCTGCTGTATCACCTATGTCCGCAAAATTCTGGAGTTCACTATGGGCGGTGCTATCCATGCTTATGGTAGGATTTACCGGAGTGCTTTCCTACTGTATGCAACATCCGCATGAGGAACCGGCCTCGTCACCGATTTCATCGCTGTTGCCGCTGTTGAAGAAGTTGCGTGACAAGAAGCAAGCGGAACGTGCTCAGGCTCAGAGTTTATTGTCGAAGATGCAAGCCACAGTTATAGAAACAGGACCCAGCATAAATTCGGAATCTCGAGCGCCTTCAGCGGTTGAAACTGACCAGCGCCATAAATAATGCGATCTTTGCGGGTTTCGATTCAAGTTTTGCTTCTGGTCATCGTGCCTTTAGCATTGCAAATGGCTTTGCTCGCCTGGATGAGCACGTTGCAGAGTGAGGCTGAAGAACAGCTCAGGGCAGCGGAGCACAATAAAAAGCTAGCCGACGGCATAACCAAGTTGAATGCTGAGCAATTTGAGACTATCTCCAAAATGGGGCACATGTATCAGCTTGCCGCGAGCACTCCCGAGGAGATAGACGGGGTGATTCAGCGTACTGAGGAAGAGTACAAGGTCATCGATGAACTGAGTAAAGATGAACCTGAGCTGAATCGCACTATTCTTTCCATAAAGAGAGATCAGATGTTGGCTTTCGAACTGGCCAGACAGATTCGAGCCACAGACGATCCAATCAAACAAGAAATTTTGTGGAAGAGACTGGGGCACCAGGTGCAAGACATTATGTACGGGCGCCTCTCCAAACTGGCTCATAAGTATGAACAGCTCGCAAAACAGAGCACCGAAGCTCAAGCAGCTGCCAGACAGCGATTTCAGCAAGTGGCTTTATGGGGAAGCGGTTTGATAATGGCGTTCACTGCCATTGTTGGATCAGCGCTGGCATTGAGTATCTGGTACCGTTTGAATCGACTCAGTGATAACAATTTGAGGCTTGCAACCAATCGTCCTTTGCACCCCGAGCTGAGCGGCAATGATGAAATCGCCAAAATCGATCAGACCTTCCACAATATGGCTGTTGCACTCGAAGAAGCGCATCAGAAGGAACGAGCCGTAATTGACTATGCCCGCGACATGATTTGCTCGATCAATAAAGGTAAGTTTACCGACGTCAATCCTGCCTGCTACACGCTGCTTGGTTTTACGAGAGATGAATTGTACGGCACGCGTGTTATCGATGCTATCGCCGAAACGCAAGAGACTGCACACCAGTTCGTTTCCAGTTTGCGAGAGCGAAATAGTGTTACTTCTTTTGAAGTTCGTATGCGTCATAAAGATGGTCATGTGGTTGATACTCTCTGGTCGACCCAATGGTCTGAGAAGGAACGGTCGACCTTTTGTGTTATTCACGACATTAGTGAAAGACGTGAAGCTGAGCGACTTCGTGAAGAAGTTATGCATATGGTGACGCACGATTTGCGCACACCATTGACGACACTAGGACATATTTTCGAGATTTTGATTCATAATAAAGATACAGAAAATGATGAGCGTAAGTCTCATTATCTGGAGGTTGGAGAGAGAAGTGTCAATCGACTTGCACTTCTGGTCAATGATTTGCTGGATATCGAAAAAGCGCGTTCAGGCCAGATGGCTATTGATTTTAAACCGTGTTCGTTGGAAGAGCGTTTTCGAATCTGTTCAGATTCAGTAGCTGCAACAGCCGAGGCAAAAGGACTTAAACTGAATGTGCATCCAACCGACCTGATCGCCAGTGGTGATGCCGATAAAATTGATAGGATTTTGATAAATCTGGTTGGCAACGCAATCAAGTTTTCTCCCGACAAAGGCACTGTAGATGTGAGCTGCGGCATCTCTGAAAACATGATCAAGATTGTCGTCAGAGATGAAGGAAAAGGCATTGCACCGGAAGATCTGGACAAGGTTTTCGATCGCTTCCATCAGGTGAAAGGCGCACATGGTCCGCAGTCCCAAGAGAAAGGGTCCGGGCTCGGACTGACGATATGTCGAGCATTCGTGGAACTGCATGGTGGACGCATTTGGGTGGAAAGCACCGTTGGTGAAGGCGCAAGCTTTTGTTTTACTTTGCCGTGCAGTGCGGAAGTATCGGAAAAGTAAGCCGGTGACTTTGCACTTTTCACAACATTCCATGTTTCAGAGCTTTCACAGCCGCCTGGGTGCGATCTGATACCTCTAGTTTTTCCATAATGTGTCTGATGTGCGTTTTCACTGTTTGAGCTGAAATGGAAAGTTGTTTCGCGATAGCTGCATTGCCGTAGCCTTCAACGATAAATTTCAGTACTTCAATTTCACGCGGAGTGAGCTCAAATTTCTCCAGCATTGGAGAGTCGGTTTTAGATTCCTTGATGGGGCTGCGGAAGCATCTGAGCACCTTATCCGCAATTGTCGCATCAAGCCAGGCACCGCCTTCAGCCACCGTACGCACTGCATTGATGACATCATCTTTCAGCGCTGTCTTCAAACAGTAGCCATCTGCACCTGCTCTAAAGCAGGCAAAAATTTCGTCGTCTGTTTCGTGTGATGTGACTATCAATACCCTTATATCGGGTAGTTCAGCTCGCACTAGCACAGTTGCATCAATTCCATTCATTACCGGCATACTCAGGTCCATGATCACCACATCAGGCTTTAGAGTGAGGCATTTCGAGTGCGCCTCTTCCCCGTTTGAAGCAGTGCCCACCACTTGCAGATCTGCGTGCTGTGAAAGGATTGTTTCAAGACCGATTCTTATGATTTCCTGGTCTTCAGCTATTAAAATTCTGAGCACTTTTTGCTCGGGCATCTTCTTCTCACTTGAAGTGATTCAATTTGCAGAGAATCCTACTTGAGGTAACTTGACGGCGAATGTGGTACCGCGACCGATATCACTGATACAAGAGATCTCCCCACTGTGTGCGGAGACCAGCTGCTTGCATAAGTAGAGTCCCAGTCCCGTTCCGGGTGTGAATTTTTTTCCGTTGCGTCCCTGAGCAAATCGTTCGAACAGTCGATCTTGCTCATCCTGTGGAATTCCAGGTCCGCTGTCTTTTACTTCAAAAACGATACTGTCATCAACGGCTTGCGCTCCGACGCTTATTACACCGCCGTCTGGAGTGAATTTTAAGGCGTTATCTAAAAGGTTCTGCATCACCCGTCTGAACGCCGCCGCATCGGCGACTATGTTACTTACTTGATCTGACAGGTCTGTGCACAATCGTATCTGTCTGTGTGTTGCTATTGGTGCTATCGACTTGACGCATTTGTCGATTATCGGCAGTGGATCGATGCTCTCCATTTTGACTGCGTCCACATCTTTCTCGAATCGATAGACGTCAATTAAGCTTTGAATCATCGAGATGAGAAGTGCATTGCTGTCACGCAAGCTCAAAAGCAAATTTGCTTGCTCCTGGCTCACCACTCCCATAACCTGCTCTGCCATCAATTCGAGAATGAGATTGTTTCCAATCAACGGATTTTTCAAATCGTGCGTCAAAGTGGCCATGAATTCTTCGTGTTTTTCGAGTACCGCCAATCTTTTTGCGTCTTTGTCATGCTGTTTTCGTTCTATGGCATACCTGATGGTTCGCGCTAAATTCGGGGCAGACAGATCCTGCTTGAAAATATAATCTTGTGCCCCCGATTTTACTGCCTGAATCGACAATTCTTCGTCTGCCAGACCAGTCAGAATCACTATTGGTACCGAATTCGCCCACGACATGGTTGCGGTAATAGTGGCTAGACCGGTTTCATCGGGCAGGCTGAGATCGAGAAGTATTACGTCAAAGGCAGGATTTGATTGAACGGCTTCTCGTGCTTTCTCCAGTCGATCAACATGGACGAATTTGTAGAGTTGCTTGGGCAGGATTTTTTGAACATAGTTCGCATCTGCAAGACTGTCTTCGATAAGTAATACACTTGTTGCGTCACTCATGATTTTGCGGATACCTCACCGACTGCAACCAAAACGAATCAAAAGATCTGATTGTTTTTACAAATTGCTGCAGTTCAATTGGTTTTGTAACGTAGCAACTCGCCTGGAGTCGATAGCTTTTGGCGATATCTTCTTCAGATTGGGATGTCGTCAGGATGACGACCGGTATCGATTTCAAGTTCTCGTCCGCTTTCACTTCGGCGAGCACTTCGCGTCCATCTTTCTTCGGTATATTGAGGTCTAGAATTACCAGATCTGGTCGTCCGGAGTCTGCAAAGCAGCCAACTGAACGCAAACAATCCAGAGCCGCCTGACCGTCACGCACAACTTTGATATCGGCGGCTATTTTTTCGTCTTTAAAAACTTCTAGAATCAGCCGCGCGTCCGCCGGACTGTCTTCGACCAATAAAATTCTTTTGTTATCTGCACTCATGTTGTCGGTGCCTCCTGAGAGCAAGGAATGGTGAAGTTAAACGTTGTTCCTTCACCTGGTTGTGATTCGATCCAGATTTTGCCGCCGTGTCTTTCGACAATTTTTTTGCATATGGCGAGCCCTATGCCGCTGCCGGGATATTGCTCTCTGTTATGGAGTCTTTGAAAGATGATAAAAATGCGGTCGGCATACTTCATATCGATGCCCAGACCATTGTCTGTGACGGAAAACAGCCAGGCATTTTCTGCCTTTGTTGCTGATAGCTGGATTTGAAGAGGTCGTTCGGCTCGAAATTTAATGGCATTGCTGATCAGATTTTGAAAGACCTGAAGCATTTGAGAACCATCAGCTAAGATAGTTGGTAGAGGCTCCAGAGAAATATTTGCGCCACTCTCCTCTATTGCCAGCGTTAAATTGGAGATGGCTGTTTGTGCTCTTTCATGACAATCAGTATTACGAAAAGCCTGCCCTTTGGTTTGTACGCGGCTATACAAAAGTAGATCGTTTATCAGTTCTTGCATTCGCTTTGTGGCATCAACGATGTACTCAACAAACTCGTTTGCGTCGTCGTCTAACTGATCGTGGTATCGCTTTGCTAGAAGTTGTGTGTAGTTGGATATTACGCGCAGCGGCTCCTGCAAATCGTGGGAGCAAACATAAGCGAACTGCTCGAGATCAGCGTTGGATCTTTGCAATTCAAGCAAGTTTTCCTGCAAGGTCGATTCCGCGAATTTTCTCTGTGTGATGTCTACGACGGAGGCAACAACATATCGCTCACCGTCCATGACAAGAGGGCTGAGACCAATTTCCACAGGTATGGCAGTGCCGTCTTTTCTCTGTCCATATAGATCTCTGCCAGCTCCCATCGCGCGGGCTTTGGGATTGGCAAGAAAATCTGCACGGTGTTTTGGATGGTCAGATCTTAATGGCGTTGGCACCAGAATTTCGATCGTCTGACCAAGCAACTGCTCACGGCTGTATCCGAATAGTTTTTCCACCTGGGCGTTCACTAGAACGATGACACCCTGGTCGTTGACCATGACCATGCCACACGGAGCAGCGTCGATGATGACTCTGAGTTTTTCGTCTCTATCCATATTCAAGAACAGTCTGGAAACTTCTCTTCTTGTCGTTTGTCGTTGCGAGTTAAAGGACTCCGGGCGGCCGCTGAGTGTCGAATATATACGACATGCGGGCGTGCCGTTCATATTCTGCATAGCAAACTGAATGCGGGTTTCCGGTTCTATTGTAAATCAAAATCTACAACCTGCAATGACATTTTGTGTAAGACAAGTTGTGCGCCGAAAATGGTGCTGATTAAAAGTTCTTTGATTCGGATGTTGATCACTCTTTTGGGGTGTGTTGATCCCTCCGCTTATTCGATTAAAAGGAAGTTTTTTCTCGTCAAGTTCTTTTCAATAACACTTTCGAGTTATAGTCGGCCGGATTTTCACGTGTCAAACTTACAACGCAAGTTGGTTTGTTCTAAATTGGAATCACTAAGTACTCATTGATCGATGGTCCGTGTGCCTCAGCCTAAGCGCAAAAGCAGCAACATAAAACCTGAGGTACTTGTAAAAGCCCTGAAGGCGACTCGTTGCGGCGTGTTGATTACAGATCCGAATCAGCCTGACAATCCTATTGTTTATGCGAATCGGGCATTTTGCGCCATGACTGGTTATTCGCGTGACGAGATTCTTGGTCGAAATTGCCGTTTCTTACAGGGTAAAGATCGAAAGCAGCCCGAGTTGTCGGCGATTAGAGAGGCCTTGCGAACCAAAACTTCTTGCTCTACTATTTTGCGCAACTATAAAAAATCTGGAGAGATGTTTTTCAATGAATTGTCTATCTCTCCAGTTTTTGACAAGTCCGGCGATCTGACACACTTTGTTGGCATTCAGAAGGATGTTACAGCTGAAGTACAACTGAAAACGCAGAGAGATGAGTTTTTGGCGACTTTATTGCATGACATCAAGACGCCGCTGCTCGCTTCTATGCGTGTTTTAAATCATATCAAGAGTAATGGATCGTTTACGCCGGCCGAAAATGTGCTGGTCGAGGGCGTTATGCAAAATGATTATGGTCTTTTGCGTCTCATCGACAATGCTATGGATTGCTATCGCCCTGAGCAATTAACGGCTGTCCATCGGACCTATTATGATCTGACGAAACAGCTTGCGAAATGCGCCGCTCAACTCATGCCGGCAGCACAGCAGAAGCGGGTGGTTCTGTTCATGCCGGATCAACCGCTTGTCATATGCGCTGACTCAAGGTTGTGTGAGCGGGTCTTTTTCAATCTCATGGAACTGGCTATTCGCTATTCGCCACGTGTGGGGCGCATAAAAGTAAAGACAGACTTCACACCTGACTATTTTGAAGTGGAATTTTCCAACAGATCCTCTGGTCTGCCGATCAAGTTTTTTAGTGCGGCGCAGAACTTGCTGCTGTCGTTCGATGACGAAAACAGCACAGCGCTGGCATTACACTCTGCAAGACTGATTTTGCAGCAACACGGAGGTGAGTTGGTGCTTCAGCGATCAAATAAAGTAACCAGCTTTATTGCGCGTTTACCCGCGAATAGCTGATACATCTTTAGTACTTGAGAGAAAAGAGCGGCTGACGAAAAATTGCCGTTTATCAAGGTCCGAAAACGGCGAGTCTGATACGATGCCTTCCGTTAGGATGATGGCATGTTAAACCCAGAAAGTTGCTACCAGGCTCTTCGCACCCATGACCCGCGCTTTGACGGAGCGTTTTTCATTGCCGTGCGAACAACGAAGATATATTGTCGGACGGTATGCCCGGCCAAGACGCCATTATTCAAGAACATCACTTTTTACTCGACCGCTGCTGCTGCGGAAGAAGCGGGCTATCGTCCCTGCTTGCGTTGCCGGCCTGAACTGGCGCCGGGTAATGCGTCGGTCGATGCCGTGAGCCGACTGGCCTCGCTTGCTTTAAACAGAATCGAGGATGGAGCGCTTACTGATCTTGGTTTGGAAGGCTTAGCTTTGGAGATGGGGATAAGCTCTCGACATTTGCGCCGCGTTATCGAGTCTGAATTCGGAGTTTCACCTATTCAAATTGCACAGACGCAGCGTTTGTTGCTGGCTAAACGCCTACTGACCGATACGAGTTTGTCCATCACTGAAATCGCTTTTGCTAGCGGTTTCTCAAGCGTGCGTAGGTTTAATGCATTGTTTCTTGAACGCTACAATCTCAACCCAACCCAGCTTCGCAAGCGCTTGAAGGAGCACGATATACCGTTTCTGATTTGCGAGGTGGTTTATCGCGAACCTTATGACTGGAAGAGCATGCTGGCTTTTCTTGAAGGTCGTGCGTGTCCTGGTGTGGAGGCGGTGATTCAAGACTCTTATTTTCGCACTGCATCGTTTGGCAAACATTCGGGATGGCTGTCTATAAAGAGAAATCCCGAAAAAAATACTTTTTTCATACATGTCTCCACTTCACTAGCTCCCGTGCTCCTCAACGTGGTGGCTCGATGCAAGCGGATGCTGGATACGCAGGCAGACCCAGCTTTGATTGCGCTCGGTCTGGGAGAACTTGCTGCGGGAAGAGAGGGGTTGCGCGTTCCGGGAGCATTCAATGGCTTTGATGTTGCATTGCGTGCAATTCTTGGACAGCAGGTCAGTGTCAAGGCTGCAAGCACATTGCACGGACGAATCGCCCAGAAGTTTGGTCTTGAAGTAATAACACCAGTTGCCGGACTCAATAGAGCTGCACCAACTGCGGAGGCACTGTCGAAATTAGCAGCTGAAGATTTGAGTGGGCTGGGAATAACGGGCAGCCGAATAGCCAGCATTCTTGCTCTTTCCCGCGCTGTCGCATCCGGTGCCCTTTCCCTGGAGCCAGGTCAGGATGTGGAAAAAACGACTGCAACATTGAAGTCGTTGCCCGGCATTGGAGACTGGACGGCTGAGTATGTTGCGATGCGAGCGCTCTCCTGGCCTGACGCTTTTCCATATTCAGATCTTGGAATTAAGAAGGCTCTCTGCTTGAAGGCAGACAAGCAGATTATTGAACATGCCGAACGTTATAGACCATGGCGATCGTACGCGGCCATGCATTTGTGGAAGTCTCTGGAGAAAGTAAATAATGACAGTATTTTATTGCACAACCGATAGCCCAATTGGCTTACTGACGTTGACATCAGACGGTGAGTCTCTCACCGGACTTTTTATGGAAAATCACAAGGGCTTTCCTAATTGCGATGATGATTGGATCTACGACGAAGCGGCGGCACCGCTTCTGCAGACGAAAAGTGAGCTGGCTGACTATTTTGCCGGTAATTTAAAACGATTTACTGTACCTATTAAACTGACTGGCACAAATTTTCAGATGAAGGTTTGGAGCGAGTTGCAAAACATCTCGTTTGGTGAGGTTATTTCGTATGCGGAATTAGCCGGTCGTATTGGTAATCCAAATGCTTGTCGAGCCGTAGGCCTGGCGAATGGGCAAAATCCAATTTCAATAATAGTGCCATGTCATCGCGTTATTGGTGCCAACGGTAAACTCACCGGCTATGGTGGCGGTCTGCCGCGCAAGGAAGTTCTTTTGAACTTGGAGCAACCAGGTTCTCTAAGAAAAACATTGACTGTTGATGGTGCTAAGCAACTGACCATTGTTTAATTCGATCGCCAATCAGTCTAGGAAGCTCGCGATGTTTCCTGTAGAATCGGGGCATGAAAAAACAATCTTATCTCCTCAGTATACTTGTCTTCTCCTCGTTGTACTGTCCCCTTGAGGCGCAGTGCAAGGTAACGCCTGATGCAGCTATCAAAGCTCTGCAGAACGGCAATGCTCGCTACGTCAGTGGAAAGAGCAAGCATCCGCGTATAGATCCTGAGCGCAGAAGAGCTACGGCTCTTGAAGGCCAAACTCCAATAAGTGCAATTCTGGGTTGTGCAGACTCTCGAGTTCCTCCTGAAATCATTTTCGATCAAGGGTTCGCCGATTTGTTTGTTGTCAGAGTCGCCGGTAATGTTTGTGCAGTGCCTGAGCTCGCTTCTATTGAATACGCCGTGGCTGTTTTGAAGGTGCCTTCGATAGTCGTGCTTGGTCATACCAAATGCGGTGCAGTCGACGCTGCCATAAAAAATGGTGCATTGCCTGGTAGTTTGCCAGAGCTGGTCAAGATGATCAGACCCGCGGTAGAGTCGAGCGAGGGTGACAAAAAGTCGAAGTCTGACTTACTTACGCGGGCGACTGAGCAAAACGTCAGAAATACCATCGCCGAACTGACTAAAAGTTCTGTGATCAAATCTGCTATCGATTCGAAAGAACTGAAAGTTGTTGGTGCGATTCGACATCTTGAAGATGGGCATGTGACCTGGCTGAAGTAGAAATTTCTACCGACTGTTTTCGGTTGATGTTGCCAATTTATTGGCATAGAAAATTGCAGCGACTGCCAAAGTGAGCATTATGGCGACAGCACTATATGCCTGAAAGATTCCGGCGCGATCAGCTATGCCACCAAGAATAAGTGGTGCACAGAGCCCGGCCGCACCTGTTGCCATGTTCATGCGTGAAGCCGCCAGGGCTAGATTTTTAGGTGCTGCTCCCAATGCGGCCGATAGTGTTAGCGGATACATGTTCGCCACGCCCAAACCGGCGATGAATAGTCCTAAAACGTTGATAACAGCTGTTGGTGCCAGCCAGAATGTCGAGAATCCAAATAGGCTGAGAACTGCCGCCGCAGGCAAAAGCAGTCGTATGCTGAGTCGTCTTGAAAGCACACTGCCGGTGATTCGACCTGCCATCATTGCTATAGAAAACGCACTGACTGCAGTTGCAGCCAGAGTCCTTTCCATTTTCACCGCGTTCTGTAAAAAGTCCGGACTCCAAAACACGATTGACCATTCGCTGGCGCAACCTAAAAGAATAACCAGCCAGTACGCCCAATATGCACGTGTTAACCTGCTGCTTTCCTGGACGCTATTTCTTTCTGTGTTAAGGGGGACTGGAACATTGTTACGCCCGAAGACTGCGTAGGAAATTCCCAGGCATAGTATCAGTATCGCCAGCGGTGTGCGCCAATCGAACCCTGCCGCTACAAACGAGCCGATCGCTGCCGGTGCAACCGTTGCGCAGATACTGGTAACGATATTTGTTTCAGTAATGGCGATGGTGCGGTTCTCACCCAATCTTTCAGCGATAACGGTATCGATAACCTGTCCGAAAATACTGGCGCACATGCCAGCTAGAAAGATTCCAAAAATTGTTGGTGCGGGCGCTTTCCCGAGAATCAATATGCCTACACCAGCGGCGACACCTGCCAGACCTGCCCACATCGCTTTCTTCCTGCCCAGGTAGGTCATGACGCGCTCGCCAACTGCGCCTGAGATGAGAACTCCGAGTGCGAAAGCGCTGAAGTGATAAGCCATGATTGTGTAGTCGAATTTCAATTCGCCACGCAAAAACGGCATCATTGGTCCTAACGATGATGCTACGAACGAGCACAACCCGGCCAGAATGTAGAATTGCCAGATCATTCGATTACGCACAAAGACGTGCGTAACCGGCATATGGGTGATCTTGCTCGGGGCTTCGGTGATCATCAGCCCCTATTAACTCATGACAAGTCGGCTGGAGCAAGCAAATTCTTTTCAATGTGAAGCTCGCGCCAACCTTATCTCAGATTGATGACTGAATTACCCTTCGTCTTTTTGCGGATAATCGCCGATTTTGATGGTCGCTGGAACGAGCTCATTACCCCTGGATAGCAGGAATTCAACGTTTTCTCCGGGCTTGTGCTTGCGAACGATAGCTTGTACCTCTTTAGAGGTTGAGACTGATTGACCGTCGACCTTTACAATCACATCACCCTGGATGATGCCGGCCTTCTCTGCGGGGCTGCCTTCGGCCGCTCGCGCAATCAGCACACCTTTCGTGTTCGGCGATATGTGCAGGGAGCGGGCTATTCCTTCATTCAGGTCTTGCATGTAGACTCCGATGTAGGCCCGGGCAATTGAACCCTTTTCCAGCAACTGCTGAGCTACGTCTTTGGCTACGTCGACAGGAATTGCAAAACCGATATTTTGAGCATCGCCGCGTATTGCTGTCGTTATACCAATCACTTCACCGTGAATATTCAGCAGTGGTCCGCCCGAGTTGCCCGGATTAATCGCGGCGTCCGTCTGTATCAACTGTACGTTTCCGAGGCTGCTCGTCTCGTTGTGGCCGGCGGGCAAGAGTCGTCCGAGGGCGCTGATGATGCCCAGTGTGACTGTGTGGTCGAATCCGAGTGGACTGCCGATAGCAATTGCCCAATCTCCTGGCCTGATTGTTTTGCTTTCGCCGAAATTGGCCGCAGGTAAATTGTCGACGCCGTCGATCTTCAAAAGCGCCAGATCTGTAAACCGGTCTTTGCCGACTACCTTTGCTCTATATTTCCGTTTGTCGTTGAGCGTAACTTCTATAACGTCTGCATTTCCAGCCACGTGATTGTTCGTGAGAATGTAGCCATCAGATCTGAAAATAACACCAGAACCGGTGCCCTTTTGTTCGAATGTTCTGGGCTGCGGTTGCTGTGGCAACTCAAAACCCATTCCCGGTCCAAAGAGAAAACTTTGCATTGGGTCGAAGCTGGATGCTGATGTGAGTGTGATACTGCGCCTGGTGTCGATGTTGACCACGCTATCACTTACCTTCGAAGCTATGTCGGCGACTGTGTTTTCAGCCAGGGCAAGAACTCCACCCGGAGTTTTGCTTACAACCGATGTGGTACTTGTGGTTGTCTGGGTTGGATTTGCTGTGTTTGGATGCCATTCGTGTCCCATCCAGAATGCCGACGCCAGTGCAACGCCAATGGCTGTACCGCCAAGCCAGGGACCTGGCGAAGCCTTGCCGTAATTATTGCGCTGTCTCATGTTCAACCTACCTTCGCAGTGATGGAAGCTCCTTCCCCGTGATGGAAGCTCTATATTTCAGTGTATAAAAATGGCCGTTGGACGATTCGAAAAATATACGATTCGTTAAGCATTTCGCATCATTTGCAAAGCTCGAAAGCCCTTCAGGCACAGCGTTACGCCTGCCGAGAGCCAGCTCGGCGGGTGACGGATATTGCTCACTCCATCCTAGCGCATCGAACTGGATAATGCTTGACAGACGGATGACCGTGTTGGACCGAAGCTGACATGTTTAAGCGTTAAAAACATTCGGCGTGTATCTGGTACCGGCACCTGGTCGGCGCATGTCATCGCCAGGTCTGCGGAGATGTCGAGTTCAGTGTTTTTGGCACGATGGAGATCGTATTCGATGTTTTGCTCCAGCGCCGGCAGGCTGAGGGGGGCAAATCTCAGAGTGCCTTGAAATTGATTCGGAATATTCGTGCTGTCAGGCAGTGTCCAGTCTGATTCTCCTTCCAGCGGACCAGCGCCATGCCTCGTTAAATATGTGCGGCTGACATAAGTAACACACAGTTTTTCTATTCCGAATTGGGGAGCAAGATGCAGAACATTTGTCAGACCAGTTTTCGAGCGTGTTACGTGCGGAAACTGATCGATTCGGTCTTCGTCGAGCATTAATCCCTGAGCGCCTTCGAATAGCACTTGCCTGACTGGCGGAATTCGGTCGCTGATTGTTGCGAGGTCGATAAGCGTCTGCGTGTCCTTTATATATTCTTCTATGATGCGATCTGTGTTGTTTACAAATTTCTGAATACCTTCCTCCATTGGGTCTAGTTTCAGCTCGATCAGACGGTCTTTGAACCAGGAATCTTTGAGTTCATGTAACCTTCGGCGCAGTCCGGTCGAATTCAGTACGTCACAGGACTTCAATCGATACTGAGGTGAACGCAACGATCTCGTGACCGTCTCGTTGATGCCAAGTCCACAGCTGCCGTGGCGTTTTCCTGCTCTTTGTTTTTCGATTGTTTGATTGATGAACATATCGAACGGCGTCGTCAGAAATGCGTTTGGGTCTATCGTTATTTCTGGAGGAGTTTCTGATACCTGCGCCAGCTCTGCGTATTCCTTGACGAATATGAGTGGATTGACTATGAAAAACTTGCTTAAGAATGTGGGCACCCCGAGCAATGTTCCACTGCCGAAATGACTGAAGACGTGTCGACGTCCGTCTGGTGATACTACTGTGTGTCCGGCTTGTGCGCCCCCGTTGAATCTGATGACCAGCGAATCTTCCGGTGCCTGGCTGGCAAAGTAATCAGTGAACAGGCCTTTGCCCTCGTCACCGTAGTTCGCTCCAATTATTACTTTGCCAGTTTTCATAAATCCTCCTTTGATTGACGACGTCTCTCCGGGCGTGGAGCTGTTGCAGCGTGTATTACATGCGCAGTAGTCCTTTTATTCCATTTGGTTTCGACGGCTGTTGACCACTCAGTGAATGGAGAATGGTCAATGATGTACTGCCTTGCCAACTCTCCGCTACCGATGCGAGATCGTTGCCTTCCTGCACTTCCAGAATCGATACAATCAACTCTGCCAGTTTGGTGTGGTCCTCTAGCGTTATTGCTCCTTCGCCGAGCAGGTCACGCCAGGCGCGTCTTGTCTTCTCCGGGCTGGACCTGTAGAAAGAACCTTCTTCGATGATGATGTGAAATATGTTCCAGGTTTTTGACGCCATCGTCAGCAAATCACGCGTCGAGATGTCTCGTTGTAAACCGCCGCCGAATATCCGTTTGACGTGCTCTGCGAGCAGCTTGGGTGCTGGCGGTTCATCTCCTACTGTGAATAAATAGCCTTTCTTGTTGCGTTTTAAGAAAGCATCACATTTGGTGCGAGTAGCAGCGAAGTACCAGGGCAGATTGTAGCTTTCGAAGTTGTTGCCGCCACCGTTGCCTTCGATATAAAACTTACTCAGTTGGTCTGCCAGCCGAATATCACATTCGAATTGCGTTACTTGCAACGGGGCAAAGTCGGTCCAGGCATCGCCGAACGCCATGCACATGACGTGAGGATCTGTGACTGGTTTGCGGGCGTAAATTTCTTCGATCAATATGCCGAGCCCATTGCGAATCAGTGTTTCGGCAAGCATTCCCATCGAACCGGTTTCATCCACTGCTACGATTATCGGTGTTGAGAGTGGATTGAGTGCAGAGTCGCAAGATTCCCTGACTGCAATGTTTTTTGGATTCAGATCGTCATGCAATTTCTTGCTGCGAAATAAATCGACACTGGCTGTATCTTTGACTCGGTCAGCGTACACATCCCAATCTTCCGGACTCCATCTTGATGTACCCATGATTATTTCTCCTTGTAGATAGTGTCGGCGTCGAGTTTCCAATTGACAAACCTTGGCGGACCAAAGGCGTCTGTCAAAATTTCTCGCTTCAGTGTTTTGTAGTCTTCAATCGCGCTTCCGCTCGAAGGCAGTTGCAGCCATTCCACCAGTGTTGGTGGCAACGATTTGTCGAATGTCAGGCTTGCTCCTGTTGCATCACCCAGAAGCTGCCTGCCGATGGACCTGATAAGCTCGAGGTCGGTGCGGTGATCGGCTCGCTTTGTTCGCAGAACATCCGGTGGTACTGAAGGCACAGCGTCTTCGGGGAGGAATGCGAGCGGTTCGCCTGCTTTTGTTGCGTACCACCATCCGCCCAGCAGCATGCTGCAGTGCCGTAGCGGTGACACGAAAACTGTGTTTGCAGTGATGCCATTGTGAGTCAGCCCCGCCCACTCCAGATAGCAGGCGATGTTGAGAAGATTGTTGAGAATCCAACCCACATGTTCGATTGGACTTAGCCGTCCATTGAAATGTTTGATGATGTCGCTCAACAAAATCTGATCGGGAGTCTTGCGGACAATTAAAACTCTGGCACTGCTAGTTTTGAATTCACGAATTATTTGAGGAAGATATTTCGACATCTCGAGCGCCATCGCATCGTTTTTGAATCGAATGGCGTGGATTCGCCTGCGCCCTTGCTCAAACAGTTCTTCAAATTGGTTCTCGATCTCAAACGAGACAGAATTTTCGGAGACATACATTTTGCCGAGCTCGAACGGTTGGCAAATACGGTATTTGCAAGTAACAACCGAGTTATCGGTGAGTTTGAATCTTCTGAGCCGGGCAACCTGTTCTTCGATTTTTTCGCAATTGAGATCCCAATCTCCAGTGACAAGTTTTTCTTGCGCCAGCCGGTAAAGTTCGACTATGTGTGCAAAAACGTGTATTGAATTCGGCTCTGACTGACAGTCTGGGTGCCAGAGCCGCGCCAGGGTTCGATACTCCTGTCTGGCCTCCTGTGCTGATGCGGAGAACAGGGTTTCGGGTATGGCAATCGATAAGATTTTGTCGGCGGTTAGTTGTGTTAGATTGCGCACGGAAGTTCCTCCCCTGCTCAAGAGTTGGGGATGTGGATTTAGCCGCTGACACTGTAAGTAGTGTCAGTTTGCTGTTTTTGGGATTTTTAACATTAAGCGTCTTGTTGACGGAATGTTTTTGAGAGGTAAGCGTAATTTCTACACTTCTTATACTAAATGGTCTGAGCTGAGCTGTCAATATAAGTCCCCAAATGGCCCGCTTGGGTTCCATTTGACGATTTGCATGAGTGATAGACTGTCGCAGGCTTACGATTTCAGTCTGATGCTCAGGTGTTGAAATTCGAAACTTTCGGCCTTAAATTCCGTTCGGATGACCAGCGTACTGGTTCGACCGCAGTATTCGAAAAGCGTTCGAAGCCTCTGCCTCTTGTGAAAAATTGGATTGACATTCGGCATTAAATGGAATGTATTTACTACAGGTTGGTTTGAATCACGACCCCGACCGCTTGCGACATAGGTGAGATTTGGACGCTACGAAGCTGACCCACTCCGAGCATCTTGCGCAGGCAGTAGATAAGTCTGCCTGTGACGGTTCAGAAGATTTTGCCACGGAATCTCAAGCTAAGGTGGTTTATTCGGCTGAGCTGACTGGATTTTTGAAGCGAGCCAAGGCGAAGAACTTTCGTGCTGTTCTGGACATCACCTTGTGGGGCTGGGGACGGATCGCGCTTGCAGTCGCTTTGTTCGCCCTCTATCCGAATGTCTTGACCTACGTGGTTGCCATTCTGTTCATCTCTTCAGGCATGGGAATTCTGGTTGCTTTATCGCATGAATCCCAGCATTCAGCGCTCTTACGAAGCAAAAAGTGGAACGACCTTGTTGGCGCCTGGCTTTGCGCCTATCCCGTTGGTTCGGTCTATGGTGCTTCTCGTGCGGTGCATCTTGCTCATCACAAATATTTGAATACAGCTCAAGATCCTGACCGGCACTTTCATCTTGAAGAGGATAAGTCAACTCCCGGGCAGTTTGCCAGATATTTTTTGAAGTTGCTGTGCGGCGGTCAACTGTGGACGAGCATCATCGTTAACGGATTTCTTCGGCGTTCCGATGGCGAGGCGCCACCAGATCAACCCACGCTGCACGTTGGTTCAGACTCTCGGCGAAAGTACCCGGAGATTGTCAATCTCGTTCCTGTGCAGGCAGCCGTTTTCAGCCTTCTGTGGCTCGCAACGGGCTTCTGGTGGGCATACTTTGCACTCTGGCTCGTGCCGATTTTTACTCTAGGAACTTTCTTTGGATATTTGAGGGGATTCATCGACCACGCTCGCCTTGAGAATGACGATGCGGGGCTGGCTGCGGGGCGTTTGATTTCCGTGCCTTATCCTTCGCTCTTCGATCGCGCTCTGTTGACCGGTTTGGATTTCCACTTCCATGCTGAGCATCATTTCTTTCCGTCTGTGCCGCACTACTATTTGCCCGAATTGCATAAGGTTTTGCAGAATGATCCCGCTTTCCGCGAGCGATACTTGATTCGTCCCACTTACTTCAGCTTTTTACGTGACTATTGGAAACAAATCAGCTCGAACGCACGCAACCAAATGCGGTGACTTATGACTGATAGTAAAAAACCGAAAGTCCTGTTTGTGCAACCAAAGTTGCCGCCTTCATTCTGGGGCATGGAATTTGCGATGCCTTTTGCCGGATATAAATATCCCAATCCTCCCCTGGGTCTTTTGACTCTGGCTGGGGCGATCTCTCCTGATTATGAAGTGGAGATTCGCGACGAGAATGTCGGTGACGTCTTACACGATACAGACGCTGATATAGTCGGCATCAGCGGTACGCTGTTACATGAGTTCCACATCTCGCGCGTTAGAGAAATTGCTAACTACTTTCGCAAAGCCGGCAAGTTGATCTGCATCGGTGGACCGGTTGCTACGCTTACACCACATTCAGTGCGTGATTATTGCGATGTAATTTTCGAGGGCGAGGGGGAATACACCTGGCCACAATTCCTCGCCGACTATTTGCGGCGCGAACACAAGGACATTTATGTACAGACAGACAAGGTTGATATGGCGCACGCCCCCTTGCCTCGAGTTGATCTGGTCAATGCCATGGATTACAGCTCTGCCCAGATTCAAACGACCCGAGGCTGCCCGTTCACATGCGAGTTCTGCGACATAATCGTGATGTACGGAAGAAAGGTGCGCGCGAAGCCGGTTGAACGCGTACTGGAAGAAGTTAGATTGTGGGCTGATGCAGGACAGCTCTTTGTCTTCTTCTCCGATGACAATTTCGTTGGCAACAGGGTTTATGCAAAAGCTCTCCTCAAGGCGCTTACTGAGTTCAACGCTGGTAGGAAGCATCCGGTTCAGTTCTTTACGCAGGCAAGCATCGACACAGCCAAAGATCCGGCACTGATGGAATTGATGAGTGAAGCCAATTTCGTCGGTGTTTTTATCGGCATTGAGAGCCCGCGCAAGTCTTCGCTGACCGAGACGCTCAAAGTTCAGAATGTGCACACCTCAGATCTTATTGAGGCGATTCACACTATTCAATCTTATGGATTGTTCGTCTCAGGCGGCATGATCATTGGCTTTGACAATGACGACAAGGATATTTTCGAGGAGCAGTTCAGATTCCTGCAGCAAGCAGGAATTCCGTTTGCTCAACTCAGCCTGCTCGAGGCGATGCCGAAAACTCCTCTGTGGACTCGGATGAAGGAATCAGGTCGATTGCTGGAATATCGTGAAGGGCTTTGCACGAATATCAAGCCCATAGCTATGACCTATGAGGAGTTGATTGCGGGGTACAATCGGCTGATCAAAAGGGTCTACGATTATGACAACTACGTTGAACGCTACCTGACCAGTTTGAAACGTATGAATGGTTATCAGTTTGCGCAGGATAGACCCAGAATCAGTTTGCATGGTTTTGTAGCTTTCTGCAAAATCCTCTTTTACTTCTTGTTTTCGTCGCGCCCTGAGCGGCGTAAATTTTTCATAGACATGATGAGCGGAACCTGGCGAATAAACGCTAGAGCCTGGCGCTGGACGTTCCGTTATACGTGCAATTTCATTCATTTCCATCGCTTCGCCAATGAGAATTTGATGGTTGTTATGGCTCCGGCTGTAGAAAGTGAATCTGCTGAGTATCGAACTGCGGCGTTGTCGGTTGAAGACTATCCTTCGCAAGCAGAAGCGTCGGACGCCTCATTGAAGCCGAAAGCTGCGTTTGGTTGATTGAGTATTGTCGATGCGATTTGTCTGTAAGAAGCGTGCGTCTGGTGCAGTTGCTCTGTTCGTGCTTATTCTTGTCGTTGTTGCTGTGCTTCTTCGTGCTGCCATACTGAAATATCAGTACTACTTTGGTATGTATCACGATGATGGTGTCTATCTGGTATCAGCTCAATCACTTGCTCAGGGGCTTGGATACCGCATCTTGTCTCTTCCGGGTGAACCGTTTCAAACCAAATATCCGATTGGCTATCCGTTCCTTTTGTCGCTTGCTTTGCGATTGTGTCCTGCGTTTCCTGCGAATTTGGTTACATTGGAGACATTGCAGGTGATTATTTCAGCGCTTGCCGTTCTGATTTCCGTTGCATATTTGATCTCCACCAGAAAGGTGACTCTGCGACTCGGCTTCGTGATTGCAGCAGCCACACTGCTAAATATGCGATTCATCGACTTTGCGCCGATGCTTATGAGCGACCTGCCTTCTGCGTTGCTTGCTGCGGTGTGTATGTGGTGTGCAGAGTCTCATGGTCGACGGCGAGGAAGTTATGCCCCCTGGACTGCGCTCTGGCTTGTTGCTGCAGTATCCATGCGAACTCAGGCAATCATATTGATTCCAAGCTTGATTATCTATTACGCTGCCAGGAAGCAACTCAAGTCTATTGTTCCGATCCTGTTAGCAGCTGTCGCTTTTATTGCCCCGCAACTGTGGTGGCAATCACAATTCAGCAACGGTACGCCTGAGATCCTGACTTTCTACACTAACTATTTGAAACATGCTTACGGAACTTTGCCTCCTGCTGCGGCTGGCTTTGCGGCGGGTTCAGGCAACTTTCACTGGTCGATGATTCTTCAAATAAACACTTACTTTCCCGGGCTCGAGCAAATCCCCTATGAAAAGCTGCCGCCGTTAGCATTCTTTCTGCTCTATAGCGTTTTCTATTATCTGCTGGCTGTTCCGTCATTGACTGGTCTGTTTATTCTCTTAAGACGCGCCAGTTTACCCGCTCTCTATTGTTTCTTTTATGGACTGTCATTCAGCGTCTGGCCGATTAAACTGGAGTGGCGACACATCCTTCCTGTTATTGTGTTCGGCTACTATTTCTACTTTGTTGGTTTTCGGTTCTGGTTCTTCAAGCTGAAGGTCTTTACCAAATTAAGTGCTCCGAAGCTGCACAAAATTGGCGTCTGTGCTTCCCTTCTCTTCGCCTGTTATCTGGTTATCGGAGCAGGTTTGCTCTCCTGTGCGAAGGCCGGATGGAGCAAGGTGCTGGCCTATCCTGCAGAGCCGGAAACCTTTTCCGACTTTCGCGATACAGTTGCCTGGGTGAAAGAGAACACACCGCCAGACTCAGTGTTTGTGTGCAACAACGACCCGGTTTTTTATCTCTATACCGGGCGACACGCGATAATGCCGTCACGAATGGAACTCTGGCGATTTGTTGAAGACAGATATGTTGACACTGATTCGTTGCGAAAAGCAATTGACTTCAGTCATGCAGATTATGTTGTCAATGAACCGGCCTATCGGTCGTCCGGATTCTCGTACATACAATTAGGTCGTGTTATCACCGATTTACAGAGGCTGCGTTCGGGATCATTCCCCTGCGTTTTTGAAAGCAAAGAGAAATTAGTAAGAGTTTTTAAGGTCGAATAGCCGAGCGTTCGGACGTGTATATACTTTGGCGAACAGAAGAATGCTTTGTTTAGTTTTCGGAGGCGTGTATGTCTGAGTTCATAAAGAAGGGTCTTACAGAAGACGAGATGAATGAGTACAGTGCGAAATATAGATATTGGCAGGGCATACCGACGTTCCTTCGAGCTCCGTACAAACCTGATATGGAAGACACCGACATTGGCTTGATTGGTTTTGCCTATAGTGGTGGCAACCCCATTGAGCGCATGCAGCACCATGGACCTCGAGCAGTTCGAAATCGGTCTTGCGCATACCAACGCGCTCATCGATTTTTCCAAATTCATCCTTTCGAGCACTTGAGGATAAGCGATTTGGGCGATGTTCCACTGCCGAACATTTTGAATCCTGATACTTCAGCTTTCGACGCCGAGAAGTTTTTCAAGAAGGTGCACGATAAAGATATTATTCCAGTCACAGTCGGTGGCGATCACAGCATCACGATTCCAATTCTTCGAGCCATTGCCGGTAAGAACTCGAAGCAAAAAGGACCAATTGGAATGATCCATTTCGATGCACATGCCGATAGCTGGGGACCGGCTGGCGGTACAGTTCATCATGCTGGTGCTGCCTTCTTCATTGGTGCAGAGGAAGGACTTATCGATCCAAAAAGAACAATTCAAATTGGATTCCATGGCTCGGTGGCATCGCTGGAGCAAGAGGAGTACTCCAGACAGATGTACACTGTCACCACTATGGCTGATATCGAAGAGAAGGGAATTGATTGGCTCGCCAGGGAAGTGCATCGCGTGATCGGCGACGGACCGACATATCTCAGCTTTGACCTTGATGTTCTGGATCTCGCTTATGCGCCGGGCGTAGCTGACCCGGAAGTGAACGGGATGACAACTCGAGAAGTGTTCTCGTTGCTCAACAAATTGCGAGGCTTGGACATAGTCGGTGCAGACATCGCCTGCTTCTGTCCACCTCTCGATAATGAAGCACAGATTACCGCACTGCTCTGCAGTGAATTAATGCTGCAATTCGTTTCACATATTGCCGATTATCGAATAACAAAAAAGCCTACGGCAGCAGTGAGCACTAGATAAAGCCATATCAACTAAGCATCGTCCGATTCGCCCCACAGGCTGTTCAGTGGTCCCCATGCTTCGGCACATTTGTATTGCACTGGCAGAAGTTCGTGTTGAATTAAGTTGAGGTTTTCCCCATCAAAGTTTTGCAATTTAGCCATGTAGTCTTCAAGTAAGATCTTTTCCATGGCGTCGACGTCATCAATAACAACTTTTGCGCCCAGAGAAGTTGCGAGCAAATCCGGAATGTCAGCAAGATCGCGCCAGTGATCAGCAAGGTGTATGTCGTCGCCAAGTCTCAACATTTGAGTGTGCAGCTTTTCTGCAGCTAAATTATGCGCTGCTGTGCACCAGTTAGCCAATTCGATGAATGCGCTGTCTTCGAGTTCTTGCAGCCAGTGCGAATAAACTTTTGAGCATGCGTGCTCTCTAAACCAGAGGTCTTTCAGATTGCTCGCAGGGTCCTTGCGAATTTCTGTCAAGTCGAAAACGAACCTTCCGTTCTTTATGCGCATCATTGTACGACTTGATTTCCCTAATAGTGCCATCTTTCAGCTGCTCCGGTGTATTCTATCAAATACGCCTGAGTTCGATCCGGCACGTTTTTTCTTTCTCTAAGGAGTATTTTGGGCGATGACTTCGATGAAACACTTTTTTCAATCTGTCACGAGTTCTGTGAAAGAATTCCCTGCTTGTTTCATCGGTTTAAACTTAGCGCCTGGCGTAACCAGGGCGTTGAGTGTAAGCGCATTGTTCTGCATAAGCACTTTGTTCGGAGCAAGTAGTGCTTTTGCAGCAAATGTTCAGTCGCTCGATTTATCTACACCTGCGGGTCCGTTTCACGTTGAGATTAGAGAGAGAACAGAGGGCGACGAGCGAATTCTTGTTCAGAAAAATAAGAAGAATTTGCTGGATCAAACCGCTCATAAATTTGCGTTGATTGATGTAACCAGTAAAGAACCTAACCTGGGCTACACTGGGTCAAACTTGCCGCTATTCGACTTCGACGGAAATGGCACTAAAGATTTGATTGTTCGCACCTGGAGCGGCGGCGCGCACTGTTGCTACACCTACGATGTTTATTCTCTCGCAAATAAGGTTAGTCGTATCTGGCACTACAATGCATCTGATGGTCACATGTTGACGATGCCGTCTGATGTGGCTGGACTTCCAATTATCCTGGTTGAAGATGCGACTTTCCGTTACTGGGGGCAGGGCGTAGATGTGATGCCTGTCGTGGCAGTTCGCTGGCAGAAAGACAAATTCAGAGTTGATTTGGAGCGTATGCGCAGCGGCAAGGACAAGCATCCATTGCCCACTGTAGAGACTGTGAAGAGGTCGTTGAAAAATGGCAACACAGGCGACCTTTGTGACTACATGCTTAACCTTTATTACACTGGACACGGCAAAGATGCCAACAATTTTCTGGATAGCGTATGGAATGCCAATGCCGATATCAAGAAAATGGGCTCAGCTACTGCATTCAGGCGCGACTTTATGAAGCAGATGGTGTCAAGTCCATTCTTCGAGGACCTGGAAAACTTGAATCATGGTCAGGTCGACTTTCAGGAAGTGAAGTAGGTCAGGTCTTATTTAAAGTTTTCAGGTTTTGTTTGAAGTTTGCAAGGTGGACTGTGTAGTCGTCTGGTTCTGCGCATTCTTGCTGATCTGCGCCCAATACTCTTTGATGAATGCAGTGTATGACGGACGTGTCAAATAGCGGCTGCGATAAGTTTCGTCTGCTTGCAATATTGTGTGCAACTCGTGCAGATAATAGTGTGGAACGCTGGGAAACATGTGGTGCTCAGCGTGATATTTGAAGTCATATGGAGCAAGGAACGCACGTTCAAGAAAATTGGCGTTCAGCACCGTGACGAGCCGTTCTGCAGAATTAGCTGCTGAATCGTCGGGTAGCCGCGCATGATCGACAAAGCCCCGCAAAAATCCGAGAAACGTTCCAAGCGTAAATATCGGTCCAAGCCAGACTGCTAAGTACAGCCACCATTGCCCTGATACCGCCCATAGTGTGCCCCAGATCACCAGCTGCACGGGAACCAGATTCAAGATTTCAGGGTGTCCCTTTCTCGTCAGCACCACGACCGGTGCGGGCTTATCTTGCGGCTGAACCGAGTCCTTTTGAATTGGGCGCAAGATACCGTTAACTACAATGCTTGTCCATAACTGACCGCCGAAAACCAGCCGCAGGAAGTGCCAGGCAAATTGTTGGGGCGTGCTTTTGTTATCTTCAAAGTGAAAATTGCGGTCTGGATCTTCAGGCGTGTTCAAATATTTGTGATGCGCCATGTGCACAGCTTTGGAAGAATTATAGATGGACCCAACCGGATAGGCGCACAACCAGGCGGCGATCAGGTCGTTCCATTTGCGATCCGGCAGGAAGGTTCCGTGATGAGCATCATGGGCTATAGCCAGCAGTGCTCCCATACGTGAGGTGACCACAAGGAAGGCAAATATGAAGGTTAAAGGGTTTGGATACAGCACGTAGACGGCGACGCCGAGAATTAACATTCCCCACGACCAGACCAGCAGATCGACCAAACCCCTTGCAAGGATTGGCTTTGCTGACTTTACAAACCGATTCACGGTTTCGGAGCTGGCTTTCTTAACGTCAGCGCTCATGGAGAATCTCTGGTTCACCCTGGTAAGTTCTACCTATAGTAGTTTCGTACCCATAAATGTCAATGACCAAATCAAGCTGTTACGCCGCTTAAAAGCTGTGCTCCGGCGGTTGAGGCGCAGACATAGATTTCTGCCCTCTTTCCCGTTCGCTTTTCATATTGCGGAATTACAGTCTTTTGAAAGCTTTCGACTGCCTCGTTCGACATAATCGCTACGCTGCAACCGCCAAAACCGGCTCCGGTCATACGAGCGCCCAGTACTCCAGGGTGTTTCTGTGAAAGCGAAACCAGTTCATCCAACTCCCCGCAGCTGACCTGAAAATCGTCTCGCAGTGAAGCATGTGATTCATTCATCAGTTTGCCGAAGATTTCCAGATCTGACATTTCTAGTGAAGCGACGGCGTCGAGAACTCTTTTGTTTTCCGAGATTACATGCCGGCAACGCTGCGCCACTTTGCCCGGCAGTTTGCTCGCGTGTCTCTCGAATTCGTCAAGTTCGATATCCCGCAGGCTGTTTAGCTTTCTTCCTGTCAGCCTGGAGAGTAAATCGACTCCCTCTGAACACTCGGCTCGTCTGGCATTGTACTCACTGTCCACAAGCCCCCGGCGCACACCGGAATTCGTGATTACAATCGAGCAGCCTTGTTCTGCCAGGTTCAATGGGATGGCTCGGTAGTCCAGACTACGGCAGTCGATCATCAGTGCCGTCTCCTCTTGTCCGAGTGCTGAAATGAATTGGTCCATGATTCCGCACTGCATACCAACAAATTCATTTTCGGCTTGTTGGGCAATTAGAGCCGTATCCTTGCCGCTGATAGCCAACTTATCCATGTGATTGCAGAGGGTAACGATGGCCACCTCATAAGCCGCCGACGAGCTGAGACCGGCTCCCTGCGGCACGTTGCCTGCGAGCACGGCATTGAATCCGCGGAGAATGTAATTGCGTTTTTGCAGAATACTCAGCACTCCACGCAGATAATCCGACCAGGAATACTTGTCACTCTTCTGAATATCACCCAGACGAAATCTGTCAGTCTGATCGTAATCCACTGAATAAGCCACGATCTCGTCTGTGCCGTTTGGCGTTGCTGCAACGATCATTTCACGGTCGATTGCTGTCGGGAAAACAAATCCTTCGTTGTAGTCGGTGTGTTCGCCGATCAAGTTGACCCGACCCGGCGCCCGCACCACGAACTCCGGTCTGGCTTGAAACTGCTGCAAAAAAGCATCTTCAACAGCTGCTACTCGAGCGTGGTGTCGATGCTCGCGCGAAGAGGGAGTTCCATCTTGTTTCATCTTCCCTCCTGGCTGGATTGGCTGACAGGGATTTTTACAGCGCGTAACTCTTCCGCCTTCACCTCGGGCAATGTATCGTTAACAAAAGTACCTGCTCCCGATTCGCATCCCGCCAGGTACTTCAACTTCTCAGGCGTTCTCAGCGGCGGATAGAATTCAATGTGGAAGTGGCAGCCGGGGTAAGACTTTCCATCAGTCGGTTTTTGATGCATAACCATCATGTAGGGCATGGAAAAGCCCCACAATCCGTCGTATTTATGCAATAGTTCTTTTAAAATGTAAGCCAGGTCACGTTCTTCAGCCGCGCTGAAATCTGACATGCAACCGCGATGCTCTTTCGTGTACAGGTGTACTTCATAAGGGTACCGTGCGTAAAATGGAATGAACGCTACAAAATGCTTTGACTCCGCCACTATGCGTTTGCGCTCGTCGATCTCGCCCTGCACAATGTCGCAGTGAAGGCAGCGACCAGTTTTCGCATGATGTGCTGCTTCATTTTTCAATTCGCGTTCTATGCGTGGTGGCAGGTACGAAAATGCATAAATCTGACCGTGCGGGTGGTGTATTGTCACACCAATCGCCTCACCTTTGTTCTCGAAGATGAAGACATATTCGATCTCCTCGCGTGCTCCGAGTTCTTCATAGCGATCGCGCCAGACGCGCACCAGTTCTTCCATTTTTTTGATGGAAAGATCGGCGAGGGTGCCTGTGTGATCCGATGAATAAAGGACTACTTCACAGATGCCGAGAGACGGTTTGACCGGATACAGTTCGCTGCCCTCAATCTCAGGTGCTGCAGGTTCTCTTTTCAGACTGGGAAATTTATTTTCGAAAACGACGAATTCATAGCTCGGCTCGGGCACTTCAGTTGGGAAGCCGCCCTCAGCTGTAGGGCACAAAGGGCAATAGCCGGCTGGTGGCAGAAATGTTCTGTCTTGTCTGTGAGTGGCTGTCACTACCCACTCGCCCATGACAGGGTTCCATCGCATTTCAGACATGTGCTTGCTCTCTTTGATAGCCTTTCGGGTTGTTCCGGTGCCAGTTCCAGGCATCGCCTATGATTGTTTCCAGTGCACCATATTTGGGGCTCCAGCCCAATTCTTCCTGAATCTTTTTGCTTGAGGCGACCAGTATGGATGGGTCGCCGGCTCTGCGCGGTCCAATCTTTGTGGCAATTTGCTTGCCGGTCACTTTCGACGCTACTTCAATGATCTCTTTGACGGAGAATCCAGACCCGCTGCCGAGATTGTAAATGCTGCTCTGACCTGGAGTTTTTAGCGCTTCCACTGCCAGCAGGTGCGCGTTGGCAAGGTCTTTGACGTGAATATAGTCTCTGATGCCTGTACCATCAGGTGTCTGGTAGTCATCACCAAATATGGTGATATAGGGTCGGTCGCCTCTTGCTACCTGAAGCACGAGCGGAATCAAGTGTGTTTCAGGATCATGCTCCTCGCCGGCAGTCTCAGTGGCGCCTGCAACGTTGAAGTATCGGAGCGCTGCATACATCAATCCGTATGCATTTGCGTACCACTTCAGAACTTTTTCGTATGCAAGTTTACTGTCACCATAAGGACTGGTCGGGTTCAGGGGAAAGTCTTCGGTGATTGGCGAAGTATGAGGTTCACCGTAAACTGCTGCCGTTGATGAGAAGACAAATTTTTTCACACCATGGCTGAGCATAACGTCGAGAAGTACCAATCCTCTGGTGACGTTGTTGCGAAAGTAATCGGCCGGCTGTTCGACGGATTGACCAACCAGGCTGAGCGCGCCGAAGTGCATGACAGCGTCGATGCTTTCTGTATGAAAAATTGCATGCAGCGCATCGGCATCGCCCATGTCGCCCTCGATAAATTTTGCTTTGTCTCGAACCGATTCGACATGCCCGCAGCGGAGATTGTCAAGCACGACTGCTTGATGGCCGTTTTCTACCAACTGCTCAACGGTTACTGAGCCGATGTAGCCGGCCCCGCCAACTACCAGCACTTTCATTTCGCACCTTCCTGGTTGTCAGCCTTGCCCGACAGAGAAGACACATCTTTCTGTGTGCTTTCTTCGAAAGTGTAGTAAATCAAAATTCTTCCATCCTCCATTTGCTCAACGCGCTTATGCATGACCGGTCTCTGGTCGCATTTTTCGGTCAAGACTGACTTCGATTCAGACATAAATACTCCAACTCAACAGTCGATGCGGGAAGATTATGCATATTGTAAGCCAATCAAAGAAATAGCCTTCGCTCTTGCACACTCAGAAAACACATTTCCTGAGATACCATAGATATTTGCAACCCCTTAGCTGGGTTGCATTGGGCGTAACCATGCAGGGAATCAGGAATGTTTAGCGGCGGTCCACCAGTCCACTTGATGTGGTCCAACATGTTCAACCCCGAGAAACCGCGGGTTAAGAAGCCAGTTGAGTGGAAACGAATCGCTAAGCTGTTTCAGGCATATTGGAAACAGGAAGTTCAGGTCATTGTGGCGATTCTGGTGGGCGCGCTGCTGGGGTTGATTCCACCTCTTTGTACACTTCGGTTGATTGATACTGCCATTCCACGAGGTGATTTTGGAGCCGTTTGTTTTTACGTAGGTGGAATGATCGCTTCTGCGCTTCTGGCAGGACTGGTCGGTGTTTACCAGGGCTATTTGAATTCTCTTGTCGGTGAGGGCATAGTACGAGACATTCGCTCGTCGCTTGTTTCACATCTGCATCGAATGCCGCTTGAATTTTTCACCAGCACTAAAACTGGTGAAATTATGAATCGCGTTTCCAGCGATGTGGACAGCATTGACAATGTTGTTACCGGCACGATGGTTACTGTAGTCACTAATGTATTCATTTTTACGACTACGCTGGTTACTGTTTTTCTGTTGAATTGGCGTCTGGCGCTTCTTTCAGTGGGAATTATTCCATTTATGATTTTTCCTATCTGGCCGGTCGGGCGGCGCATGTACGACGTGAGGAAGAAGACACGACAGAAGCGTGATGAGATCGAAGCTCTCACACAGGAAACTCTCTCCATATCTGGTATCACTTTGATCAAGTCATTTGTTCGTGAGCCATATGAGCACGAACGATTCTTCAATGTCGGCACTGATTTGATGAAGCTGGAAATCAATCTAGCTATGGTGGGGCGCTGGTTCCTGATGCTGATCACCGCTATGGTCGTTATTGGACCTGCTGCAGTGTGGCTCCTGGGCGGTTGGCTTGCTATCCAGAAATCGGTGACGATTGGCGTGGTTGTGACTTTCACTACTTTGCTGAACAGGTTGTATGGACCTGCTTCTGCACTTGCTGGCGTGCAGGTGCAGATAGTCGGTGCCCTGGCGGTCTTTGAGCGCATTTTCGAATATCTGGACATGCCGGAAGAAAAGTCTGACGTTGAAGGCGCTCTGTTGTTGGAGCACGTGGAAGGAAAAGTCGAGTTCAACCATGTGCACTTTTCTTATTCGGAAAATCGAAAAGCCTTGAACGATATTTCCTTTACTATAGAGCCTGGACAGATGGTTGCATTCGTCGGTCCTTCAGGTGCTGGCAAGACGACAATCACTCAGTTGGTGCTTCGCTTTTATGATACGGAGGAAGGCTCGGTTCTCGTCGATGGTCACAACGTCAAGGATGTAAATCTTCAGTCGCTGCGCTCACACATCGGCATCGTCACACAGGAAACCTACCTTTTCCACGACACCATCGAAAATAATCTCAAGTATGCACGAGCTGGTGCCACTGAGTCAGAATTGATCAGTGCCGCTCAAGCAGCCAACATCCACGATTTTATTATGGGACTGCCGGAGGGCTATAAAACTGTAGTGGGCGAGCGCGGGCATAAGTTGAGTGGTGGTGAACGGCAACGTCTGGCAATCGCTCGGGTGCTCTTGAAAAATCCGAAAATCTTGATTTTGGACGAGGCTACCAGCGCTCTCGATTCGGTGAACGAAGCCCTGATTCAGCAAGCGTTCGTGCCTCTTATGCAGGGACGTACTAGTCTCGTTATCGCTCACCGACTGTCAACGATCCTCGCTGCCGACAAGATTTGTGTGGTTGAGCAAGGGCGGTTGGTTGAATTCGGCACTCATTCGGATTTAATCGCGCTTGACGGCGTCTACGCAAGCCTGTATCGGCAGCAGTTCCGTGAGCGTGATGCCGAAAAAGGAATTGAACTAAAGCAAGCGTGAGGTACTTTCAATCCCTCTGTGGAATTGTTGTATCTGCTGTAAGCCGTTCACCCTTCACCAGGCATGAATGCGTGACCATCTTCGGGTCGTAATATACGGTGACCTTACTGAGTTTTTTAAATTTGGTTAGATACTCTTCGGCACCACTTTTGGTACTAAAAGTGAGCACCGGTCTTCCGATGGTGTCTCCGTTGACCCTGGCGCCGTTTACTAAGTACACGTATTTCACCTTAGGGATCCAGGATGAATCGGATTTGGTCAGGTATCTACCCGAAATTTCAAATGGATATAGTCGAACCAAAGCTAGCATCTTCCAAAAACGCTATTTGATAGTCGAACCAAAGCATACTATGCCTTAAGAAGTCTGAATTAAGGCTGTTTAAACCTGGAAAGTTGGACTGAGAAGACGTCAGGCGATTTCTTCCACTATCACTCGCTTCTGTTTGATGGGAGGCGTAGCTGGTTGGAGCGGTTCAGCTGCCTCTGATTTCTTTGTGGTCGCATCGTTTTTCGCTGCAGTATCGTCTTTTGGTGCAGCTTTTATGAAATCGCTTCTGCGCAAGACTGTGCCCCTGAATTGACGAACAATATAGACTGGCGTATTTGGTTTGATCATTCCGAAGATCCGCGAAATGTCTGCATTTGAATGGCGGATACATCCATGGCTGACACTTTTTCGGATCGCTTTCGGGTCGTTTGTGCCGTGTAAAGCCAGCTCGTATTTGTTCAGGTAGATAGCTGCTACTCCCAGCGGATTCTTGTGGGTTTGATTGTATGGAGGCACTGGTTTTTGTTTGGGATCTATTTCTTTTGTTGGAATCCACACCGGGTATTTTTTCTTCATTGCTACGAGGTACCGACCGGGTGGAGTTGGTTTGTCTTCGTTACCTACGGCGTTTGATACTGTCATCACACGCACAATCTCGTCTTTACGTCCCAGATGTTGCAATTGAAGAATGTGGGTGAAGTGACTGCCTTTGTCGACGACGACTACTGTTGGCGCGTTTGAACGATATCCGTTGGTTTTCATCACACCAGTCAGCACGTAGTGACCATTGATGAATGGATATTGCATATTGGTTTTTGCCGGAGTGTGGGCTTCAGGCGACTTCTTTGCCGCAGGTGGGGTGGCCGCGCTGGCTGGAATAGCTCCCAACTGCAGACTGGAGCCAATTGTGCAGCTAAGAATCGCTGCCACCAGAGAAGTGTATTTCATGCGCCTGCCCCCGGAATCTGACAAGTCATAGGCGGAACAGGCGTCGCTTTGGTTCCTGCCATGTCGACTATTTAAATATCTCGTACGGGTCCACCGAGGAGCTTACCCACCATTTTTTCAAGGCGTCTCCGAGCCCAACGGAGAAGTGAAGATGAGGCGTGTTTGGAGGAGCGTTGCCGGACGTACCGACGTACCCAATCACCTGACCTTGTTTGACCTGGTCTCCATCGTGGAGACTGTCGGCATATCTCTCCAGGTGTGCATAATAGTAGATGTATTTGCCGCTCGGGTCAGCCTGATAGATTGTCAGTCCACCTCGCTTGCTATTGAAGAGTTTCGCTATCGTGCCGTTTTCTACCGCATGCACAGGGGTGTTGCGAGGAGCTAACATGTCTGCCGCACCATGCATGACGCCTCCGTGAGTCTCATAGAAAGATCCCTTGACCCTGGATATGTCGAAATTTTTGATGGGCAGCGCGAGTTTTTTCTGACGCAACTCCACGATTGCTTTAGCTGCTTGCGACGCCGTTAGCGGTGGTTCGCCGTCGGGATTGACTGCTTTCATTTCAGTGGCTGCTTGCGCACCGCATATGGTGAGCACTAGAAACAATGCACTTGCCGAAAAGATCCGCTTGAAAATCATAGCTCCTCCGGCAGTTCGGACGAGTTTGATTAAACGGTTGTTCCGGTTCAGCTAATCTGCCAAAGTAACAAATTTATGGTTTATAGTTTTGCTGCTGTGTCTGGGTGGAACTGATCAAGTATTGACAGTCCATCAACGTATTGATCGACATAGTAGTTCCTGCTATTGGAGAGTGAAAAATGCCACGAGATCTTCCAGTTGGTAACGGCAAGGTTCTTATCAACTTTGACAAAGACTATAGAATCCGCGACATCTACTATCCACACGTGGGACAAGAGAATCAAACGATCGGGCACGTCTCGCAGTTTGGTGTCTGGGCCGATGGCAAATTCGCCTGGATCGGTCAAGGGTGGGACATCAAGCGTTTCTATGTAAAGGAAAGCCTGGTCACTGATGTGATGCTGCATCATGCAGACCTGCAGCTTGACATACGCATGCACGACACTGTCGATTACCTGTACGACGTCTTTATGCGCGAGATTCACGTCACAGATACGAGTGGAAAGGACCGGGAAGTGCGGTTCTTCTTCCATCATGACTTCCATATTTCTGAAAATGAAGTTGGCGACACTGCCTTTTTTGACCCGAAGACCGAGTCAGTGATTCAGTACAAGAAGAATCGATGGTTCTTGATTAACGTTTCCAATTCCCATTTGGTGGGTGTTTCGCAGTGGTCTATTGGCAACAAAGAGGTCAATGGTTGTGAGGGCACCTACAAAGATGCCGAAGATGGTGTGCTCGCGGGCAATCCCATCGCGCAGGGCTCTGTCGACTCTACTGTTGGAGTGACTGTGCATGTTCCTGCAAAGGGCAAAGAAGTTGCTCACATGTGGATGTGCTTCGGTAAGACTTACGAAGAAGTTGAGGCACTCGATGCGAAAGTGCGTCGCAAAGGTCCAGACTATTTTGTGCCGCGGAACCAGAACTACTGGCGTCTCTGGGTCAACCCTGAACACATTGACTTCATGAACCTGTCGCCGAAAGTCGTTGATTTGTTCAAGCGCAGTTTGTTGACGATTCGTACACAGATCGATGAAGGTGGTGCCATCATCGCCGCTAACGATCATGACATTGCTCAGTTCGCCCGTGATACGTATTCATACATGTGGCCACGCGACGGCGCGCTTGTCGCGCACGCTATGTCGAAGGCCGGTTATCGAGATGTTGCGCATAACTTCTTCCAGTTCTGTGCTGATGTAATCAAGGAAGACGGCTACTTGATGCACAAATATAATCCCGATAAATCACTGGCATCGAGCTGGCACCCGTGGATTCGTGATGGCAAGCCCGAGTTGCCGATTCAAGAAGATGAAACTGCGCTGGTCATATGGTCGCTCTGGTCTCACTTCAGGAGGTTCCGTCACGTTGAGATCATGAAGCCATTTTATGACAAGCTGGTTGTACATGGCGCAGAGTTTCTAGTTAAGTACAGAGACGAAGTGACAAAATTGCCGCAGCCTTCCTACGATCTCTGGGAAGAGCGTTACGGTGTTCACCTCTTCACTGTCGCCAGCGTGATTGGTGGCTTGAACGCCGCTGCGCACTTTGCTCAGGCTCTGGGTGAACTGGAACAGCACAGACGTTGGACCGAGGCTGCTGAAGAAGTTCAGGCAGCTATGGTGCAGCATATGTGGAGTGAAGAGGACAAACGGTTCTGTCGCATGGCCACGCGCACCGCAGATGGTTACAAGTTAGACATGACGATTGACGCAGCTATGTATGGTATTTTCGCCTTCGGCGCACTGCCACCACATGACCCTAAAGTGAAAGCAACTATGGATGCCATTCGCGACCGCTTGTGGATCAAGTCTGATGTCGGTGGTTGTGCTCGCTATGAGAACGACTACTACCATCAAGTTTCGCAAGACGTCGCCAACGTGCCTGGAAACCCATGGTTCATTTGCACCATGTGGCTGGCTCAATACGACATTGCCGCAGCTAAGTCGCAAGAAGGTTTGCGAGAAGCTGTGAAAATGCTGGAGTGGGTTGCCGATCATGCTTTGCCGTCAGGAGTGCTGGCAGAGCAGGTTCATCCATACACCAACGATCCGCTTTCGGTCTCACCTCTGACCTGGAGCCACGCGACTTTCGTCATGTGTGTGCTTGAATACATTGAGAAACGGCGAGTGCTGATGCAGGAAAACATCTTCGCGCATACCATTGCACCGATGTAGTTTACTGCGGATAAGGGCTAACCGATTTGTAGCAAGTTGTGAGCGCACGAAACTGCCAGTGAGCCGTCACCAACTGCGAAGCCTACACGCTTTGTAGTTCCGGAACGTATATCGCCTGCAGCTAGTACGCGTGGCATGCTAGTCTCAAGAACGCAGGGCGTTCGGTCTTTCAGAGGCCAGAGTCCTGAATTGAGTGCATCGACTCCGGTTAGCACGAATCCTTTATCGTCTCGCGCGATGCTGTCTGGAATCCAGCTGTGATCGGCTTCGGCGCCAATAAATACAAAAACGGCCGCAGCTGGTAAATCGAAGGTGCCTTGAGTTTTCGACACGATTTTAATCGATTTGATCTGCATATCGCCGTGCACTTCACTGATCTCGGCGCCTTCGTGCACAACAATATTCTTGTCTTGCAGGATACGTTGGTGCAAATACTCAGACATGCTTGGTCCCAGCACACCGCGGACAACCAGATGTACTTTCCTTCCCGGACAGCAATTAGCCAGGAACATGGCCGCTTGTCCGGCAGAGTTTCCTGCTCCTACAACGGCGACGTCTTCATGATCGTGAAGTGTTGCTTCGATACTCGTACAGGCATAGTAGACTCCAGATCTTTCGTATCTATGTGCATTGAGCGCTTCCAGTTTTTTCCACCGTACTCCAGCTGCTATCAGAGCCACTTTGGCGGTTACGACTGCACCACAATCCATGGTTACATCGACACCGTTGTAGCCCTCTTTGATGGCCAATTTAGAAACTTTTACCGGGGCGACAAGATGTGCGCCAAATTTCAGCATCTGCAAAACGCCGCGAGTGGCTAATTCCGTACCTGAGAGCCCAGATGGAAAGCCGATGAAATTTTCAATCTTAGAAGAGCCACCAGCCTGTCCGCCCGGTCCAAGTTTGTCGATTACAAAAGTCTCCAGACCTTCGGATGCGGCATAAACTGCCGCTGTTATGCCGGCAGGACCTGCGCCGATGACAATCAAGTCGGTTGTTGCGCTCGGGCAATGCTGCCATATTCCGGCACCGCGGGCGATGTCTTGCAAAGTCGGTTTGATTAGCAAGGTTCCATCACGACATTCAACTGCCGGGAATGTATCTGGCAATCCCAGCTCAGTATGAACTCGTTTCCCGTCCTCTGTCATCACGTCATAAAACCTGAACGGCACAAAGTTCTTATGAAGAAATTCGCGCACTTCGGTGGTGTCTCTGCACTGCGCGTAACCGAGGACCTTCAGTCCGATTTTGCTGCTCTTTTCCAGAAGCATTCTGCGCAGTTGGAAAGCACTGAGCAATGTTTCAGACAATCTAGGCATGCGATTGAGGATTTCCCTCAGTCTTTCGTTGCTGACGCGCATTACGTGTGTCGCGCCTTTCGCTCTGCCGCTCACATTTACGGGGCGGCGTGTCAGTAAGTCGATATCGCCGGAAAATTGCCCTGACTCATGCGTGACGAGCACACTATCTGCTTCGTGTGGATTGAGGATTTCCAGTTCGCCTGACCGAACTACGAACATGTCCATATCGGCTTTGCCTGCGGTAAAAACCACCTCGCCATCCTGGAAGTGCTCGCAGCTGGCATAAGGCACGAGCAAATCCATTTCGTCCTCGCTTAACCGGGGAAAAGCATTTTGAATCAGCTCAACTGACATTGACATATGTAGTCTCCAATCGACACCGTATTTACGGTGACAGTCAAGGCAAAGGTCGTCCAGGCGACATCGTTGAGTATATCTCTAAACAAGTGGAAGTGGTTATTATCCACTTACTGTTCAGTAGCTCCACGGTCCTTCGGTATACATTTGCAGTTCGGTATCCGATGGGATATCAGGTTGTCTGCTCTTCCTTTGCGATTGCAGCTACCTTTGCTTTGACGGCATCGATATAATCCTGGGGCTTTATTATTATCTGGATGCCGCGCTGCCCAGCTGAAATCGAGATGCGATCGAATTCTGTGATACTTTCATGAACGTAAACCGGGTATGGTTTTTTGCAGGCTAAAGCGGTCACGCCGCCGCGAATATAACCAGTCAGATTCTCTACGTCTTTCAGTGGTGCCAGCTTCACGTCTGAATTTCCACTGATCTTTGCTACGGACTTCAGATCTAGTTGAGTGTCGCCCGGTACCACAGCCAGCAATACGCCATTTTTGTTGCCGATGGCCGCGAGAGTTTTAAACACCTGATTGCAAGGAAATCCAATTTTGTTTGCAACGGTCTGCGCAGTCAGATCTTCTGGATCTACTTCATATTCTTTCAGTTCGTAACTGATTTTAAGTTTGTCTAGCAACCGTGCTGCGTTTGTTTTCATCGCTCTATTTCCCGCTACTGTTTGCTGGTGATCTAATTGCTAGTAGGCGCAGCCGTCGGGGTTTCGCCACGGAGTGACGGGGCAGGCTCGGGCCCTGGTTGGTGGATTTCCGGGGCGCGGAGAGGTTCCTGCTGCGGTTCTGGTGCCTTAGCCGGCGTTTCTTCTTTGTGACCATCCGCTTGTGGTTGCAATGGCTCGGTATGAGTTTGACCGTCGGTGACTGGCTTTTGGTTTGGATCTTCCGGCGGCGGAGGTGCGTCTGGAATCTTTTGATATGCGCCGTCTTGCTCGTCTTCAGTGCCGTTGGTGTTCGCCTCACTGTTGGCGGCTTGTTCACCGTCGCCCGAATTGGAACTTTCGCTGGCGTTCAATCCTGCTTCAGTGTCTTCGATTTGTTTGAGCACACTTGGATTGACTCGCGAAATCTTCTTTGCAAATGGCACTGAAGGTGTGTCGAATGCCACTGTAGGCGGTTCATGGGTCTTGTAAAAATCCGTCATGTAATCGTGCCAGATTTTCGCCATGACAGTGCCGCCCGTTACGTTACCGCGCACTTCGCTGTAATCGTCGTTGCCGCCCCAGACTGCTGTGACTGTGTCAGGCGTGAAACCGACAAACCATATATCGCGTGCTTTGTCCGCCGTGCCTGTTTTTCCGGCTACTGCAATGTTCGGCAATCTCGCCAGTGTGCCGGTGCCTTTGTTGACTACGTCTTGCAATATGTCGACCAACTGCAAAACAGGTTCGGAAGGAAATACCGATTTGGGCTGCGCAACAATCTCTTGCAGTTTGTGACCTTGATTGTCATCGATTTGTCGAATCATCTGCCAGGGCATGAAAACGCCCTTGCGAGCTAACGTCGCATACGCGTTAGCTAACTCGAGCGGTGAAACGGCTGACGCGCCCAGCGCCAGTGGCAGGTCGTTGTTCAGTGGGCTTGTGATTCCCGCTGCTCGCGCGGTAGCAATGATTTTATCTGGTCCAACTGCCTGTGCGATTCTGATTGAACAGAGGTTTCTGGACAGCATCAGTGCCGTTCTGACAGTGATTTTGCCCAGGTACCGACCATCGAAGTTTTTGGGAGAATAGCGTTGCCCAAAACCGACATTGATGGTCAGTGGCAAATCATCAAGCACCGTATCTGGTTTCAAAGCATCGTCCATGATGCCTGTCAGATAAACAAAAGGCTTGAATGAAGATCCTGCCGTGTGAGGGTTGGTGGCCCTGTTGAACTGATGTAAACGGTAATCACCGACTCCGCCGACCAGTGCCAGTACTCCGCCATCTTTGACACTGATTGTAACCAGGGCACCCTGGCTGATGCCGTTCGGTGCAGTTTCAATACCCTTATTTAATTCCTTCTCGGCTGCGTTTTGCGCTTCCGGGTCCAGGTTCGTATAGACTCGCAGACCGCTGCCCCACAACTGTGTTTCTGAGAATTGATTTTTGAGGAGCTGAACGACGTAGTTTGCATAGTATGGATACGGCTGCGTCGGTGCTGCACCTTTGCGGAAAACAAGCTTCTTGGCTTTGACGCTATCAGCCTGTTCTTGCGTGATGAAACCTTCTTCTGCCATAGCGTCGAGCACCTGGTGCTGTCTGTCGAGCGCATCGTCAAGGTACCTGGGGTCGCTCATTTTGGATGGGGCTCTAATTAACCCTGCCAGAAACGCCGATTCTCCGATATCGAGTGCACCGGCGTGTTTGTTGAAGTAGGTGCCGGCCGCACGTTCGATGCCGTAAACACCTCTGCCGAAGTAGATATCGTTCAAATAGGTTTCCAAAATTCTGCTTTTGGAATTATTCAACTCCACGTCAACTGAAAGCAGCGCTTCCATGATTTTTCGCTTGGCACTGCGATCTTGCGGATCAAGATAGAGATTGCGCACCAGTTGCTGGGTGATTGTCGAACCACCCTGGCGCATGTGCCCTGCCTTCACGTTTGTCAGGATAGCTCTTGTGACACCCCATGGGTCGACACCGTGATGTTCAAAGAAGCGATGATCTTCAGCTGCGATGGCGGCGTGGCGAATGTGCGAAGACATCTTCGCAAGTGGAATGGGAATGCTGTCTCTATCTGCATAGACAGTGGTGATGTGGTGGTTGAAACGGTCGAATAAAGCGACTCCGTTGCCTACTTCATACACCGTCGGTAGTGTCGAGAAGGCCGGAATACCGAGCGATATTTTGGTCAGAATCCAGGCCAGGATACCGATGAGAAACATCAGGATAAGCCATTTCAAGCCCGCCATAACCGGATTTGATTTGGGCTTGAAAGCATTCACAGGTTCATCACTGTCCTGATAGTACTTTTTGTGCCTGGTCTGTTTTGCGTAATTTCGTAAGGACATTTGCGTAATACTTCTGGGTTCTCAAAGTTTTCGGATTGTTTGCTCCAAGAATCTGTTTCTGAGTTTCGTAGGCGCCTTTGTAGAAAGGTTCGGCTTTTGCGTATTGTTTCTGTTGATCGTAGAGAACCGCGAGACAGAACTGATTTTCCGCCACGGTTTCATTTCTGTCACCAAACTTCTTCTGGTAAATCGATAAAGCCTGTTGCAATTGCGACTCAGCAGAAGCGTATTTGCGGGTGGCAAAATCGAGTGTGCCCAGGCAAAGCAGCGTGTCCGCCGTTTCGATGTTCCCGGGCGTCAACTTCGTGGTGCGAATCTTCAGGGCTTTGTTATAGAGCGCTTCGGCATCTTTGTATTTGCCGTCGTATTGATAAACCTGAGCCAGCGCATTGCAGACAGAGGCGGTCTCAGGGTCGTTTGGACCTTTTGCATTCTCGATGATTTGTTTTGCCTGGAGCAGATACTTTTTCGCGTCGGCTATTTTGCCTTCCTTGAGAGCGAGATTTCCCAGTTCGAAAGATGTTCGTGCAAATTCGATGTGGTCGTCGCCACTGAAATCTTGGTCGATCTTGAGTGCCTTGTTCAGAGCTTCTCGCGCTTTGCCGACTTCGCCTTTCTTTGTATAGATATGACCAAGCCCATTCAAGGCGTGGGCGATAAAACTTTGTTTTGGCTCTTTTGACTTATTTTCTATGTCGAGAACTTGTTGATAGCTTGAAATTGCCCCATCGTATTGAAATGCTTCGCGCTCGATGTCGCCCAACAAGTTTAGTGCTTCAGCTTTGCGGTCGTCTGTTAAGTCATTTCTTTTGAGGGTTTCGTTAATTTGATTAGTGGCGCTGCTGTAATCGGCTTTGTTGTAGAAATTGGACGCGATGTCCATGGAGTTATCAAATGAAACTGTGTGTTGAGCTGGTTGACCTGTCGACTGAGGGCGATTGCTGGCAATCTTGACGGCGACGCCCAGACCGACTATCACCACGACCACGGCGGCGGCGATAGGCGCCCAATGCATCCATGCAGGTTGTGCAGGTTTTTTGTGAGAGCTAGTCCAGCGTCCGGCACCCTGTCCAGCTTGACCAGACTGTCCGTTCGCTGCTGCACCAGAAGTGCCCTGCTGTGCTCCCGTGCCTGAGGTTGGTGGCTGCGACCCCGCATCGGCACCTGAGCCAGCAACTGCCTGACCAGAGGAAGGCAACGGCGTGGTCGCTGCGTTAGCTGGAGTCAGTTCTGCGTTGTTTGGCGGTTTGGTTTGTTTTTGCGGTTTGGTAATTTCTCTTGTGTTTTCCAGTGGAGTAGCTGGTTTCACAAGTGGTGTCAAAGTGGTGCTGCTTTGCAGTGAACCCAACACTTCCGGATCAAGCACCACCCCTGGTGTGTTGATAGCGAATTCGAGCAACGCATCTTTTAATTCGTGCATTGTCTGGTATCGGTCGGCTGGTTCCTTCGCAAGGCATTTGAATACAATCGCTTCCAGCGCTTCTGGAACCTTCGAGTCAGGGTTCGCATCGAAAAATTTGTTTGGCGCTTCGTTGACCTGCTTGTACATGCACTCCATCGGATCTTGTCCGAAGAAGGGGGAGCTCCCAGTCAGGGTCCGATACATCACGCAGCCAAGGGAGTAGATGTCCGAGCGGATGTCGAGGTTACGACCGCGGCACTGTTCAGGACTCATGTAAAGTGGACTGCCGAAGACTTCGCCCGTGGCGGTCAGATGGCTTGACTCGCTTTCGTCGCCGCTGGGCAGTACTTTGGCGATGCCGAAGTCGACGATTTTGACGAAATCTTTGCGCTGATCGAATTCGACAAGCATGATATTGCCCGGCTTAAGATCTCGATGGATAACTCCTTTTGAATGAGCGTGAGCTAATCCGGCGCAGGCCTGGGCGAAGATGTTGGTGGCGCGGCTGGCCGGCAAAAGACCGAGTTCATCGAGCACTTCGGCCAGATTGGTGCCCTCGAGGAAGTCCATGACGAGGTAAGGCGCGCCCTCAGGCGTCAAACCGAAATCGAACACCGCCAGAATGTTGGGGTGGTTGAGTGCGCTAGCCGCCTGTGCTTCTTGCTGAAATCGTTTTAAATTTGAGGCTGAAGAGACGTATTGCGGGTGCATCATTTTGATAGCGACAATGCGCTTCATCAATATGTGCTTGGCTTTGTAAATCATGCCCATGCCGCCGCCACCGATGGTTTCGAGCACTTCGTACTTCTCACCGATGATTTTGCCGACCATGTCCTCCTGGACCAGGGGAGTCAATGTCGTGCCGTCATGAGGGCAGACAGCGGTATCCCCGCTAAACTCCTGCCCGCAAGAGATACAGGCTTTTCGGGTGACGGATTTGGCGGTGTTTTCGAGGTTCACTGAGGACTATTGACTTCCATTGGATCGCGCTTCTGTCTTCTAATAGCTTACTAGACGAGCGGCAGACATGCTAATACCCGGTATACATTGCTAAATGCGACCATTAGAGGGCTTTCAGGCATGACCTTGCTGCACCGAATCTGGTGGCTCTGTGCGACCGCATTTGGTTGCTAATAAATTCGTGTCATGCGGACCTGTTTTGGGTTGATATTAATGTCTTGTGGATTATTGTCAACGAAAACTGGCTTGCAGACTGTGTCTATTTCAAACTACAGTTTGAGTAATTTGGAACTAATTACTGCTTTATTCGCCAATATTTTAGTGGAATTCAATGAAAGGTGGAGTGAATATGACACTCGATCGTGACAGAAGTAACGAGCGAAAGGCGGAGCCATCCGCGTTTCTCACAGGTGAAGCAAAGTCATCATGCCAGGATGGCAACGCAATTTACGAGATCGATAATCTCGATCAGGCATTACGGTTGGCCGCTAAATTGCATTATGGTGTTCTTGCAGGCTCTGACTCTGAGCTTTGTTCGATAGTCGAAAAACTGAAGCGACTGGCAGTTCGCGAACTCGACAAGGGCGATGGACGCAAAGTGGAGAGTGTGCGCGTAGAGCGCCGGCTGGATGGTTCTGTCTCAGTTTTTTTCGGTATTTAATTGACCATTGCTTCAGGTTATACTGAGATTAAGCAATTTCAGGCTGATGCGTTGAGCGATCGGTAGCTTTTTCTGTTTTGGAGCGACGATGACGACGGGCGAAAAAATCAATATTCTGCTGGTCGACGATCGCCCTGAAAATCTGCTCGTTTTGAAAGCCACTCTTGGATCACTTGGATGCAATCTTGTCGAAGCGCAGTCTGGTAAAGAAGCGCTTAAATACTTGCTGGATCAAGAGTTCGCAGTGATTTTGCTCGACGTCATGATGCCGGAAATGGACGGTTTTGAAGTGGCGCGAATTGTTCGTGAAAGAGAAAAATCGAAGCACACGCCAATTATTTTCGTCACGGCAATGTTTCTCGATGACCAGGACGCCTTTCGCGGTTATTCCGTCGGTGCCGTCGACTACATCATGAAGCCGTTTGCGCCTGAGATTTTGCGTTCCAAAGTTACAGTGTTCGTCGACTTGTTCAGAAAGACTGAAGAAATTAAGCGGCAATCAGAACACATTCGCGCTATGGAGCAACGTGAATACACAGCCAAGCTGCAAGCAACAGAAGAACGATTGCGGCAGGAGGCTGAGCGTGAACGGAATGAAGCTCGTGCGATCCGCTCGGTTCTTGTTCATGCTCCAGTGGGCTACGCCAGACTTGATAGGAATCATAATTTTATTGAGACCAATCAAATGTTCGCGGATCAATTTTCATTAAGTGAAGATGTCGCCAATCAGTCCATTTTCACGGCTTTACCTGGATTGCCGCCGGCAGTGCGAGAAGCTGTGGAGAACAGCCGTCCTTATCTTGTCCATGATTTGCAGGTTTATGAAGGCACCGGGAGTGAAACCAGCCGTTACTGCGACCTGGCAGTATGGCCTACCTCGAATAGAGAACAGTTTACAGGCACTATTCTTATCGGCACTGACGTGACTGAGCGTGTTTTACTCGATCTTCAGCGCAAAGACTTTGTTGCTACATTGGCACACGATCTGCAAACGCCTGTTATCGCCTCCGATCGCGCTTTGCTCTTGCTGCTTGGAAAAATTGATGGCAACGTTTCGCCAGAACTGGTCAGCTTTGTGCAAATGCTGAAAAAGAACAATGAGAACCTGCTGCACATGATTGAGAGTCTTCTCGACATTTATCACTATGAGGAAGGTGCTAAGGCCCTGTACTGCGATGAGGTCGACTTGAAGCTTTTGGCAATGACCTGTATTGATGAGCTTGCTGCCCTAGCTGCTGAGCAGAATGTGACACTTATTTCAGATTTTCCTGCTGAATTGCATTCAGTTTTTGCAGATCGCACTGCTATTCGCCGCGTTATTACAAATCTTCTTGACAATTCGCTTAAATTCAGCAAGGGTGGGACTGTCACTGCAAGAGCAAGGAATCAAGCTGACACAGTAGTTTTCGAGGTCACAGACAATGGCATCGGTATTAAACCTGAAGACAAAAGTCATTTATTCGAACGTTATTGGCACGGCACTGGGCACAAGTCATATAAGGGAAGCAGCGGCTTAGGTCTTTACTTGTGCAGGCAAATCATCGAGTCTCACAACGGGCAAATCGAATGTGATACAAGTGTTGCTAAAATGACCACATTCAGATTCACGCTGCCGGTTCGTACGGCAGATGATTCGGAGCCGACAAGTGATCCCCGACGCCTAAAGCAGAGTGCTGTGTAGATGCCAGAAGACAATACGGAAAATTCAGATAACCGAGATATCAAAATTCTGATCGTTGAAGATCATGAATTCACGAGAATGGGTCTAAAGCTGAGCTTGGAGCAGATCTCCGGTTTGAACATTGTTGGAGAAGCATCAGACGGTGCCGATGGATTGAAGCGCACTATCGAAGCCAGACCGGAAGTCGTTCTCATGGATATTGAGATGCCAAATATGGACGGCATCGAGGCTACGAAGCAAATTAAGGAACAGGCTCCAGACGTGCGGGTGATCATGCTCACCTCTCACAAAAGCGACCAGACAATCTTTGCAGCACTGAGTGCTGGTGCTAATGGATATTGTTTGAAAAACATTGCTCCACAGCAGCTTTCTACAGTTATTAAGATGGTTGCCGATGGCGCTGTCTGGCTTGATCCTGGTATTGCCAATCGCGTGCTCAGTGCCTATTCGTTAACTGAAGCACAACCAGCGGTGGTGACAAAAGCGCCTCCGAAAGCACCGAAAACTAATATCTCACTCTCGCCGCGAGAGACTGAGGTTTTGCGCCTGGTGGCCGATGGATTGAGCAATCAGAAAATCGCTGAGCGATTGGGTCTGGGACTGGAGACAGTCAAAACTCATATGCGCCATATCATGGAGAAATTGGCTGTTTCTGATCGCACCGAAGCTGCCGTGAAGGCTATGAAACAGGGCATCGTTTGATCGTATTGTTTGCTCGTTCCATCTGGATACGGTTGATCACATCTGTGCTCGCACCATGTGCGGCTTCGCTTCTAAAAAATCGAGTGAATGTCGGGGGACATCCACTCGAGGCTCTTAAACTTTGTTGTGAGGAACTAATCTAAGCTGATTTTTCTGCTCGGAATTGTGGGCGCAAGATATTTTGCACTTTTGTGCGAGCTCTGGAGATTCTTGATTTGACGGTGCCGATATCTGTTTGTGTTATTTTGGCAATTTCATCGTAAGGAAGGTCTTCGACTTCTCGCAAAATGATTGCCGTTCTGAATTGACGTGGCAGAGTTGAGATTGCTGCATCTACGGTTTTACGCAAATCTTTGCGGTCGTAAAGCTCATCCGGTCCCGCAGCTGGGTCAGCCAGGTCGCGTGTTGGGCTGTCTTCATCATCGCCATTCATCGGAGCATCGAGTGAGAGGATGACGGTTTGGCGCGGACGTTTTCGTAATTCATCATAGAAAAGATTGGTGACAATTTGACCCATCCAGGACTTGAATGCTTTTGGGTTTTGCAACTTACCGATGCCTTTCCAAATTCTGATACACGCTTCTTGAGCCAGGTCTGCCGAGTCGTTCCAGTCTGGAGCAAGTTTATAAAGCATGGCGTAGAGGCTGCGTTGATGACGCTTAATAAGAACATCGAAGGCCGCCTGATCGTGTTGCTGACACAACAGTACTAATTGAGTGTCATCCATCTCATTGTAGTTGTTACGGACCAGGCTCAGAGTTGTTTGTTTCGCTTCTGTCTTCGCGGTTTTCATATCGCCTCCAGGCGTCGAATTGCTATCCACTCCTTCATAGTACTGAGCCAGAGAAGCGGTGTAATCCAGCCTTTCAGGTATCCACCGATCGGGGTACCCTCGCATACCTCGACGTTGGAATGACGCATCCTGTGGGCGATAAAACTTGTGCGGCTATGCACTGTATATAAAAGTTGGAGTTTATAACTTCGATTTTAAGTTACATGGAGCGCACGCGTCTTACGTGCATCACGTCGAGTGCATCCTTCACGTGCACCCGGGACGGGTGCGCTCCATGACTTAAAATTACGTGGGCGGGTGCGCTCCATGACTTAAAATTACGTGGGCGGGTGCGCTCCATGACAATTTTCACTACGCAGCACTTGGTCTCTTTGGTTTCCAACTGATTGAACACACGCCATCCACGCACACTCCAGCGCTTTCGGCGTTTGCCTTTATGGACACAACGTTGTCGTTGAGCGACTCGTTCTTATCGTTTGATTTGTCTTCCAGTGTGGTCTTGGGCACTGTCGTGTCCGAGAATGCGGTGCTTACGTGCAACGCAAAAATGTTGTCACCGCATAGCTTTGCTGAGATGGCAGCGGAAAGTTTTTCTGTATTTGAGTTGTTTTGTGCAAATTTCATTTTGTTCATCCTTCTATCTTCCCGATGGTGAGTCTGAGCTGATTGCGCAGACTCAGTGAGAGAACTAAGCTGATTTTTCAGCGCGGAATTGAGGGCGCAAGATGTTCTGCACTTTGGTTCTTGCTCTTGAAATTCTCGACTTGACTGTTCCGATGTCGGTTTGTGTGATTGCAGCGATTTCGTCATAAGGTAAATCGTTTACTTCGCGCAGTATGATTGCAGTTCTGAACTGGCGTGGAAGCGTTGCAATAGCGGCTTCAACGGTTTTTCTCGTATCTTTTCGATCGTAAAGTTCGTCCGGTCCAGCTGCTGTGTCAGGAATGTCACGTGTTGGCGATTCTCCTTCTTCGTCACCACCGATGGGGGCATCCAGCGACATGATGACAGTTTGACGTGGGCGTTTTCTTAATTCGTCATAGAAGAGGTTCGTGACGATTTGACCCATCCAGGACTTGAAAGCTTTTGGATTTTGCAGTTTGTCGATGCCTTTCCAGATTCTGATGAAGGCTTCTTGAGCCAGGTCGGCGGTATCGTTCCAATCCGGTGCCATCTTATAGAGCATGGCGTGTACGTTGCGCTGGTGACGGTTCATGAGTGCATCGAACGCAGCCTTATCTTTTTTCTGGCACAACAGAACAAGTTCAGAGTCTTCAAGCTGTTGGTAACGGTTGCCGCGAACTAAAGTGAGTTTTGGTTGTTCAGATTTCGATTTGAGGCTTGTCATAGCTGTCTCCGATTTGTGATGCATTGCGTCCATGAACACATCATAAACAGCCGAAACGCCCGTGTAATCCAGCTTTGCAGGTATCCACCTGTTTCGGTATAGGGTGTGACGACTTTATATCACCCGATCTCGGAGACGATTAACGGGCGGGCTTTAAGCGACTAACAACTTTGCCGATGCTATACCGAGTACGAGAGCCAGGGTTCTTTTTAGAGCATTTTGCGAAAAAATATTTGCGCCAAGATGCGATCCAATCACACCGCCTGCGAATGCTGCTACCAGGAAGGACCAGTCTGAGCCGATTACAAAGGAATTGGTTAGTAGTCTTCCTGTTATTCCAGCGATTGAGTTTATTACTATAAAGAGTGCGGCAGTTCCGGAGGCGTGCTTGGCGGTATCCCAACCGGCGATCACTATAAGCGGGCTGAGAAAAATTCCGCCGCCGATTCCGACTATGCCTGACAGCAATCCTATAGTCGCACCGCAAACCGCTGCCAGAGCCGCATTGGGTTGTTTTAGCTCAGCTGTTGCTGTTTCTTTTGGTGGCAGCAGCAGGCGTATTGCCGCCACTAACAAACTGATGGCCAACAACCCCTCATATATATTGTTCGGAACTTTGATCATACCGCCGATAAACGCGGCTGGAACAGACGCCACCAAATATGGTGCAGTGTTTTTAAGGTTCAAAAAACGGGAGCGATAATATGATGCCGCCGCGGTAGACGCCACCAAAATATTGAGCATCAATGCTGTGGAAGATGCGTTTTGTTTCGGCACAGACATGAGTGCGAGAATGGCAAGATATCCCGAAGCGCCTCCATGTCCTACCGATGAATAGAGGAGCGCTACGATGAAAATAGCAACTAGAGAAAAGCTGTTTGGCTCCATCAACGGCTGTTTCGCATGTTTACTGAACGCGTAATTTGTAGCCGACTCGCGGAATCGTCTGAATTATAGAGTCATCGGAATCGCCATCGATTTTTTGGCGCAATCGTTTGATGCAGGTGCGTAATGCCTCTGATGTAGCATCACTTTCTGAATGCCAGACTCGTTGTAATAAGGAGTCTCCACTAAAGACTTCGTCGGGATGTCGCATCAGGAATTCCATCAACGCAAATTCGCGCGGTAATAACTGAATCTCTTTTCCAGCCCTGGTCAATTTGTACTTGCCTGGATCGATCGATAAATCTCCAACAGTGAGAATATTCGAGTTCGAACCGGAGGCTCTGCGTAGTACAGCGCGCAGTCGCGCCGATAATTCCTTCATATTGAATGGCTTGGTGAGATAATCGTCGGCTCCGGAGTCAAGACCGCTCTCTTTATCTGAAATGCTGTTTTTGCCGGTGAGCATGATGATCGGCGATTTGCCCTGTTCTTGACGATACTGACGGCAGATTTCAAGTCCTGAAATTTCGGGCAGCGACCAATCCAGGATGATGGCATCATATTGACAAAGTCTCAGCCTGTCCAAGCCTTCGCGACCGTTGTGGACTACTTCCACGGAATGGTGTTCGAAAGAAAGCCATTCGACGATCATGACGGTCAAATCAACGTCATCTTCAACAATTAGGATCTTTGCCATAGTCTGCCGTAACTCATAAAATTCCCTCTAAATATACAGCGCGGCGCAACAAAGTTCCATTCTTAGGCACCTGCAAAGTTCCGTTGTCCATAGGTCCCGCGAACCAGGCACAATCATAGCTAAGCAGTCTCATACTAGAGAGGCTTATGAATTACAGCGCATATGTATATCGTCGCGGCAGTGCCTCGGTTGCAGGCAGTCCGAGTTGTTTCGCAGCCCTGAGAGGCCAGTAGGGATCTCGCATCAATTCCCGAGCCAACAGGACAATATCAGCCTGGTCTTTCTGGATGATTTGATTGGCTTGCTCGGGTTCTGTGATCATACCGACTGCCGCAGCAAGGATATTCGCCTCAGCCTTTACCTGTGCGGCCAGCGGCACCTGAAATCCGGGCGCATAGGGATATCTATCGCCGGCACGCACGTTGCCGCTGCTGCAATCAATGACGTCTACGCCTTCAGCCTTGAGTATCTTTGACAGGGCAACGGAATCTTCGATAGTCCAGCCGCCATCCACCCAGTCGGTCGCCGAGAGCCGTACTGACATCGGGTAGCCTGCCGGCCATTCGCTGCGAATAATTCGAGCGGTTTCGACGACAAATCGTATTCTGTTTTCAAAGCTGCCACCATATTCATCTTTGCGGAAATTAGACAGTGGTGAGTAGAAACTGTTCAGCAGATAACCGTGTGCCGCGTGCAACTCCACCCACTTAAATCCGGCTTTTATTGCTCGTTGCGTAGCCAGACGAAATTTTTCCTGAATCTCTTTGATTTCGGAAATCGTCAATTCATGCGGATTACGCCACTCCGGATTGAATGGCACCGGACTTGGTCCAACTACTTCCCAGCCTCCCTCGTCGTCTTTCAGGTCAACCTTTGCATGCCGAGATGCTGCTTTCCATGGGTTCAGGGTTGATCCCTTGCGCCCCGCATGAGCAAGTTGAATTCCGGGAACAGCGCCCCACTCTTCGATGAAGCTGGTAATTTTCTTCAGCATCTCGATATGTTCATCTTTGTAGATGCCCAGATCGTCCGGCGTAATACGTCCTCTCGCTTCAACACCCGATGCTTCGCAAATTACCAGTGCTGCACCACCAACTGCTCGGGAGCCCAGGTGGACCAGATGCCAGTCGTTGGCGAATCCGTCAACTGAACTGTATTGGCACATAGGAGAAACACCGATGCGATTTTTCAAGGTGATGTCGCGAATCTTCAGCGGAGAAAATAGATTCGGTTTCTCTGCCACCATATTTGATGCAGATGCTGGAGATGCTTGCTCAGATGTCATTGAATGAGGCTCCCAAAGTTACGTGGTTTATTAGTTTATCCGATTGGTTTGGATTTTGTGGGGCGGCGCGCGCCACGATTTGCTGGCGGGCTTTTCGTGACGCGCGGCGCAGTCTTCGTTTGCAGTGGTGTCGTGGCGCTCGTGGCGCACGATCTATAAAACTGTCAGGCTGCCAGCTTTTCCTCTCTTTCTGGTTGCTTGCTGGCTGCCAGAATTTTTTCCAGGGTTTGTTCGGCTCGGACTGATACGTAAGGATTCTCATCGTTTACGAGGGTGATCAGCAAAGTGACAGCGATGTTCGGATTGTCGGCAAGCTCGTAGCGTACGATTGGATCTTCGTCTTTCGCCAGTTTCCAGAGAATTTCCTCGGAGACCGCCGGATTTTCGGCAAGCGCAGAGCGCACCTCTGGATGCGAGTCGGTGACGAGCATTCGCTGAATGAATAGTGGTGTGAGCTTATTTTCGGCTACCCTGACGCGGATCGTGTGGTCAGTGCTGTGCGCAAGTTCAGCGAGAATGCACAGGGGCGTTTCCGGATGACCGGCACTGAGATAACTCAGCCAATAATTGGAAGGACGATGGAGCGTTCCAGAAAGAAGATCGGAAGATGATGTGCACATGGTTTATGACTCCTGCTTTTAAATTGTGACGGTGGAATTTGGGTTGGAATGATTGGTTGATCGGAGTTATCCGATTAGATTGGGGCGAATAGGCGAATAGATTGAATCTGCAATTTAGGGGCGAATTTGTTGGCTGAATCGACCGGTCTATTACAATTGGCGAAACGAACGCTGCGCCGCTTCATCACTTTAGTCGCAAAGTTTTCCTAGGATGGGACTTTCAAAAAGTGGTTGAACATCAAATTGATGAAGCCCTTTATAGGCTCAGTATTTTTGAGAATCTTGGCGCGAGCAATGGCGCCCTTCATCGAATAATTGAAAAATTCTGCCAGTTCCGTGCTGTTGTAGCACTGAGGAATTTCCTTGAGATCTTGTCCTTCCTTGATGCAACTGGCAAAAGCAGCCGTCGATTGATCGCCTATTTCTTTGAGGCGACAGCGGAAAACTTCGTTTTGATCCGCCATTTCCTGGCTTAAGTTGTCGATCAGGCAGCCCTTCCGGCACTCATTCAACTCGATGTTGGCAATCAAATCATCGCAGTAATTTCGCAGCCGGGTGAGAGGCGTGACACTCTTATCTTCAAGTGCTCTGCGCTTTTTCACGACGATGTTGTCATTGAAATAGTTGATTATTTGCAGCCCGAACTCTTCTTTGCTGTCGAAGTAGTAGTAGAACGAACCTTTAGGCACGCCTGTCTTCTGCAACACTTCCATGATGCCAGTGTTGTTGTAACCTTTCTCGATCATGATATCGATGCCGGCTTCAAGTAACTGTAGCTTGGTGCTTTCTTTGGTTGTGCTTGTTCTAACCATGGCTTCAAACTGCCTTTCAGATGTTCTAGTTGCGCTGTCACTTTTACATATTAGACCGGTCGTCTAGTTTCGTCAAGAGGCGCGGAAGAAATTTTCTGAAAGGCTCAGCAGTGGGCGATTATTTCTGAAAAATACCCCTAGAACGCCCGAAGCGCCAGTTGCCTGACGCCCGAACTGCCCTAAACTTTTTAAAACGGAGAATTGGTGGCTCTTAGTCGAGTGGGAACCAACGTCCTTGCTTGTCGCCTATCCAGTAGCCCAGATCCTGTGATTGCACCATGCAGTAATTAGCAGTGCGTTTTACTTTGGTGCCACTCGCGTAGACAGCTTGCAATACGCGTCCTTCGCTGTCGGTATCAATAGTGGTGCCATCACACAAAACGCTTGTATTTACTCCAGCCATTGTTGTTGTCAGCTGACGTTGATTGATTGCGGCGGGCTGGTAAATGGCAGGGTTGAATACTAGCGTTCCGGACATCGGGTGTAACCTCTCTTGGTTCAGATACTAAGGTCGATTTGTGAGTTGTTGGTGAGTGACTCGAATCACAATCGCTTGTTCAGGGGGCGCAAACCTTATGCACCTATTAAGCAATAAACTTGTTACCGAGATGTTACGTCTGAACTGTTTCAATAAAATCTCTGGAGTTTTTTTCAGCAATGAGTGCGAAGCAAGCACCAGTGCGCGCTTCCACTCGTTCTGCCGGTTTGAGTGGCTGAATCGGTCTCTTGTAATCCCAACTCTATTTATTGAAGAAAGCGCTTACGCTGCATCCGATAAAAACAATCATTGCGGCCAGTTGAGTAGTGAACACACTCATGCTGGATTGTGCCTCTGCCTGGGCGTCGCTGCCGGGCTGATTAAGCGCAGCCAAATAGCCGAGGGTAGAATCGCGTGCGGGACTGAGAATTAGTCCAATCACGAGCCCTGCGACCACCGCTAAGGCAATTTTCGTGCCGATCTTGTATGCAGCAATGCGGTGCAGAATTCTGCTCACTCCCAGACCGACGGCAGCCAGAATGAGCCACGAGTAAAAACTCATACCAAGCATATACACCTGTGCACTGCCGAACAGAAAGCCGACAGCTAAAGCCGATAGCCCAGTCCGGATCATGATAGCCGGGCTTGCTTGCACGACATGGCTGGTGAATCGTCCCGCACAAGACTTGCAGCGTGCACCCACCGCGCATTGCACCATGCACTTAGGGCAAATCGTTTCACTGCAGTCCTGACAGCGCAGGCGCGAGTCTGAATGGTCGTGCTTTGACAGTATGGACATGGCAACCCGTTGAGTTCTCATCAGATTGTATACCTGAGTCATTCTCTAAATAGGAGGAGTGAGAGCCAAAATACGCCCTAATTCAATGTCCGAAAATGACGAGCGTGTCGATTCTTCCCGTGGTTTACTGCCTCAAAATTCAAGGGAGGAACTTCAATGTCGCACTACGACGTGCTTGAAATAGCTTGCCGAGCAGCCAGGACATGGCTGGCAGATGTAGAAACAGGCGCTGTTTGCGCCAGAGATGATCGCCAGGCGCTTCTAGGCAAGCTGCATCGACAACTGCCGCAGCAAGGTCTGGCTGCAGATACGGTAGTTCGAGACCTGATTGAGGCAACGAAAAACGGCTTGCTTGGCAGCGCAGGCGGCCGCTTTTTTGCCTGGGTCATTGGCGGCTCCCTGCCGTCAGCTCTAGCTGCTGATTGGTTGACCTCCAGCTGGGAACAGAATGCGGCTCTGTATGCTTGCTCTCCTGCTGCCAGTGTGATTGAGGAGATAGCAGGCGAGTGGATCAAGGAGCTGCTTGATCTACCACGGGATGCATCTTTTGCCTTTACGACAGGCTGTCAGCTTGCACATTTCACGTGTCTGGCTGCTGCCCGAGCCTCGGTTCTGGAGAAGTCCGGCTGGAATGTCAATGAGGACGGACTCTTCGGCGCTCCGGCGCTGACGGTTCTTACAAGCGAGCAACGACATGGTTCAGTCGACCGCGCTGTACGTTACCTGGGGCTCGGCAATCGGTCACTCAAGTCCCTGAGCACTGACGATTCGGGGCGCATTTTAGTTTCGTCACTACGAGAAGCATTGCTAGAAGCTAGTGGTCCCAAAATTTTAGTGCTGAATGCGGCAGATCTGAATATCGCATCTTTCGATCGATTCGATGAATTGATTGCTATAGCCCATGGCGCTGGAGCGTGGGTTCATGTAGACGGAGCTTTTGGACTCTTTGCCCGAGCCAGTAAATCTAAAAAGCACATGACTGAAGGGCTTGAGCTTGCCGATAGTTGGGCTACTGATGCGCACAAATGGCTGAATGTGCCTTTTGACTGTGGTATCGCCATAATCAAAGATCGAGAAGCGCACCGGCAAGCGATGACTATCAGTGCTTCGTATATCGAGCCCGGGTCGAATGCAAGGGACCAGATTGACTGGAATCCGGAGTGGTCGAGGCGTGCGCGTGGTATTCCAGTTTATGCTGCTCTTCTGGAATTAGGAAAGGAGGGTGTGGAAGACCTGATCGATCGAACGTCGCAGCATTGTCATACTCTGGTGACGGAAATAGCTGAAATTCCCGGTACTCAGCTGCTCTGGGAGCCGCATTTAAATCAGGGATTGGTGAGATTCCTGGACGAACGAGAGAATGCTTGTGAAAGGGATCACGATATCAGGACGAAGCGTGTGATCGAAAACATAAACGAGGGTGGAGATGCGTTCTTTTCAGGAACGACCTGGAAAGGAATGTATGCGATGCGAATAAGTGTTGTGAGTTGGCGAACTACAGATAAGGACGTCTTGAAGACGGTCGAAGCGGTCAAAGCCGCCGTGGCTGCGGCAGCAAGCCCTGGCGTAAAAGGACTCAGTACATGTGCTGAGTAGCGTGCGAAGCGACGAAGGAGCTGTGTTGCTGCTGGTTGAGATTGTAAATCAAGCCGTGCTGCAGTCCATAGCAGAGCCCGCCTGCAACTGAAAGAATGATCAGGGAAAAAACGGCTATGCTTCCGAGTTCCGTGTTGCCTCTGCCGGATTCGTCGCGAACGAAGTTGCGGAACAGATCATTCATAGCCTTACTCCTCAGAGAGAGGCTAATAAGATAACACGGACGTCAAGTACAGGCAATTTAGATTTTGCTATTGCTGTGGTCGTTGGGCTGTCTGCACAGGCGGACGCTGTGGGGCCGGGCAACAATCTTCCGCGCAAAGGTCTGGTCGGGAGCCCAGAGTTCCAAGTGCAAGTCTTTCGGCTCCTGTCGTTCTCTCTTCAATCAATTGCCTGATCATTTTCACGAACGCAGGATGAATTCCGGCTGTTCCGGCGCGCTCCATTTTGATGCCGAGTTCATCACAGAGTTGTTTTGCTTCAACATCGAGGTCGTATTTGACTTCCATGTGATCTGAGATGAATCCGATCGGTGCTATGACCATTTCCGTCACGCCTTGATTTTTTAAATCGCGAATATGATCGCAAATGTCAGGTTCGAGCCACGGTTGCGTGGCAGGACCGCTGCGGCTCTGGAAGCATAATTTCCAGTCTTTTAAATTGAGACTTGAAGCTATCAACTCGGCTGTTTCAGTTAGTTGTTCCACATAGTCACTTGTGGTTGCCATGGAAGTTGGAACACTATGTGCGGCGAACGCTACGTGAACATTTGAATGTTCGTCACCAAAATGTTGCAACGCATTTTTCAGTCGATCGGTATTTGCTTCTATAAATCCTGGATGATTGGAAAAGCCTCTCAGTTTCTCGATTTTAAGTGATCGATTCTCGCCGAGCTGCTCCAGTGCAGACGAGATGTTCTCACGATATTGCCTGCAGCCTGAATAAGAACTGTAGGCTGACGTAACGAACGCTAGTGCCTTTTTGATACCGTCAGCCTGCATCTGCTTGACCGTGTCAACCAGCATGGGGTGCCAGTTTCGATTGCCCCAGTAGATGGGCAAGTCGATTTTGTGTTCTGATAATTCAGATTTTAATGCTTCAATCAAATCTCGATTTTGTTGATTAATTGGAGAAACTCCGCCAAAAAGTTCGTAATGGTGTGCAACGGCTTGCATCCGCTCTGGTGGCACGTTTCGACCTCTCAGCACATTCTCCAGGAAAGGAATAACATCATTCATTCCTTCCGGTCCTCCGAATGAAACCAATAAGATCGCGTCATATTTTTCTGTCATTGCTGGCTCCCTGAGCGGGTTTTGATTGTGGTGTGACGATGACCGGGTCGTGTAAAGAAAGTGTTGCGTAAAGCAAAGAATCACTATGGATTTTACTAGTGTTTGCAGGGAAATAACCATATAATTGTAATGAGAACGAAACAACTGAGATTTGTTCTTGAAGGAGTCCCAACTAATGTCTAAATCAGTCAGCAAAAAATTTCTCGCCGGGTCTTAGACAGGGTGCATTCCTGAACCAGGCCTGAAGCCGCTTGAGCTGCTATCGAACGGCTGAAAAAGCAAGAAAAAATAGTCGTGATTGTCTCCTTGAGACAAAATTGTAGTTGACAGTAACAGTAAGTGCTCGTGATTTTCATTCGCGAGTCCATGTTTCACAGCGTCTTGCAGTCACCTGCATGCCGTACTCGACTGCGGCAATTCAGATCCATCAGGTAGTGTTATGAATAATCAGACATACGAAGCGGAACTAGATTTGGTATCACTGCTGAACGTCACTTCTGCTATCAATGGTTATGAAGCAGAATCTGATTTCAGCACAAGCCCAACGCCCTCCCGGCGCGGCCGCAAAAAGATTGCCAGCCCACCGACTCAGTCTCTGACTGACGACGGAGCGGAGCCGGAAGATTCGTTTTTGAAGGCAAAGGAAGAACCAAGATACGATGCTGAGACAGACAAGTCATCCGACGTCTGGCGAGGCGTGATCTGGTGGTATCTGCATGAGGTGGCTAAACACCGATTGTTGACCGGACCGGAGGAGATCGAACTGGGTCGCGCCAACCAGTTTGGCGACGTCTCTTCAAGAGATCAACTGGTGGCAGGCAACCTGCGACTCGTCGTCAGCATAGCCAAGCGGTATACAAGACAGGGTCTGGACCTCGAAGATTTGATTCAGGAAGGAAACCTCGGTCTGATGCAGGCGGTGCGCAAATTTGACCCGTCTATGGGCAACAAGTTCTCCACTTATGCCACCTGGTGGATTCGTCAGGGTATCACTCGTGCACTCTCAAACAAAGGTCGCGCCATTCGCCTTCCGGTCCATGTGCATGAGGTTCTGTACAAGCTGCGTCGAGCTGCAAAACCTTTCTACCAGCGTCTGGGTCGTTATCCGACCGTTGCAGAGCTGGCTAAAGAGACCGGAATAAATGAGACCGAAATCGAGCATGTGCTGAAGAGCAGTATGAGCATGCTTTCGATGGATGACTTTCTCGGCGCCGATGAAGATGAAACGCTGGGCAAATTTGTAGAAGATAAAAACAGCGCAAGACCTGAGGCGCACGCCGAGCTGTCGATCATGCAACTGAAAATCGATAAAATGCTCAGCTCGTTAACTGAACAGGAGCAGAAGATTTTGAATGCGCTGTTTGGTTTGCATGGCTGCAAGCAACAGACTGCTAAACAAGTAGCCGAGGCACTTTCACTGGAGGTGCAGGACGTGCGACGCATAGAGAATAAGGCTCTGCGTAAATTGCGACGCATCAACCACAATCGGTCGCTCTCTGATTATTTAGCTGATGCTTGATTGCGTTGTTGGAAGAGGTAATGTGACACGATCCACTCCTCCCCATTTCGATAGTTGAATAGCTCCTCGCAGGCCATGAAGAACAGCCGCCAGTAAACCCACCATTTGCGCACTTGCGTGGCGCCGTAAGTGGCTGCAAAAATCGGCTCGACTTTGTCCCTGTTGTTATCCATATTCGCCAACCAGGCGGCGCAGGTTTTCTGATAGTGAGAGCCGTTCAAGCGCCACTGCTGTTCGATAACCAGGTCTTCATTAAAGAGCGAGAAGAGGTTGTCCGCAGGCATCATGCCGCCAGTGAAAAAATGCTCCGTCAGCCAATCGTTGCCGTCTGCGTTGACGTAATGATAAGCGAATTTCTTGTGCGAGAAGATATGCACAAAGAGCTTTCCATCTTCGACGAGCCAATCACTGATTTTTCTGAACAAGAGTTGGTAGTTCTTCAGATGTTCGAACATCTCAACAGACACCACGCGATCGAATCTTTCGCTGGTCGAAAAATCATTGATGTCGCATGTCTGCACACTTAGATTTTTCAATCCCTTCTTTTCAATCTGGCTGTCTATGTAGGTCTTTTGCGTGCTCGAGTTCGATATTGACAAAATCCTCGCGCTGGGAAATTTCTCAGCCATCCAGAGTGAAAGAGAGCCCCATCCACAGCCGAGTTCCAGTATTTTCATGCCTGTGTCTGCGATCTCGGCACGCCGGCAGGTCAGAGAAAGCATCTGTTCTTCGGCTTGCTCCAGATTTCGGGTGTTGTCGTCCCAGTAGGCACAGCTATATTTCAAACGAGGACCCAGCACGAGTTTATAAAAGTCGGTCGGCACTTCGTAGTGTTGTTCATTTGCTCTCTCGGTGGCGATGGCGATCGGTTCAGATTTGAGCGCTTCAGCAAACTGAATCAGCTTCTGTTCTTCCGACGGCCGGCATAGCGCCTGCTCTTCCTGCAGTTTTTGCGCAAGCATTTTGCGAATGCCGCGCCGAATAATCGGATCTGGCACCAAATTGGATTCCAGCAGCTTGTAAATAAAGTGCATCAGTTTTTGCGAGGAAACCAGGGAATGAAGGGGCTGGTGCGTTTCTGATAAGCAATATATTTCTCGCCCTTGCTTGCCAGCGATTGTTTCTCAGCCAGTGGTATGCCGGACATCTTTGTCAAGAATAAGAGCATGAGAATCGGGCATGCAATTGTCCACGTTCCAAATGGTGACTCCATGGCGAAGACGAAAAAGGAGCACCAGATCAGCCACTCGAAGAAGTAGTTGGGATGCCGCGAATACTTCCACAGTCCAACATCACAGACATCGCCATGGTTGGCTTCGTTTGACTTGAAGTCATTTAGCTGTTGATCTGCGATTGCTTCGCCGATAAAACTGATAATGAAGAGCAAGATGCCTATATACTCGTTGATGCGCAGCTTCTCTGCGTGATCGCTTGTTGCGATTAAGAAAGGCGTTGAAAGAATCAGCACAGTCAGTGCTTGAAATTGAAACATGCCGAAAAAATTCTGTTCCGCTTTATCTCCCCATTTAGTGCGCATCTCTGCGTAACGAGGATCTTCTTCGCCGTGAGTGCGCTTCATTCGTTGCCAGAGGTGGATAGCAAGGCGGAAACTCCAACAAGCCACCATTAAGGCTATGGCAAATCGTCTGATCGGCGCACCACTCGCCGCCAGAGCGTAGAAGATGGCGATAGCGCCGAAGCTTCCCGACCAGGCAACGTCTACCAGTGCTGCATTCTTCTGTTTCATGGCGAAGTACCAGACATCGCTCATGAGCAAAAAGACAAAGATCAGGCTGCATGCTAACAGCGGCAGCATGGCGAACAGGCTGATTAGAAAGTTGCCCATGCCTAACCTCGCAGCATTAATTTATCTGCTGTGGCGTTAGTCGGGAGTCTAAACAAGAGGATCAACATATAGGCGGACATAGCCAGATTCCCGAGCAGCATGATTAAGATAAACCATACTATCTTACCAGTGACACTCTTTTCTTTGTAAAAAACCCATGCATAGAAGGTTGTGAACCCGCAGTATGCATCAGAGAGGGTGGCGGTGAACCATGGGTGCCCTAAAACCGTTCCTGGAATTTGCAAAATGCTGCACTGCAAGCTGGCGCTTGTGGTGGCATAGACCATAACGACGAAAATGAGGATGAAAAGTATTCGCAACGCCCAGATCATAGCGCCAGTTGCTCGGCGAGCATATGATTATTGGGCCGAGTGTATATAGCCTGGACGACGCTACATTCTCTCGTCTTGAAAGCCGCTTCGCAGTAACAGAAATAGTAGTTCCATTTGCGAATGAATTTCTCATCGAAACCCAGAGCCCGAACGTCAGCAGCCCTGGCGTTGAATTTATCTCGCCAGATAGCCAGTGTGCGTGCATATGATTCGGCAAAGTCTTGCAGATGGTAGAGCTGCAGATTTGAGGTATTTCTGGTTGCCGTTACGGTTCTGGCGATGGAGAGCAGCTGACCGCCTGGAAATATATGTTTCTGGATGAAATCGACGCCGTCTTTCATCTGGTTGTATCGGCAATCGGCTGCGCAGATCATCTGGATGCCCAGAAGTCCATTGGCTGTAAGAAGCTCCGAGCACTTTTGGAAGAATAAATCGATGAACGGATCCCCCAGCGCTTCGACCATTTCTATTGAGGCGATCTTGTCAAACTTACCATCCATCAAGCGAAAATCTTTCAACAAAACGGTGATTTGATCAGTCAGATTGCGTTCCTCGATCAGCTTGGTCACGTGCTTGAATTGCTCTTCCGAGAGCGTAATCGTGGTCACCTTGCACCCGTATGTGGTGGCAGCATGGATTGCGAAGTATCCCCATCCTGAGCCAATTTCCAGAACCTGATCGGTTGGACGGAGTCGCAATTTCTGACACAGCTGGTCATATTTTTGGATCTGGGCTGCTTCCAGCGGTTGACCGGCATGCTCGAACATGGCGCTCGAATAGGTCATTGTCTCGTCCAGAAACAATTTGAAGAAGTCGTTGCCGAGGTCATAATGATCGCGGATATTCTCTTTGCTGCCCGTCAGTGTATTTCCCTTGCGCTTGTGCAACTGTCGATTGTAGAAATTCAAAATATTCAGAAGCTTGCTCTTCTGGCTGCTCGTCTCGAACACAGTCGAGTCTTCACCGTTTTCTATAAACCAGGCGATGACTGCAGTCAGGTCGTCAGTATTCCAGAGAGCATCGATAAATGCTTCAGCAAATCCGATGGCGCCGAATAGGACGCATCTTTCAAAGAACGCGTAGTCGTTGATTTGTATCGCAGCTTCCGGTGAATCTCCGGGGGTACCAATAGAAAAAGGTCGGTTGTCTGGCAGGATGATTTTGAGACAACCTCTCGTCATTTTGGCGAATTGCCCGAGTACAAGGGTTTGACAGATCTTTTGAAATCTTGTCGGTCGCCTCTCATTTGCGGATAGATGCGGCGTGTCTAACTGAGATTGTACTGTAGTCATTGTCGCTCTCCTGAGGACGGATACGGGCGAAGAACGCCTGTTTGCAAATGTGCGTTAGCTTCCTTGGTAATGAAAGGAACTTTTTTCAGCCAGAGAAAAAGGGCATGCAGATGAATGGCGCCAATCACGAAAAAAGTGACGAACGGATATTTCAAAGTCATTAAGAGCAAGTTTCTGTCTGTCAAAGCTATCCTGCTGCCGCGCATATTCGCAGCCAGTACGATTTCTCCCGATTCAACAGAGTTGATGTTGAGTTTGAGTCGAGCGTCGGGACTGTCGAGATCAAAGACTACATCGGTATCGAGATTGATGAATGGAGAGACGTAAAAATTCTTCGGTTGCCTGTCTTTTAGATTCGACGTTCCGTTACTCAACAACAGATAAGGCTTCTTCTCGCCGAATGTGTTGCCTACTTCCGCTACTGCACATTGCAGTTGCATCGTTGGGTCGAAGCAGAAGAAAACGGTAATCGGATTGAAGACGTAATTCAGAAAGCGCAGGTTCGTCAGAACCCGGACGCTCGCTATTTCGAGATTTGGCTTGATTCCTTTTACGTATTCAATCACCTTTTGTTTGAGCGGTTTGTCGCTCTCATCAAAGTGGTCTCTGTCTCTAAGCGTATACAGCGCCATTTTGTTGACGGCAATAAGGCGGTTTTTCTGCTCCAGGAGCGGTAACTCATCCAGATCGATGTAGAACGAGAACATCGAGTGCTCAACACGGTGCGGTCTGGGCTTCATTCTTTGATGAGTAATATTGCACTCATACAAACAGGAGATCGTGTCTTTCATTAGCGACTCCTTGAATGAGGTTTACAACGTCGATTGATGAAGCGAGGGCATCTTCGTGGAATCCGTGGCTGAAATAACTTCCGCATAGGAAGAGATTTCTCAGAGGTGTTTTGTTCAATTCTTTCAGTTGCTTCTGCGCATTTTTCGCTGCCACCGTGAAAATTGGATGATGATACTGGATGCGCCGCACGATCTTGGATGGCTCTATCAGTGCCTCTGAGTTGAGTGATACGAAGTAGTTGTATCGATCGGAAACCTTTTGCAGGCTGTTCATCCAATAGTGTGTGGTTGTCGGAGCTTCTTCCTTTTTTGTGTCCACCAGATAATTCCAGGAGGCCCAGTTGATCTTATTCTTTGGCATCACAGACTGATCTTTGTGCACCAGAATTGTATTGGCTTGATATTTGAAATTCTCGAGCAGAACTTTCTCTGCTGTAAAAGAGCTGTCGAGTATTTCAAATGCCTGGTCGCCGTGGCACGCGAGGATGCACTGGTCAAATTCTTGGACCGTTCCGTCCTGTCTGCGAAGCGCTACTCTGCCATCTCTAGTGGGTGACACTGCCACCACTTTCGCGCCAATCTGAATGCTGTCGCGAAATGATTCAGTCATGGCTTTGACATAGGTGCTGGCGCCGCCTGAGACAGTCAGCCAATCGAGTTTTCCATACATGCTTAGTAGTCCATGGGTGAACATGAATCTGATTAAGACGGAAGCTGGAAATGAGAGCATAGTGGCTGGAGGAGCTGACCAGAGTGCCGACATCATGGGCAACAGATATAGATTGACCATGTCGTCACTGAATTTCTCTCTGGCGATGAACTCTTTCAGTGTATACTCGCTGATTGACTCGTTACTGAGCATTGCCAGTGCAGTTTTGTTAAAACGATCGAGTTCGAGAAGCATCTTCCAAAAACGAAGATTGAGAATGTTCTTTCTCTCTCCGAAAATTCGGTTGAAACCCGTACCCGACCACTCTAGATTAAGCGCACGATTTTGCACGGAAAATGACATGTCGGTCGGTTGCGATTTGATGTTCAGCTCCTTGAAGAGCTTAGTCAGATATGGATACGTGACTTCGTTGTAAACCATGAAGCCTGTATCAATGGAAACAGTCTTTCCATCTTCTTCCACATAGATAGTGTTAGTATGACCGCCTATATAATCGTTCTGCTCGAAAACCGTAAGCTTGGCGTTTTTGCGGAGCATATAAGCACAGGCCAGTCCTGCGATTCCGGTTCCGACAACTGCAATTGATTTCACGAAAGCGACCTCATGCTCAGCTCTTTTGCCTGCACCGTATTTGGTACCTTGTTGAGTTCCCAAATGATTCCTAACTTCTCCATTAAGAGAAGCACGTAGTATGTCAGGTCGATTTGCCACCATTCCAACCCCTGGCGCACGCAGCCAGGGTACCGGTGATGATTGTTGTGCCAGCCTTCACCCAACGTGATCAGACCAAGCAAGAAGTTGTTCTTGCTGTTGTCACCAGTCTCGAATTCTTGCGTTCCGAACTGATGGGCGAGTGAATTTATTGCCCCTGTAATGTGGAAGACCATGACAGTGCTGACGAAGCCCCAGGCAAGAAACTGCGGACCTGATGTGTGCAGTGATGGGTAGATCCGCTCCAGTGCCGCACCTGACCAGAAGACAGTGGCTCCCAACAGCACCGGCACGACCCAGTCGAACCTGTTCAACAATACAAGTTCGGGATATTTCACAAGGTCTGGAATTCGCGAGTAGTCTGTCGGCATGTTCGCTTCGACCGTAATCCAGCCGATCTGCGCCCAGAGAAATCCTCTTCTCACCGGTGAATGCGTATCGAGTTCGGCGTCAGCATGTTGGTGGTGGTGCCTGTGGTGCGCAGCCCACCACAGCGGACCTCTCTGAACTGCGGTGAGACCGGCTATCGCGAACAAGAATTGAGCGATACGAGAAGTTTTATAACTGCGATGCGAAAAATATCGATGGTAGAAGGCTGTAATCGCAAACATGCGCGCTATGCAGAGTGTCAGAGCCATGATTAAGGCAGCTGGGCTACTTCCCGTGAAAAAGACACTCAAGCAAGCCAGGTGCATGAGTATAAAGGGCATCCACCGTCCCGGACTGGACGACCTGGGCAGCCTGCGCACATTCTCTGCACCTGCAGGAAAGTAATCAGAGTCTAAAAATTTGACCCACTCGAACACTTGCATCACTCATCATATGTGTCTCCCCATCGAAGCATATGAATCAATAGTGAATTTCACGTGAACGTTATTGACTGGCGCCGGCATCCAGGTCGCGCATTGATTTGACCAGGTCGGCATAGCCCTCCCAGCTCGTTTCTATATTGCCGAGACCCTGCGAATAGTTTGTTGTTGATTGGTGGTACTTCTGTTTGATGGCGGCTTCGGTCTTCTCCCAGCCGGGAATGCGGTCCAGTAGCTTTTCTGAATCTTCAACACCTTGATCGCGAGCGAGAAGAATCAATCGTCGCGCTTCCATCATCCGCTTGTTGACTGACTTGTTGTAGAGGTTGTTTTCTTCGACGTACATCTTGCCGAGGCTGTATTGCGCTTCTGCAACTCCTTTGTGGGCGGCTTTGGAGAGCCAATGTTCAGCCTTGCTAGTATCCTTTTCTATCTCGTTGCCGTATTGATACATCTTTCCCAGTCTGGTCTGGGCGTCTCCAAAGCCTTGTCTGGCGGACTTTTCGTACCACTGAGCCGCCTGACGACTGTCCTTTTTCACCCCTCTGCCGGTCTGGTAACAGATCCCTACCAGGCACTGCGCCGCTGGATGTCCACGTCGTGCCAGAGAGTGCAGAGTTTTGAAAGATTCTTCGCAATGTCCGCACTTCATGCTCGTGCGGGCTTTTTCAAGCTCCTCTTTGTCTGACGCAAGGGCTTGAGTGGTGGTTAACAGGATTACAAGAGAAAGGCTGGCCAGGGCAACAGATGGTGATCTCGGGTTCAAAATGACGCCTCTTGTTTAGTAGAGAAGATCATTTTGACACAAAATAAAACAGGCAGCGAACTTACTGAACAGGCAGACACCAATCACCGCCTGTGACCAGGCGGAAGAGTCTGCGCGGACGAATACAAATTACACCAGGTCAGACTCTTTTATGTGGTCTCAGTTGGTGCTTGAGTAGATGTTGAAGCGGAACGGGCTTCTGCTTTCTTGTCTTTGACTCGTTTCCACATTTTTGCGAGGCCGATTATGATTACAGGCATAATCAACATGTAAGCTACGACTGTTGGATCATTGAAAGGTTCTGGCATGGTCAATCTCCTTAAGTTCAACTAACAAAATAGCATAGCAATGTGACCGAGGCAACCAAATATTCCGAAAAATCCGCTCAGCCACACCGTATACGGTGTCAAAACTGTCGAGCCGGTGTTTTCAGCGTAGTAAAGTAGGAAGAACCCATACTAATTGTCGTTACAAGCATTTAAGTACACAGTTAGGTATGCATATAAAAAGGCATAGGTTCTTCGCTTAAATACCCGTAATCATCGACTGCGCTTGTGTCTAGCTTTGCTCTGAAAGTACTTTGGGTAGAATATGTCAATGGCGAAAACTGCTGCAAAACCTCGTATCGGTGCGCATATCAGCGGCGGTATGAAAACCGCCGTCGGTAAAGCGACTAACATTGGCGCACAGGCTATTCAAATATTCCTGGGTTCGCCGCAAATGTGGCGCGAACCGAAGCCTACACCTGCTGAGCAGAGCACTTTCGTTGATGGAGTCAAAGGCAGTTCGATTGCCCCGGTTTTTGTACATGGAAACTATCTAGTCAATCTGGCATCAGAGTCGCCTGAAAATTTCTCAAAGTCAGTAAACAATCTAGCGCTGGCATTACGACTTTCTGACAGCATTGGCGCTAAGGGATTGATTTTTCACCCGGGGTCTGCTGGAAAGGCTACTTACGACGAAGCGCTGAATCGAGTATTGAAAGCACTGGATATGGTGCTGGATGGATATCAAGGTGATTGCAAACTCTTGCTGGAAGTCTGTGCCGGACAGGGGCAAACAATAGGCGACAGATTTGAAGAATTTGCCGACATATTGAAGTCGATGCAGTATGACAAACGCATTGGAGTATGTTGGGACACTTGTCACATGTTTAACGCCGGTTACGATATCTCTTCGAAAGCAGGTTTACAGCAGACGATTGATCAATTCGGCGAATTAATCGGTTTTGACTGGCTTTTTGCAATTCATGCCAACGATTCTAAGACTCCACTCGGGGCTCGCCGAGACCGGCATGAAAATATCGGCAAAGGTTATATCGGAGAGGAGGCATTTCGGCGCATGTTGCACGAACCGCTCCTGCGGCCACTTCCGTGGATTCTGGAAGTGCCTGGCATGGAGAAGAAGGGACCGGATAAAATCAATATCGATTTGATGCACAGTTTGGCGAACTAACTCGGGAAATTCTCATGACACAAACAGCAAGTCCCTGGAAAACAAAAAGCACACGAGTCGTTTACGAGAATCCCTGGATCAAAGTACGCGAAGATGAAGTAGTTCAGCCGGATGGCAGACCTGGAATTTATGGAGTAGTTCATTTTAAGAACACCGCTATTGGTGTCTTGCCGATTGACGAAGAAGGCAAGATTTGTCTGGTTGGTCAGTATCGTTACGCGCTGGAAATTTATTCATGGGAAATACCTGAAGGCGGCTGCAGTCAGGGAGAAACTCATCTTGATGCTGCTAAACGTGAGTTGATTGAGGAGACGGGAATGGTGGCGTCCAACTGGACGCAATTGGGAAGTGCACATTTGTCGAACTCAGTTTCTGATGAGCTGGCGGTTTATTACCTGGCTACCGGTCTAACCAGGGGCACACCAAGACCAGAAGGAACGGAACAACTTGCTTACAAACATGTGACGTTTGATCAGGCACTGGATATGGTGATGACAGGCGAAATTACAGACGCACTGAGCATTTTGGCAATTACTAATTACGGCATTCTCCGGTCACAAAACAAAATCTGACGTCAGCGCAGTTGTTGTGCTCTGCCTGGTTCATTAAAAGACTCGGAATGATCACCACTTATCGGTGATGTCAAGCGAGGTTTGGTAGAACTGGTCACGATGTGCGCCCAGGAACAAATTTCTTATCGACACATCTCACTAATGTCGGATTAAAAAAAATTCTGGGTAAAACCAGAATAGAAGAATAAGTCAGCAAACATATTCACGCAGCATTTGGAGTGGTTCATTGTGCTTCCAAAGTCGGTCTTAGCTTGTCTATTTTTATGCTCGGTGATTGGCATCAATCAGCCGGTCTTCAGTCAAGCTGCCACTGATAATGGTGTCAGACAGGTCTCCAGTCTCGAAACTAGATTTTTTGCTCATCCATACAGCAACGAGGCCTTACCAAAACGTCTGGATCGCCTCGAGAACTTCGTTTACGGAACCGCAAGTACAGACCCGCTTCAGTCCAGACTAGATAAGCTTGACAACGTGGTGCCTGCTATGAAAGTCGTTGCTAGTAGCTCAGTTGCAGGTGCTGGTACAGCTGCCGCGTCTGGTTCAGATTCGGCGAAACGATCCAATGCCCTTCCTGTCGCTGATTGCGCCTGGTCGAAAACCAAATATCCTCGTATAACCGAGTTAGAGCGGGAGCTTTTAGAGCGTACTTTCGAGTCTGACGCAGCTCCAACCAGAGTGGCAAGGTTGGAGGAACATATTTTCGGCAGAGTCTGGGCCACGCAAACGGACCTCGCTGTGCGTCTGGACAGACTTGGCGAATACGCCTTCATGAGTCCGAAGGTTGAAGAGCTAGAAAAGGCTGAGTTGCTCAGATTGAGTTACTTACAAAATGCTTGCTATAGACCGGAACAACTGCGATCGACGTTAACTCGAACGCAACAGGTACGCTTTCAGACCACGGACCAATTGAGCTCCCAGTCCGCGCTGCCAATTGACTTTCAACCAACGCAGGCGCCGTTATGGACCGCCAGAAGTGAATCTTTCACTGTCGTCGACGAGATAGAAACGCTGGAAAAAATCTTGTTTGGTAAGATTTCCGCGAGCAAACCGCTTGGTCAACGTGTAGATGCGCTCGAGGTCAGTATTTGTGGTTCAACCCAGAGCGACAAGCAACAAAATATAACCAGCCGCGTGGCAGTCTTAGTCGCTAAATTCAGCAACAGCAATCCTATTCCGAATCGCTCGGGCGTTTGATTTAGCCTAAATACGTTGTGTGAAGTTGCCGGAGGGGGATACCTCACCTGCTGGATTTATGCTCGTCCTCCGTATGCCATAGTTGGATACGGATCATTAGGCAACTTGCGGTTATTTTCGACTTCTGGCAACAATCGGAATAAACGATGGGCTTGAAAATTCTAACTGTATTCGACTCTAAGACTGCATCCGAATGGGTGTTGAGTGCACTGTCCGAACATGATTTGACACAGGTTGGAACAATCATGGCGGCAATGCAGGTGTTGCAGAGAGAGAAAGTAGACGTAACGCTTGTTCAGCTTCACCTCCAGAATGAGTCACTGTTCGACTTGCTTCGGTCAATCAGGCGCAATGACTACTATTGCAAAATGAGTTTCATTTGTTGTGACACGTCAGAGCCTGCCAGCATGTCCGGTAAGCTGCAAATTCAGCCTGAGTTCGTTGAGAAGTCTTGCTTGCTGTATGGTGCGACGAAAGTAATTTCGGCTGATGAGTTCTATTCCGAAAAACTTGAAACGCGGATCCTGGAGACTGTCACAAAGCCTGGCTCCCTGAGTGGGACATGATGAAGAAAATCCTGGCCGTAGAAGATGATGTAACCCAGCGCTACGTTCTCAAAATTGTTCTTGAAAGTTTTGCTTTAGATTTCGAAATCGCCGCTTCTGCAGAAGAAGCTCTTAAGCTGATTTTCGAACATAAACACCGGTTTGCTCTTGTATTGATGGATATCAAACTGCCGGGAATGAATGGTCTTGATTGTACTCGTGAAATTCGTCGGCGCGAAGCGGCGGAAAGTCTGATTAAAACTGGGATTATCGCGGTTACAGCTTACGCAGGAAGCGAAGATAGAGCTCTTTGTTTTGAGGCAGGGATGGACGATTATCTCAGTAAGCCTTACACTTTGGAAGCATTTAAGAGCTTGATTGATAAGTATCTCCAAACCGTGTGTTGTGAATAGTCGAATTGAAACAGTTAAGCGCCACTGCAAGCTCAAAGTAGCTGGCTTTCAAGCCTTTGTTTTGCCTGCAGTTGGGCCGGGCTTTGCCGTGTTGATAGCGTGTTTGATTTCGACTTTGTTTGGAGCTTCTCAAGCTGTCGCGCAGACTTCCGGCAATACATCAGCCCTCAATTCAGAGATCAGTTCAGGTACCAGTTCAGGCACCAGTGCAGGCATAAACTCGGGCGCCGACAGGGCTGCGCTTGCTTTGCCTGCTAATACAATTCCAGTGCCACTGATGCGCCAATCCACTGACTATACCTGCGGTGTTGCTGCATTGCAGTCATTACTCGCCTATTATGGGCAGGATGTTCGGGAGGATACTCTGTCAAAGATATTGAAGGCTGATAGGAAGTACGGCACGCGCTACAGGAACATCGCCGGCTATGCTGAAGCTCATGGGCTGCCGGTGCGCATTCAAAAAGACATGACCTTGCAACAATTGGAAAGTGATATCAGCGCTGGGCATCCCGTGTTGTGTCTCATACAAGCATGGGCAGAAAAAGGCAGTCAGACTGATTATGCTAGCGACTGGAACGATGGTCACTACGTGGTCGCCGTCGGCTTCGATCATGATCGGCTTGTTTTTATGGATCCCTCTACGTCGGGACACTACGCCTATATTCCTCTTCAAGAGTTCGAAAAACGTTGGCACGATGTTGACGGACATGAGAAGCTCAATCACTTCGGTATGTCGTTTTTGAAGGATGGTTCCAAAACAAATTCAGCAAAGATGACACCGCTTGAATAGCGGTCTGAGCAGCAAAAGTAGTTAGTTGTCTTCGTTGACTTTGCGGAAGATATCATTCGGGAACATAGCGTTAATCAAGTCCAGGCACTCCTGCTGCCGCGCCGGTAGCGATTCTTCACTTCCGGCGACTGCGATACGCATTTGCACTTCTTCTTCAAACTCGTTCCAGTCGACAATTAGATCATAGTGTTCGTTTGTCGCAGTGGTCTTGGTAGCCTGCAGCTTTCCAAGTTGGTATTGCATTTTGAGATCTTTCCAGTCGTGGGTTTTGATGACTGACAATAATTCGTCGACTAGATCGTCTGGGTCGACAAGAAAGTTGCGGGTCGTTGATGCGACTGTGTTCGTTGTTTCGGACATTATGGACTCGCTGCTGTGGCTGGAAAATTTGGGTTCCTCAATATGCTACCAGAGGGTACACGGCTGACCGGAAGTAATTAAGTTTCCCTTCTCGTATAATATGCTGAGCACTCTAAGCACGGTATTGTCATGCGCCCATTATATTTTCTCATCTGGCTGGCGGCTTTTCTCTTTGCGCAGCCTTCTTGTCGAGCTGAGGTCAAGACTCTCGCCAGTGGCAGTTATACTGCCAAGAACATGCAGATACAGCAGTTCGTCGGCAAGATTTCGATGGACGATGTTGATAACTCGATGCCCTTAACACTCAATTTTACGAATGGCAAGTTTGCCTGGGTGCGCGTTTTTCTCACAGACTCATCTAACAGCAATCCTGACCCTCGTGCTCAACCAAGGGGCATGATGATTGTTAACGAGAACAGTTTTAAACGCACTTCGACGGTCGCGCTGGACTTTACTGGCAGACTGCGACAGGGGACGACTGTGTTGCTCATTCGTGGCGCCGGTATGCCTGGTTCGACCTTTGGTTGGACATTGACCACTGTTACAGGTACGAAGATTACGCGTGTCGAACCCAGTAATGTTCAGGCAGGCGGAATTATCACCTTGTCTGGCGGACCCTTCAATACCGATCTCAGTCAAAATGTCGTGATGTTCAATAACAGTCGTGCCAAGATTATTGACGCCACTGCAGATAGTATCAGAGCGATGGTGCCCGAAACTTTGACGGCTGGAACTTATACGATTACGGTGACGACGAACGGAACAAAAACCAATCCTGTCTCTGTCAAAATCAAAGGACAACCGGAAGTGACGGGCACCAGCTTGAACTGCGTCAAGTCAACGATGCAATTCAGCATTTACGGTAAAAACTTCTCGGAAAATGCCAGTGACAACGAAGTGAAAATCGGCAGTGAAACAGCTAGAGTAGTGTCTGCAACGCCTGAAAGTTTAACTGTTGAAGTGCCGATGTTTCCAGATGCAGGCGGTGGGCTGTGGTTCAATCCGCCTCTGCAAAAGCCGATGACGGTCAAAGTCGGGAACGTTCAGGCGAAAGGCAATCTTTCAATCTATATCGGACCTTATCAATGGTGAGCACTAAATTGAATCGAGTATTTGGAATCTTCGTCGTTGCAGTCTGCTCTATCACTTCAGCAAATCTTTCTGCGCAGGCTCTACCCCAGGTGGTTGCTCACCGTGGTGGCAGGGTTTGGGCTCCTGAGAATACACTTGCAGCCTTTAAAAAGAGTGTTGAACTTGGTGCAGACGGCATTGAGTTGGATATCCATCGTTGCAAAACAGGCGAACTAGTTGTTATTCACGACGAGTCAGTCGACCGCACCACCGATGGTTCTGGGTTTGTTAAAGACATGAGTCTTTCTCAACTGCGTGCATTGAGTGCTGGAGCTAAATGGGCTCCCGCGTCCCAATTGAGGAAGCTGAGTGCGGGCATTCCCTACTCTTCCGAATTCAAGAATGAGAAGCTGCCTCTATTGACTGAAGTGTTCGACCTTGTGAAAGGCAAGCTGACGATAAATATTGAGATAAAAAATGCGCCTGTCGACTACCCTGGTATTGAGGACGATTTAATCGCCCTGCTCAAGAAATATCCTTACCCTGACAAGATAATGGTCAGTTCGTTCGACCATGATGTCATTCGCCGGTTTCATGAAAAGGCACCTCAATATAAGTGTGCCATTTTGACTGACTGCATTTTGTCTGATGTCGGTTCCTATGCTAAGTCAGTCGGCGCAGACAATTGGAACCCGGGATTTGGCGATTTCCGCACTGATGCAGCCAAACGCGCTCACGAGGCCGGGCTCAAGGTAAACGTGTGGACCGTAAATGCTCCGGAAGAGTGGAAGAGCGCCGTCGCGATGCCTGTTGATGGAATTATTACGGACGATCCTGAAGGCTTGAAGAAGTTTCTCCATACCGAGCCCACTACCAGGTAGCCGATCGGCAGCAAGCGGTGGTAATGCTATGCTGATTAGAAGTTACGTTTTTCCGGAGACATTAACCGATGAAGACGCGTCAAATTAATGCTGTACTCAGTTCAGTGTTGACTGGCACTTTCGTTCAAGCCTGTGCCTGGGCGGCACCGCCAACACTAGTGAACGCGCCTCAAGCGATACTTCTGGCAGACGCCTCAGCAGATGAGAAAGAAAAGGGTCCCACATTTTCGGGAAATGCATCCTGGTACGGCATTCCTTTTCATGGGAAGAAAACTGCCTCGGGCGAAATTTTCGATATGAATAAGTTGAGTGCTGCTCATAAGACCTTGCCTTTTCCAACCAAAGTGATGGTCGAGAATCCCAAAAATGGTCAGGCTTGCGTGATCAGAGTCACTGACCGTGGTCCGTTCGTGCGTGGCAGGGTTCTGGACTTGTCACGCGAAGCGGCTAAACGGGTCGGCATCTTTCCGGGTGTTGGATATGTTGAAGCCACAGTGCTGAACAGTAAGACTGCGCCAGATAAAAAATAACAACTGTTAGATTTTGAGTATTGCAGCCTATGTTTTCATGAGGCTGATCATTACTTCTACCGTATTACAATTGAGCCCTCAGGCACTTATTCGAAGGTCATTATGAAAGGCAAACATAGCACTGCTCATCAATTGGTTTTTACATCTGCAATAACAGCGCTGGCATTCACTTTGACAGTTCAGCTTGATGCGCAAGCTGGAAGCAAGCGCCTTTACAGAGGTGGTGTCAGTGCCGGTGTAGCTAATGCCGATAAAATGATGATGAAAGGCAATTATGCCAAAGCCAATGATTTTTACGTGGCTGCCCTGAAAGCCAATCCGCGCGACATCAATGCCATGGTCGGCTATGGAATGGCTCTGGCTAAGCAATTTAAAGTCGATGGTGCAGACGCTCAATTCAACAAAGCCCTTGCTCAAGATCCCAACAATCCAGGGGCACTCGCAGGAAAAGCGCTAAACGCTCTCAATCGTCTGCAGTCTTCGTCGGCTACGATTCGCAATAACAAAGACTCGATTTTGAACGATGCGCAAAATCAAGCACAAAGGGCAGTTGACGCTGACACTAAAATCCCAGAGGCTCACTATGCGCTGGGTATGGTCTATAAAGAGCAAGGAAAGCTGAATGATGCTGCACTGGAATTCAAAAAAGCAATTCAGCTTGATCCAAATTATTCAGATGGTTATTCCGGTCTCGGTCTTGTACAGCTGGCTCAAAACAACCCTGCTGCCGCTGCCGCTACGTTCCAGAAAGCAATTAAAGTGAACACCGGTGATTGGACGGCTCACTATGGTTTGGGTCAGGCGCTGCTCAATCAAGGCAAGTATGACGCAGCACTTAGAGAACTGAATACAGCCCAATATCAGTTTCCCAACAGCTGGCCGGTTCGTCTTGCCCTTGGAAAATGTTTCGAAGCGCAGGGCAACACTGTTGCAGCCGTATCGAACTATCAAGCTTCGATCGCCATCAAACCTGAGAATACTGCCGCTTATTTAGGTATCGCCAATATTCGTGAAAGTCGTGGTGATATAGAGCTTTCTATTTCTGAGCTGCGGTCAGGGCTCGAACTGATGCCAAACAATAACGATTTGCAATTGCGCATCGGCGATCAAAGTTTGCGTGTCGAAAAAATTGATGATGCGATCAAAGCTTATCAAACCGTTCTTAATGCCGACCCGGGCAACTCGAAAGCAGCTGACGGTTTAACTACTGCTTTTTACATGAAGTCAAATAAGGAAACAACCGGCGGTTATTTCGGTGATAACGATTTTGACAATGCATTGCAAATGATCGATCGTGCTGTTCAGATGAATCCGAATGACATCAAATTGCGTTTGGCGCAAGCTAAATTGCGTTCACTGGCAGGAGATGAAGTGGATTTGTCGAAGATTCCACCTCCAACTAATGATGGTGAACGCATCTCTTATGCGCAAGCTTTGATGGCGCAGAATCGCTTTGCAGAAGCCAATCAACAATTTCAGATGGTGCTTGCACACACTAATAACGCCAAGCAGACCTTCGCTCTAGCTGATCTCGAGTTGATGATTCATGATCTGGACAATGCTCAGGCTGCTTATCAAAAGGCTGCCACTATGCCTGGTGGCGCAGATCGGGCCCGTCGCGGCATGGCTCAAGTCGCTAAGGCTCAGGAGAACGCTCGCAAGAATATGACGCTGGCCACTGATTTTGCTAAGAAGGGTATGAAAGGCAGCGCTGTTGATGCTTTTCATGATACTGTTTTTCAAAATCCGAAATCTGCGGATGCACGTTTAGGCCTGGCGAAAGCGTTGGAAGACGTGTCCAAAGCAACACCTGTGCAGTTGCGTGAGTCGGCTTTCCAATATCGCGCCTACGTGGCTCTCTCTCCAACAATGGAGCAAAAGGAGCAGCAGAAGTTCCTCTCCAAGGCTGACAAGCTTGATGAAAAAGCCGGCAGGCGCGAACGAAAACTGACCAGGTCAAACTAGTTCGTCTAAATCAAGCTAAACCCATAGCGCGTACCATCTGTTCGGCTTCGGCCATGTTCGCGTTTACTTTCCTTGCGTAATCGGCTCGATTGGCCGGACGTTGCGCTGCTGCCGCCATGGCGCCTGGATTGTTTGTGCGCCCGCGCTGGAAGTACGATAGAGCCACTTCGGCGTTGATTTGTGGATTGAATGCTTGATTCGGAGTTAAACGCGCTTCGGCAAGCTCGCCGCGACTGTTGAGTTGAAACAGACCGAAGCTGTGCCCGTTGTCGCCAACCGCTCTCGGATTGCCACCGCTCTCGACCAACATCGCTGCCACTGCCACCACAGGGTCGACTCCCAGCCGTCTGGCTACCTGCGCCACCACGCGAGCGCTCGACATGGCTTGCTCGGGATTGGCTCGGGTCGCACCGTCATAGGTATAAATACTGCGGTGTCCCGGACCGATATCTTGACGCGGGTGTCCAGAGTAGTTTTCGGGTCGGTAGTGTGAGTGATGATGGGAGCGAGAATGATGAGGATGCTGATGGAATTGCTGCGATGAGTGATATTGATCTTGCTGGTAGCGGTACTGCTCTTGCGGGTAGCGCTCTTGCGAGTAGCGATACTGTTCTTGCTGGTATCGATACTGCTCTTGCCTGTAGCGATATTGTTCTTGCTGTGAATATGGATTGTTGAATTCAATCTGTGCCTGTTCGTTGCGCGGGCGTTGATAGTAATTAGTTTCCGTGGAGCCGTAGCGTGACTGCCCGTAGGTCTGCGGTGGAATGACTCCGGCTATTTCGACCGGTGGCAGTGATGAATGGAAATGCTGGTAAACATGAACCATGGCTGCACGGTGCAAGTGTACAGACTCGCGAAATGCCATGTTTCCGAGTTCTATCTGGACGCCGAAACCCTGTTGACGTTCATAGCCTTGAGAGCCACCGTCGAATCTGTCTGGGTTGAAGTGATGATGTCGCATGGGAAACCTGGCGTGCCGAGGCAGAGCCGAGTGGCTCGGCCTTTTGGTAAGCGAAATTCACTGGGGTGCTTTCGCTCAACTATCATGCGCGCTAATTTTGACAATCCTGTGACATTGTTCTTCAGCTAAGGGTTTTCAGCCCTCAGTTAATGTCGGCTTTGCTTTCAGGTTTTGCTTCGATAGCTTCGGCACGCGCGTCCATTTTATCTGCGTCTGCCTCTTTGCCCATTTTGCGCAGCAGTATGGCGTAGTTCCGCAGGCTGGCGGCGACGCGTGAGTCATTGGCACCATATGTCTGTTCGCGCAGGGCTAGAGAACGCTTGTAGAGCGCTTCTGATTCAGGCAGTTTGCCTTCATCGCGATACAGTTTGGCTAAGTTGTTGAGAGAGTTGGCCAGTTCTCCTGGATGTTGCTTCTCATATTTTTCTTGAATTGTTATGGCGTCTTTGAATGATGGCTCTGCGTCAGTCAGCTTGCCTTGCTCGCGGTACAACAAAGCCAGGTCACTATGGTTTGCAGCCACTTCGGGATTGTCCGCACCAAGTGCCTTGGTGCGAATTGCTAGAGTGCGTTTCATCAGTGTTTCAGCGTCGGCAAATTTCCCTTGCTGTCGATAAAGTTCAGCCAGGTTTGAAAGGGCTATGGCCAGATTTGGATCATCCGGTCCCAGGCTCTTTTCGGTGATTTCGATGACCCGCTTCATGACCGGCTCAGCTTCTGTATCTTTCGCTTCGATGTTGAGCACGAGTGCCAGATTCGTCAGTATTGGCGCCAGAGTGTAAGAATCAGCGCCTTTCAATTTTTCTTCCAGCGCCGCAGCTTTCTTGTATGCTAGTTCAGCATCTGCATATTTGGCTTCTTCTTTATAAACTACGGCAAGATTGTTCAATGCTGTCACCACTGATGGTGAATCGGGTTCCACTTTCTGAACAATTTCAAGCACGCGTTTCAACAGGGGCTCAGCCTCTTCGAAGCGTCCTTCTTCACGGTAGACGCGGGCTAGATTACTTAGACTTGCTGCCGTCTCCTGGCTCTCAGCGCCGAACGCTTTTTCCCGGATTTTCAGGGCGCGATCGTATAAGCCTTCTGCCTCTTTAGTTTTGTTCTGCTCTCGATAGACGACTGCAAGATTGTTTAACGCGACAGCGACTGAGGGATTGTCCGGTCCGCTCAGTTTCTCGATTACTGCCACAACCCGCAGCAGAACTGGCTCAGCTTCCTTGTACTTAGCTGTTTCGCGATAAATGGCGGCAATCGAATTCAGATTCTTAGCCAGGTCGCCTGTTTCACCTTTGTCTGCTGATTCACGGATTTTCAAAGCCCGATTGTAGGTTGCCAGCGCATTTTCAGTATCGCCGCTGGATCTGTAGCACGAACCCATATTGTCCAGAATTGGCAAAAGGGCGGGGTCTACTCTGCCGACGGCTGCTTCTTTGGATACAAGCGCTTGCTTATACATATTCAGAGCTTCGGGTTTGTTTCCTTCTGCTTCGAATGTCGCAGCCAGACCGTTTAGCGCCGAGCCTACACGAGCATCATGTGCGCCGGCTGACTTAGCCAGAGAGACTGCTTTTGCATATAATTCTTCTGCATGCTTGAAGTCCTTGCTTTTGTAAGCCTTGTCAGCCTCCTCGAGTGTCCGGTTGAGCTCATTCCACGGCGCCTGCGCCTGAGCATAGTGAGCGCTGAACATCAAACAAAGAGTGGCGGCAATAACAAATTTGGATTTCATAATGACCCTGACTGAACCGGCTGACAGTTTATCAAGCGCCCAAAGTCAGGCACAACATGGAATTTTTAACCGATACCGGATTGTAAAACTGGTCTGTTTAACCGCAGTATACGCATATTAACAGCAGTGATTTCGGCGCGCCTTTTCAATTTATCCTGAGTGCTTGTAAAGAGTAGCTGTGCGGACTGCCGGCTCGATCTGGTTGCCAATAGACGAGAGCCGTTGTCGGCATTAGGGCTTGGATTCGTTTATCACTTGAGCTATCGATTATGATGAATAACTGTCTACGTTTATCAGTGCCCTTGAGTTGTGCCAGATGTCATTTAAAATGTTCTCGTTCTTCTTAGCTGCATTCAGCTTCTGCGTGAACCTTCAGCCAGGCGTGGCCCAGGTTACAGAAGAGCGCCTGGAGATTCGCAGAAACGACGCTATTCATCTGACTCGGGAGGCTCGCGCCCTCGCGAGGCAGGTTAAGCAGTTGAGTCGAGAAACTAAAAAGACCCTGGCTATGCAGTCTGAACAAGCCAGGCAAATTCTGGCGGCGCTTCCTGACGGCAACAAAAGGTTTGATCTTGAGGTGAAAGAGTCGACCAGAAAATCTGATGGTTCAAGCTCACGCCGAATTGTTTCTGATGAATCCAAGCCCATGTTGCAGAACTACACTGATCTGGTCGCGAAATACCACGCCGCGCTGGAGGCATATTTACAGCATCGAAAGGAAGTTCAAGCACATGCAGCGGCTTTTCATGAAGCAGCGCAGCAACAAAATTCGCAGTCGAACAATCAGCCGATGATGATTGCCGTGCCGACATTTGCACCGCTAGCGGTGCGTACACAGGATGCTTGTGAGGCTATGCAGCAGGCTGAAGCCGGTTTGCATGCACAGGAAGAAGAGTTGAATCAAGCCATTCAGTTGATGATGAATAATCGCAAAACTCTCAGCGCCGCTCAGTATTCGGCTCTCTGGAGTCAATCGCAGCAACGCGCCGCCGCATTGCAATCCGGCGCCAGTGGGTTTGATCAGAGCGTAGTCGCTAAGCAGCAGGCAATCAGCAACAACATGCATGTGAAAATGCAGGAAGCGATGCGTGACGGTGATTACGTTTTGAGCCAGCAAGTTTATGGTGACGAACAGCGCAGCTCAATGTTGATACATGAGGAAGTGAAACGCGCCACCAAGCACTCGCAGTTGGCTATGTTGTTTCTAAATCAGTTGCAGTCGCTCAGTCCGTACGGTCAGAGTAGCGCTGCGGGCAGCGCTTACTCGGGAAATCCGAATCAGTTCGCCGATGATGATCGTATGCTGGCTGCAGAATACGAACAGGTGCAGTCACTCTACAAACAGGTGCAAGAGGCTTCACCTCAGTTCCATAAGTGATTTGACCGCTCAAGCTATTAGAGCTATTCAGCAAGTTACCTGGCTTTCTTCAAATCTGCCATGACCCGCGCAGATTGCTTACCGTCGATTTTCTGATAGACTCCGGCACGCTCCTTGTAAGCGCCGCTGTATGACGGATTGAGCGAAATCACTTTGTTGTAGTCTGCAAGCGATTTCTCCAGCTGGTTTGCTTTCATGTACGCAGTGCCGCGATACTCGAAGTAATCGTAACTGTTTGGATAGCGGTCGCAGAGCACTGTGTAGTCTGCAATTGCTTTCGCGTAGTCCTTCAAATTTTCGTAAGCGGCACCGCGCTGTACGTATGGCCACGATTTCTCAGGTATAACGGCGATGATACGTGTGTAGTCCGCAACAGCTTCTTTGTGCTTGCCGGCTACGTCTTCCATTTTTGCTTTTGTCCCGAGTGCGTCAGCGTCTTTATTGAGCGCGAAAGCCTTTTCGAAATCGGCATAAGCTTTTGAGTCTTGCTTCAAAGACATGTAAGCGTAACCGCGATCGGCGTAAGCCTCTGCATAGTCAGGCTTGAGCTTAATTGCAGTATTCAGGTCTGTGACGGCTTTCTGGAAATTATCCATCCAGGAGTCTGTGCGACCTCGCAACAAGTAGGCCGTGGCATCGTTTGGATTGAGAGCAATGGCTCGATTCAACCAGAGAGCTGCCTTTGTTTGCATCTCTGAATCGATGAGCTTTTTGCCCATCTCAGTGCACTTGGTTGCTTCTTCCAACTTTTGTGCTGCACTCAAATTCTTCGCCAGTGGTGGCAATTTATATGGTGCTTTGTCAGCGGCGCGTATTGCTGCAACACGAGCGCGCAGTTTTTTTGCTTCTTCCTTTTTGCCGATTTTTTCCAGGAACCGGGCGTGTTCTTCGAGCGGATAACAGTATTGCATCTCGTCTAAAAGAGCGTTCTTTTGGACGGTGGCAAACTGCTCGTTGAAATATTGTTCGGCCAGATCGTTTTTACCCCAGTTTGCGTAAAACCAGGCTAGCGCATTCTGTTGCGCCGACAGGTTTAAGCCAAGAGCGTTCCTTTCGTCGAGGATCTTCTTGTATATAGCTTCTGCTTCGGCAAACTTGTGCTGTTTGTTCAGTTTGTCGGCTTTTTGCGTCGCTACCATCCACTCGCCACTTTTAACTTTCAGCTCTTCTTGCTGGGCGGGAGTCAGATCTGCACCAAAAGCTGCGGAAAACGATAGGCAGAGCGATATAGACAACGCTATTGATTTTAATTTCACGATTGCATTCCTTGTGCTGAAACCAAAAGGTCTACGGCATCCGTATGAAATTTAGTGGGAAAGGGTACATTTTAAGTGAAAGACGGGCACTAACGCAGTCTCTGAACAGACTATTAACTGTTGTTTGTAGTTACATGGCAACCCGATCGTACCGCAGACTGGTGCTAGTTTTACAAATTTGGAGCATACGATGTTCAATCGGGTTTTGATTCTTTCAGCGACGTCAGGTGCTGGTCACATTCGCTCCGCGCAGGCGATCGAGAAAGCTTTCCTCGAGGTTGGTGCAGCTCGTGAGGTCCGACATGTGGACTCGCTTGAGTATACGAGCTATGTTGTTCGCAACCTTTATTCCAAAACTTATATAGACATGGTCAACAAGGCCCCCGATCTGTTGGGATGGCTCTATGATGCTTCCGATAAACCGTGGAAAAATGAGCGTCGCCGTCTTGCCTTCGACAGGCTCAACACACGTCCTCTAGTGCGAATGATTAACGACTACAAGCCGGAAATTGTAATCTGCACTCATTTTCTTCCGGCAGAGATTATTTCGTGGCTGCTCTGTCGACAGAAAATTCAGACTCGACATGTAATAGTCGTCACCGACTTTGATGTCCACGCTTCCTGGTTGTGCAGGCACTACGATCAGTATTTCGCAGCCCTCGATGAAACGAAAGAGCATCTTGTCAGCATGGGTGTTCCGCGCGACAAGGTAAGCGTTTCAGGTATTCCAATCGATCCTGTTTTTGCGCATCTGAAAAATAAGATTGAAATGCGGAAAAAGTATGATCTGGATCTGGAGCGACCAACAATTTTGGTTTCTGCCGGTGGATTTGGTGTTGGACCGATGGAGGAGTTGCTCGAGTCTCTAGGACAGCTCAGGCATTCGGCTCAGGTTATTGCCATGTGCGGTCGAAATAAGGGGTTGAAAGAAAAGCTCGACGAGCAGTCTCGTTTTGCCAATGGAAATCTGATCGTTAAGGCTGTCGCCCACACAACTGCAATGGATGAATACATGGCGGCATCGGATATGGTGCTGGGAAAACCTGGCGGTTTGACTACGGCAGAAGCGCTCTCGAAGGGGCTCGTATTCGTTATTGTTAATCCCATTCCGGGGCAGGAAGAGCGCAATTCCGATCACCTTTTGGAAGAAGGTGTGGCGATTAGATGCAATAACTTGCCTGCGTTGGCTTATAAGATTGACAAACTTCTCGACGACTCTGAGCGCATGACACGAATGCATCAGGCTGCACTACGCCTCGCTCGTCCTCGCGCTGCTGAGGCCCTTGTCTATCGTCTGTTGGCTTTGCAGGCTGGTTCGAATTTCGCTTCGCAAGAGCACACAGACCCCAACCATCTATGCAAGACACCCAGGCTTGGAAAGATCTGGAAATCCGGAGGCGCTCTTGTGCTCGACGGACGACTCAAGTTCGCGCGTCGCCTTCTGAGAGGCTCTTAGTTTGACCGAGGTAATTCGCTGCTCAGGGTGATTCGCTGCGGCGATTTAAAAAAGACATCTGAGCGCTGATCGATTCAGGCGTTTTCAGTATGCTGCGCCTGTAGGTTCCATCACTCATCATGTAGCGGGCTTTAACCGAGTCGTTCAGATAGATGTGCAAGATGTCTTCTCTGATATGACGCGCCAGCCGAGGATCTTCGACTGGAAAGAGCACCTCGACTCGCCGGTCGAGATTCCGCGGCATCAAATCGGCACTGCCGAGGTAAATCTGCTCTGCTCCGCCGTTGCGGAAATAGAAGATACGACTGTGCTCGAGAAATCTTCCCACCACGCTTGTGACGTTGATGTTTTCGCTGATACCGGGAATTTTCGGGCGCAAGCAGCAGACGCCACGAACGATCAAGTCGATAATCACACCCGCTTGCGATGCTTCATACAGCAGCTTGATCAAGCCGTCGTCAACCAGAGCGTTAAACTTGAAGACGAGGTGTCCCTGTTCTCCGTTGCGTTGGTGTTCTATCTCTCGTTTGATCAGTGCCACCAGTCGTTCGCGCAAATTAATCGGAGCGACAAGAAGCTTGCGATAATCGCGTTTTGCAGAGTAACCGGTCAAATAGTTGAAGAGATCTGTGACATCGGAGCCGATTTCTTCATCGCAGGTAAGCAAACCCAGGTCTGTGTAAAGGTGCGCTGTGACTGGATTATAGTTACCCGTGCCCAGATGCACGTAGCGTCTGATCGACTCACCTTCTTTCCGCACAACCAGTGCTACTTTTGAGTGAATCTTCAGACCCTGCAGTCCGTATACAATGTGGACGCCTTCGCGTTCAAGGGCTTTCGCCCATTCGATGTTGCTCTCTTCGTCGAACCGCGCCTTCAACTCTACCAGCACAGCAACTTGCTTTCCGTTAGCCATAGCTTCCAGCAAAGCTTCGACGACCGGCGAATTTTTTCCGACCCGGTATAGAGTCATTTTGATCGCCAGCACCGACGGATCTTTAGCCGCTACATTGAGGAAATTCGTGATTGGTTGGAATGAATCGAACGGATGGTGAAGGAGAATATCTCTGCGTCGAATAGCGGAGAATGTGTCTTCTTCTTGCAAATCTGGATTCAAGACTGCCGGAATGTTAGGGAGAAAAGGAACATCTTTCAGATCAGGTCTGTCGAGCGACGAGATGAACTTCAAGCTGCTCAGTGGAAAGCGTCCTTGAATTTGATACACGTCTGTCGAATCAATTTCCAGATTGCTCATCAAAATTTCGAGAATGCGATCGGGCGTAGCCTCATCGACAGTCAGTTTAACTACGTCGCCAAAGCGGCGCTGACGAATTCCTTCTTCGGTTGTTTCGAGAAGATCCTCCGCTTCCCACTCTTGAATCTCCACTTCCGCGTCTCGTGTGACGTGGAATGGATGAAATTCGAGAACTTGCATACCAGGAAACAGGTGCTGCAAATGTGCGCTGATCAGTTCATCGAGCCACATGTAGCACTGCGGACGCACAGTCGATGGAATGCGGTGGGCGAGCAAAGACGGACGATCAATAGAAATCAATTGGGGCAGACTATCTGGAATTTTGACGCGAGCGAAACGTTCTTCGCCTTTGGTATCGCGGATCAATACAGCCAGATTCAAACTCAGGTTGGAGATATGGGGAAACGGATGCCCGGGGTCAAAGGCAAGCGGAGTTAAAACTGGAAATATGTTCTGCATGAAGTAGTTTTGCATCGAAATGCGCTGCTCTTCAGTCAGGTCAGGGTATTCGAGAATGCGGATGTCGGCTTTCTCGAGCTCAGGCATCAAGTTTTCGCGCAAGTAGTGATGCGCTTCGCCCATCAGCTTTGTTACTTCCTCTTTTACGGCTTTGAGCTGGTCAGCGGGAAGCAGTCCATCCGGCCCGGCGCTGACTGTGCCGGCTTCGATCTGGCGTTTCAATCCGGCGACGCGCACCATGAAAAACTCGTCCAGGTTTGAACCAACGATTGATAAAAATTTGAATCGTTCTAAAAGTGGGTTGCTTATGTCCTGTGCTTCTTCCAGCACGCGACTTTGAAACTCGAGCAGGCTCAGCTCTCGATTGAAATAAAGACTTGCATCGTCTAGCGAAGGCACTGCAACAGCCGCGGCCTCAATTGGGGCTTGATTCGAGGGGTTTGTTGTCAGTAGCGAGAGTTCGTTCTCAGCAGACTTGGAAGTGTGTTGCGAAACCATAGATTAGATTGTCTACCTGATTAGGCACAATTGGCAACCCCTTGGAATATTAGTTTAAGCGCCCCCGAGGCTTCCAGAATCGAACAAGCTCAACTGGAGCGACTCTTCGACAGGATTTTCCAAGTTTTCTAAATCGCTCTCAGATTGCACTTGACCACCGGCTCTGATGTGCAGCAGTTCGAGCTGTTGCTGCTTCAGTGCTGGTCCAAGCAGGTGGCGTCTGTGGCAGCCAGCCGGGTTCTCTTCGCCGCACATAAGAGCGATGGTGTGCGTGCGCGCGCCTCGCACAAGCCTTGCGATCGCCTCTTGAAACTCCTTTGTGTTCGCCACTCTGGCGTACACAAGGTTGCCATCCAGGTCGTAGAACTCCTGCCCTTTCGGCATTCCACCCAGCTCTTTGCCCAGATAGAGATATTTTATCGACGCGTTTTTGAGAGCGGGCTGTATCGTGTCGTAGTTGAAGTGTGTGGCATATTTGCTGAACGGATAAGAACGAACGTCAACAACAACCTGAATATTGTGTTCTTTCAGAAGTTCTATAAACTTGTCTATCGGAACATTGGAATGTCCGATTGAGTACAAGCAGTTGAATATTGCAGCTTCGCTCATGGCTAATTAAGTTAACATATCCATTGGACCAGGTTGGTGCCTGCCTTTCAGACTTAAGAAACGATGATGATGCGGAAGTAGCGATGACGTTTTCTGAACTATTGAATATTGCAGGCGGCATGCTCTCGCTCGATGGTTGGATACTTGCTGCATATATGTTTTGTGTTGGAATCACGGCCTCCTTGCTTGGCTTGAACAAAGTGCATGGACAGTTTTTCTTGCTCTGGTTTTTTGGACTGCTGGCGGCCTTCCTTGCACCTTCCTACCGCGATGTGGTTATCGAAGCGCACTTCCCTTACGTTTTCATATTTTGCTTTGGTGTCGTCGGCGTTGGACTGGCTCTGGCGGGCTTTGTGGCAATCTGTCTATCGCCGGCTATCTTTGCTTTTCTTTCCAAGTTAAAGGGGAAATGGTGGTTGCTTACTGCAAACATTGCCATGGTCTTTCCTTTTGGACCGGTCATTCTCTTTGTTTTCGTTTTAAGGGAGTACAAGAAATCGCTTGCCACTATGGCCGGTGAGATTGTGCAGTCGGCCTGAACGAGACCTGAAAGTGAAATAGTGGATTGGAAGATTTCTTGGCTTCCTTAACATTTCGACGTCTGGTGACTGTAGTTAGCCGATTGTGAACGCCCCAATAGATGAGCCTTTCCGGCTTTCTTTTGACATCCGTGTCAATTTATGACATAATTTCGTAGATTGTTCGTTGACGCTGAGCTATGGGCGTCGGTTGGACGACTTGCGATACCTGTGCTGTGAGCCGGGTAGCCAGAGTGCAAGAGGCTTCTTATCAAAGCCATTACCTACACCAAGAAGAATCGGCTATTGAGCCTGTTAAACCAAGGATTGAACATTGACGAAATTTATCGAGCTTGGATTGTCCAAGCCATGTGTGCTTGCGCTCGCGCAGGCTGGAATTACTGAACCGACCGAAATTCAAGAAAAATCTATTCCCCTCATCTTCGAAGGACGCGATGTAATGGCTTCCGCCCAGACTGGTTCTGGGAAAACAGCCGCATACGCGTTGCCTGTAATTGAATGTCTGGAGCAGCCTGAGACCAAGCCGAGAGCGCTTGTGCTTGTGCCTACTCGTGAGCTGGCACTGCAAGTGATGGAGCAGTTCACCCGCTTCAGCAACCACTGTGCGCTCAGGGCAGTAACCCTGTACGGTGGCACTGGTTATGAAACTCAGACGAGAGCCTTGAAACGGGGTGTCGACGTAATCGTTGCGACACCAGGCCGGCTCTACGATCACATCGAGCGTAAAAATTGCGATTTATCCCAAATTGAAATCTTTGTCCTTGATGAAGCCGATCGCTTGCTGGACATGGGCTTTATGCCCCAGGTAAGGAAAATCATTGCCAAAATAAGCAAGGAACGTCAGACGCTGATGTTTTCTGCCACAATCGATGCGCGCATCGAGCGCATCGCCGCAGATTTCATGCAAGATCCCGTTGCTGTTCGAGTCAATCCTACCCAGGTAGAACCGAAAGAAATCGAGCAGGAGATTATGTATGTGACTGAATTCTCCAAAGACGCTTTACTGGCAAAGCTGGTCGTTGAACATCAGATGAGTTCTGCCATCGTCTTCACCAGAACGCGTCGTCGTGCCGGTTGGGTAACAGACAGGCTGAAGGACGCAGGCATCAAGGCCGAAGAAATTCATAGTGATATCAGTCAGAGTCAACGTGAACGAACACTGGAAAATTTCCGCAACGGTAAGTTCCCAATTCTTGTTGCTACAGACGTAGCTGCTCGTGGACTTGATATTCCTGCTATCACGCACGTTATCAACTACGATTTACCTGATTCGCCTGATGATTATGTTCATCGCATTGGAAGAACTGGACGCGCCGGTCGAACCGGTGTCGCTTTCTCTTTCATTAGTGATGAGCAGCGTCACATGGTGCGTGACATCGAGAAGCGCATCGGCAAGAGCCTCGATCCGAGTGCGGATAGTCGCAAAACTGTTTCTGCTGCGCCACGTTTGAGCAAGCCGAGACGCCGTCGAGTCATGTAGTTCGTTCGACTAGAACGGATTGTTTGGATCGATTTTGCGCAGTGGATCGCTCACATCTAAACGGTTGAGCGGCTGCGACGGTTGTGTCTGCTGGAATGAGCGCATAGGCTGAGCCTGTTGGAATGACTGCATAGGCTGTGCTTGTTGGAATGACTGCGTAGGCTGTGCTTGCTGGAATGACTGCATAGGCTGCGCTTGCTGGAATGACTGCGTAGGCTGCTGTGCAGGGGTGATCGCCTGCACTTGTTTAGCCAGACCTTCCATGTTGTGTGTGCGCAAGTATTGGTTGAGTGACGCAGCTAAATCCACGCCCTGCTTAAAGGCCACTGGTCGAAAGTTCGCGATGCGCTCATAGTGACTGATCATGGCGCCATCACGCTTGGGCTGTCCCTGATATGAAAATACTCGATTTGAGCTGAGCGCATCCATGCGGTTGGGTCCACCAGCCAGTGCATAGTGAGTTAGTGATTCTTGCTGAAAAACATCAGTAACCTGCCTTCCCAGGGACTCTTTAACAATATAGTGGGTGCGAGTGGCGAGATTTTCTGGTGTCGCTTCAATCACTTTCAGGTTGTATATCAGGAAGGAAACATTTTTTCCCTGCGACTCTCCATCTCTTTCCGATGGAATGAAATGAGCGTGCCAGATGTTACCCTGACTGTCAGTTTGGAACCCCCAGGTGACAGTCATGCGATCTTCGATAAATTCGTTCACCGGTGAGGTTATGCCTGTTCTTAGGTCTGTAACCGTTTTCGTCAGATCACCGTTTTTTGTCCATTGACCGGCCATCCAGCGCGGAATCGGGAACCATTCGATGGCGGGATTTTGCACGGTCGCACGAGCCGACCCGCCAATTGTCGGCGAAATGGCTTCGGGCTGGCTTTGCTGTGGTTGAGGCTGTGCTTGTTGTGGCGGTGCTGATGCCACTGGGTCAACGGCCGGTAAGACATCAGAGTGACTGACGCCACCAAATAGGGTGGCAGCAAATGCACCACTGCTGCTATTGCAAAATGCAAAACCGACTATTGCAAGCCAGGTGGTGATTCTCTGATTGTGGGATCTCATTTTTTACCTTTTTTAGCGTTCTTCTCGGCTTGTTTAGCTCGCTTAGCAGCGTCTTTCGCTGCCTTCTCTGCAGCTGCCCTGGCTGCATCCGCCTTCTCTTTTTCTGCCGCTATCCGATCCAGATAGTATTCGTAGTTGCCGTGATAAACGACGAAGTGGTTATCTCTTACCTCTACGATTTTGGTTGCTACTTGCGAGATGAAATAACGGTCGTGAGATACGATTATAGCGGTGCCGTCGAAATCGCGTAAGGCTTGTTCCAGCGTTTCTTTAGCCGGAATGTCCAGATGGTTTGTTGGTTCATCGAGCAAAAGAAAGTTGTTTGCTCCAAGAAGCATTTGAGCCATGGCCAGACGTGCCTTTTCTCCACCGCTGAGTGACTCAACTCTTTTGTAAACAGAGTCTCCAGAGAACAAGAATCGACCAAGCAAGCCACGAATCTCGGTAGTTTTCCAGTCCGGCACTTGCTGCGCGATTGTCTCCAGAACGGTTTTGCTCAAGTCCAGAGCCTCAGCCTGATTCTGCTCGAAATAGGCCATATTGATGTTGTGATCGCCAAGCGTGACGAAACCGTCGATTGGTTTTTCTCGTTGTGCAACTAATCTCAGGAAAGTCGACTTGCCGCAACCGTTCGGACCGAGGATAGCGATTTTGTCGCCCCGCTCGACGTGCAGGTTTGCGTCCATGAAAATTATATTGTCGTCGTAAACGTGCATGAGATTTTTCACGCTGACGACATTTCTTCCACTGCGAGTGCCTGCTGGAAAGCGGAAGTGCAAAGTTCGTTCTTCGCTGTCTGGTTCATCGACCAGTTCCACCTTCTCCAGCTGTTTTTCTCGGCTTTTGGCCTGTGTGCTTCGTGTGGCGCTAGCGCGAAAACGGTCTACGAATTGCTGCTGGCGCTCCAACTCTTTTTGCTGGCGTTCAAATGTGGCCAGTTGCGCCTCTCTATTGAACTCGCGCTGCTCCAGGTAGGAAGTGTAGTTGCCCAGGTAGTGAGTGGCCTCTCCCCGTTCCATCTCGATGATGCTCGTGCAAAGCCGGTCGAGGAAATAGCGGTCATGCGAAACAATTACCATCGGCGTTGTTTGTTCGCGCAGATACTTTTCCAACCATTCGATTGTTTCAAGATCGATGTGGTTTGTTGGTTCGTCGAGCAGCAGAATGTCGGGTTTTGTCAGTAGAACTCGACCGAGGTTCATACGCATCTGCCAGCCGCCGCTGAACTCGCCTACCAGCCGGTCGCCGTCTCCAGGGGTGAATCCCATGTCGGCGATCATCTTCTCGACCTGAGAATCCATCGCGTATCCATTCTTCGCTTCAAAGCTGCGTTGCAGATCATCCATACGCTTGAGCAGCTGGTCTAGTTCATCGCCTTGCGCTGTTTCCATTTTCTTGTGAACAACGGCTAGTTTGGCGAGAATGTCGTTCAACTCCACGAATGCGCTGGCAAATGCATCACGTACGAGCGAGGTTTGCGGAATCTCGAATTCTTGCGTCAGGTAACCGATTCGAAGCTTATCCGATTTAATGACTCGACCGGAGGTCGGTTCCATTTCACCCATGATGATTTTCAGCTGGGTCGATTTCCCACCGCCGTTTGGACCAACGAGTCCGGCTCTGTCACCGGGTTTTAGTTCCCATGTGACGTCTCTCAATACTTCGCCGTGAGGGAAGATTTTGCAAATTCGTTCTAAGCGGAGCATGGAGTTTCCTGTTGATTCCTGGCGAAAAGACTGCAGCTCATCATTTTACCGATATTTCGGGCATCTCGCTTGGCTCATAAGCTTAGGTAAAGGCTGATTACAATTTTCTCGGTCCGGTTTCGGTTAGCAATCCGTAATCATGACAAGCCCCGGACGTGTCCGGGCGACGCCGTGAAATGCCGCCGCCACATTCGCGTATAATGTGCGAGTGCCAGTTTTGCTGGTACTCGCATTTTGCTGTGGCGCGAGCATTTATCGATATCGAAAAGGCATCGTCTGCAGATTCAGATCGAAATCCGTCGAATATAAGAGAGTTATTAATGAAAAAACACACGCTCTTTGCGCGCAGCACGTTTGTTGGTTTGTCCTTCGTCCTTGTATCGGCTTTGCTGCCGCTTAACGTCTGTGCAAAGAAGAACAGCGCAGATTCGTCAGCGACGACTGAGGCGACGACTAATGACTCGACAACTAGTGACTCGACCGGATCTACAACCAAAGCCAAGTCGACAAAGAAAAAGTCGTCTAAAGATGGGTCACAGAAGAAATCGAGCCAGGAAAAGTCTTCTAAGTCCAAGCATTCTAAGAAGACGACATCGGAGGAATCGAGCACTTCTTCGTCGACGTCCAGCACCACTGCCGGTATCGCTGACCAGAAGAGTGATGAGGTTCTGCACAATCTTTCTGACTTGTATTCTGGCTTGAAATCATGGAAAACTCGCTTGATCCAGAAGTTGGTCGCATCCTCAGATCAAAAATCAGTTGAGCTGCTGTCAGTGGTTGATGTCAGCGTCAAGCAACCTAACTTGATTGCCATTAACTTACGCGCCGGCATGCCCGGTGGCAGCATGTATTCGGATGGCAAAGATGCCTATTTCTACTCGCAAATTCTCAATAAATACAATGTCAAACCTGCGCCATCCGATCTCGAAAAGCTTTTCGGTGACGCCAGTAGCCGATATGTGAACGGACCATACGCAATGTATTCATTGCTGCCCTCCGTTGTCGGCAAAGACCCATATGAGTCAATCATGGCTGGAGTCAAAAAAGTCGAGTATGCAGGTACTGAAGATGTTGATGGCACCCCATGCCATCATCTGCGGTTCACACAGGCTAATTTCAACTGGGACTTGTGGGTGGATGCCGGGAAGAACCCCTGGATAGTAAAGGTTTCACCCGATCTTTTCGCTGACCTTGCCAGTGCCACACCAAAAAGTTTAGGACGGGTCATACCGAAAAATACGAAAATGTCGCTCACCTTCAGATACAAAAACTGGGTTTCCAACCCCAGCTTGAAGAAGACAGCTTTCGATTTTGAGCCACCGCCGGAATCGACAGAGACCAGGTCGTTCGCCCCAGACACCGCTGAGGAGAAGCCGGAAAAACCTGAAAAGTCGCCGATGGTTGGAAAAGACGCACCGACTTTTAAAGTGCCGTTGACCGATGGCAAAGAATTCGATTTGAGCAAACACAAGAACAAAGACGTTGTTGTGATCGATTTCTGGGCGTCGTGGTGCCCTCCATGTCGGGAGAGCCTGCCGGTGTTGCTGAAGGTGACAAAGAGTTTTAAAAATGAGCATGTAGTCTTCTACCCGATCAATGTCGGAGAGAGCCTGGAGACGGTCAAGCAGTATTTGACCAAGGCTAATTTAGACATGGTTGCCGGGCTGGATTCTGATAAGAAGATCTCACAGCTTTACGGTGTAAACGGCATTCCACAAACGGTGATTATCGATAAGAATGGCGTCGTTCAAGTGCTCGACGTTGGCTACAGCACTGATATGGAAAGGCGCATTACGAGCGACCTTGATGCGCTGGTGAAGAGCAAGAGCTCGAACTAGTAAAAAATGGAGCAAGCTGAAGACGCTTACAAGAAGTTGCTGCGCAAAGTAACTTTGCGTTTGCTGCCGTTCATGTTCGTGCTCTATATCATCTCTTATCTGGACAGAATCAATCTCAGTTTTGCCGGTGCGCCGATGTGCGCAGATTTGCACTTCGATGCGGAAACATTCGGCTACGGAGCAGGAATCTTCTTCTTTGGCTACTGTCTTTTTGGCGTGCCAAGCAATATAGCCATGCAGAAGATCGGGGCGCGCAAATGGATCTCTTCGATCATGGTTGTCTGGGGATTGATTTCTGTGTTTATGGCATTCGTGCCCAATGCTCCCGTGTTTTTTGCCATGCGCGTGCTCCTGGGAGCTGCCGAAGCTGGTTTTTTCCCCGGCATGATTTTCTATTTGACAAAATGGTATCGCAAGCGTGAACACGGAATGGCTGTAGCCAAGTTCATGAGCGCCATTCCTGCGGCCGGCATTCTTGGCGGATTGATCTCAGCCAAAATTTTGGCCATGCCACCATTGTTGCAGTTGCCACCATGGAAATGGCTTTTCATAATCACCGGTAGCCCGGCGGTTCTTCTCGGGCTTATTGTCTTGTTTTACTTGCCCGACGGACCGGAAGACGCAAGGTGGCTCTCTGACGATGAGAGAAAGTTGTTAGCGAGCAATCTCCAGGCAGATAACGGAAATCATCAAACGAAGGGTGATTCAGATGGTCCAGACGGTTCAAAAAATGAGTCCAGCTCTGCTTCTACACAGGGGGCTGGTTTGATTGCGACATTGCTCAATTTAAGAGCCTGGATTTTCGCCCTGCTCTATTTTTCACTGACGCTCGGTATGTATGGTTTTCAGCTCTGGTTGCCTCAGATCGTAGGATCTATTTCACATGGAGATGCTGCTCAGACAGCGCTTATCTCGGCTATTCCGGCTGCGTTCCAGGCTCTTGGAATGATTTTTATTGCTGGAAATTCTGATCGAACAGGTGAACGACGCTTTCATTTAGCAGGTGCTGCCCTGATAGCTGTGGTCGGACTGGTGGTGGCATCGGTGGTGCAAAATTCTTTCGTCGCCATGGCCGGTCTGTGCCTGACTGCTTTTGGAATCTGGGGTACAGTTGGTCCATTCTGGGCTTTGCCGACTGCAGTTTTTGCCGGTTCGGCAGCACCCGCTGCCATAGGATTGATTAATTCAGTTGGTAACCTTGGCGGTTTCGTCGGTCCGTACATAGTTGGCGCCGTCAAGGAACATTCGTCTGGATTTGCCGGGTCGCTCTTGTTTATGGCTGGTTCGTTGCTGTGTGGAGCGATTCTCGCTGTAATAATGCCGCGCGTCAAACACCGCTGAATAAATTCAGCAAATGCAGTCAGGCTTTACTCTTGATCGTCCAGAACCGTTAAATCTTTCAATCCCTTTTCGCGAAGAAACTGGTTGAACAGCGGTTTAAGAGCCAGACCCTTAGACTCGAAGATCGGCTTGAAGTCTTGAGTGCGCTTCCATATTACTTCTGATTTGATGGTAGTAACCGGTTTGCCCTCTTCGTTGAAAACAAGTTTTGTTTGCTCGTCAAGGAGATCGTCGAAATCTACAGGTGTCATCGTGTCGATGACTTCCGTTTTGTAGGAATTGATAATTCGTCCTCTGGCATTGACTTCGAAGACTGCCATTCTTCCCATTACGACTACTTCGTTTTGAGTGACTCGCAGTGGATGCGAATAAAACAGGAAACTATTGGTGTCGTAGTCTTTCATCCTGCCATGTGTCCAGACATTTTCACGACAAAAATTCCAAATGCTCTTCTGTCGATCGTACTGGTGACCGATAGTTTCACGTCCGAGACATTGATAGACAGCCGGTGTTTCTTCTGTTTGTCCTGAGCGATGGTCTTTCATGTATTTAGTTTTTGCCTGCGTCGATTCCCAGCGACCTGCGCACCAGGCCGGCACGCGGTACCAGAATGTCGAGCTGTTGTGCGCATCTTTCAGCAGTCGTTCCGCACTTTCTTTGTCGAACGTTTTGCCGCTGCGAAGACTTGGGTCAAGTGGTTTGACCGACCTGGAAGATTGAATTTCCGCCAGAGGCATATTCTCGATGCTCGATTCAAACTTCTGTACGCCCGCCTGCAAACGGTCTGTTGCTTGCACCCCAGTGGCAAGCGGAGCGAGGCAGAATAGAATCAAAAGTGACGTCTTTATTTTGTGATGCACGTTGTCAATTTGGCTGTTTAAAAGGTGTGCTCACAGCTTAACAAAGCAGAGCTTTCTCGGCATGTTTTCAGTGAACTCTTATAATACTTTGATATTCTCGGGCCGGTTCAATTACAAGTGGAGTAATCATGACGCTGAAGGTATGTATTGCAGGAGTGACCGGTTGGACTGGCAGAGCGGTTGCACAAGCGGTGGCAGCAGCCGATGACATGGAGCTGGTTTCTGCAGTAAGTCGCAGCGCCGCCGGCAAGAGTGTCAGGGAATTTCAGATAGATAGCGATGTCGAAATTTCTCAGACTGTCGAAGATGCTCTGCGTGTTCAAGTAGATGTGTTTGTAGATTACACCAGTGCGGCGTCAGTTAAGGACCATACATTCTACGCCGTCGGCAAGGGCGTCGCTGCTGTTGTCGGCAGCTCCGGTCTCAGTGCAGATGATTTCAAAGAGCTGGAGAAACTCGCCAGAGAACAGAGCGTTGGTGTAATCGCTTGCGGCAATTTCAGTATCACGGCCGCGCTGGCAAAACATTTTTCATTGATTGCTGCTCAGTATTTGCCCAGTTGGGAAATCATCGATTACGCAGGCGCTTCGAAGATGGACGCGCCCAGTGGCACCACGCGCGAACTGGCCGAAACTATGGAACAAGTGCGGAAGAATAAACTTGGTCGTGAGATAAAAGATATAGTCGGCGATAGTACCGCACGCGGTGCGCAGATTAAAGGTACTCCGGTCCACAGTTTGCGTTTGCCCGGCTACACGTTGGCTTTCGAAACTGTTTTTGGATTGCCCGATGAACGCCTCACTGTTCGTCATGACGCGGGCACGAGCGCCGCGCCTTATGTTGACGGCACGATGCTTGCGCTCCGGGAAATTTCGAAGGTCAGGGGTCTGATTCGTGGGTTAGACCGCCTGATGTTTCGTTGATTTGGACTGTTTGATGTTTCGTCAAATCGGTTCGCGTGAGGTTCGTTAATTCGGACCGCTTCAGGTTCGTTAATTTGCCCCCGCCACGGTTAGGTAGTGCCGCCCGGTGGCACATAGTACATTACCAGCCATACGTCCCTGTGGCTGCTCCCGAGATCATGGCGAGTAGACCAAACCGTTCCGGCGCTTGGAGTCCCCGTGCACACACACCTTCACTTCAGCTCTCCATGTTCCCTGTCGCGCCGTCGTCGCGGCACGACGCTGGCCGAGATGCCGTTGGCGTTATGGATCATCGTCGTCGGCATCTGTTTTCCCCTCTTGATGCTTGCCATAATCACAGTTCGATATGGATTTTTCTGGAATGCTTGCAGGCAAGCGGCACAACAGGCGTCTAAGTGTCCGACATTCGAGAACAACTCTTCGCAGGGACCTTCTGCAGTCAACACCGCTGATCAGGTGGCAGGGATGGCTGCAAGTTCGTTCAACGGAATCTCCATAGTCAACCCTGTGCATGTGTACATACTTCAGACAGATGTGAGCGCAGGTACAAGCATCACCAACCCGGACAGGCAGAAACTGGCTGCGGCTGCGGACACAGACAAAAATATCTATGAAATTCAGGTGGCGCTAAACGGTCTGATTGCACCGCTTGTGCCGGTCAGTTCGTTTGGAAACATTCCGGGTTTGACGAGTCCGTTCCCTGTCACTGTCAGGGCTCAATATTCGTGCGAAGTACCTCAAGGATTAGATCAGTGAAAAAATTACATCTATCCAAATACAGGAATTCATCCGGCTTCAGTTTCATAGAAGTAGCAATCAGCTCTTTTCTGGTCATGATTCTGGCGGTAATCGCTATCAACATCAGCATTCTGGTGTTTGCCTGTGCTGTAAATGATAAGGCTTGTCGTGACGCAGTTCGTGCTGCCGCTCAGCAACCAAACGCCGCCAAGGCGCAAAATTTTGCTCTCGCATCTATCAAGAATCACAAAACGGACGGATTCTTCATCAGCCAGATACAACTGACAAATTTTAACTACAACGATTTTAACGGCGCACCGCCTCCGGGGCAGTGCCCTCTCGTTCAAGTGACGACGAGTGTTGATGTGACTCTACCGGCTCCCTTGATTTTCTTTGGTACGAGTTTGACGAACAAAATGAAGTTTTCGCAGATTTATACAAGCCCCATTATCAAGACGAAGGTCGTTATGCCATAACGTGTCGGGCGTTGAGAGGGCAGCGGAGCCGCAATTTAACTAAGGTGATTCTCTTGAGATACGAACATATCGCTCCAGCCCTAATGTCATTCACAATCGCCTGTACGGCGTCGATGCAGAACGTGTGCGCTCAAAGCCCGCCAGCGGATGCCGACCCGCGACACAGTGCAATTTATAGTTTGCTTCAAGCCGGCAAGGGGCGCGAAGCGCTCTCTCAACTGAACACTGTTGCCACACCGGGTCCCTGGGAATTCTATATGCGTGGACAAGCTTGCCAGATGGTCGGTGAGCCGGTCAAAGCTGCTGAGTGGTATAAGACTGCTGTTTTGCAAGATGCGCAAAATAATCTCTACCGCACCAAGGCAGTCGATGCCTTGCTGGCAATTTGCAAATGCGATGAAGCAATTCAATTATGCAGCGACGGCAGCAAATTAGCCAGTGACGCATACCAGCGCCAGCGTTACGAAAGCAAAATCAAAGACATCGAGAAGATGAAGCAGAATCTTGCCAAAGGTGCGGAAAATATTGCGCGGCACAAGCGAGAACACGCATCGCAGCTGCAGCAGGCTATGGAAACCAACAAGTGAAATGACAAGCTCCATACACAATGCACCTCTTTCTCTCGAGTTCACTCGAGTAGCAGGTCCGTTGCGTAACGCTTTTGCATTTTTGATGCTGGGTGGTGGCAGTTTAGTAGTTATGGCTCTGTTTTTTCTTGTGCGCCAACCCCAGGTTCTGATGCGCGACGATGTTCGTTCTATGCTGCAAGAACTGAGCGGCAGTACTTTGTTTTTTGTCGTACTGCTGAGTTATCCACATTTTGTCTGGTCCTACCGATTCGCTTACCAGCAGGGTTTTGATTTCATCAAACGGCATAGTGCGCGCCTGATTACCTATCCGCTGGTTCTGTCAGGGCTTTTGTTTCTCTGCGCAATCAGTTGGGGTTATCCGATTTCGAATTTGCCCGTTCTGGTGGCCTTTGAAAATAGTTGCCGAAGTATTGGCATTAATTTGAATTGGTCACTCTACAATGGCGTTGGGCAGCTGCTGTTCTCGTGTCTTCTGGTTCTACAGATCGTCATGTCCGGCCATCATTATTGCCTGCAGGCTTACGGCGTTGCCCTGTCGGAAGGCGAAAAGCACGGCTATGCGTTAACTACGGGACAGAGGAAGCTGCTGCGAATCAATTTGTATTCCCTCTGGGCTATGAATCTACTTTCTGGCTTCGCATTCCTTTCTGTGTTGAACAGTCGAACTTTTGCTTTTCATGCCCTCCAGTTGCCTGCGGCTATAAACCTTACATCTTATGCGTTTTTCGCGCTGACCACCGTGCTGGTTCTATGGAAGATTTTGCTGGTAAATCGAAAGGTTCCACCGTTTCAATTTGCGATTCCAATTCTTTCTATATGGTTCTGGCTGCAACCGTTTGTGCAACCCTATGGTTTTCAGTTTCTGGTGGTGCCTGTCGCGCATGGTGCACAAAATCTTTTTTATGCCTATCAAGTCGAGATCAATAATTTTGATTCTTCCTTAGCATCAATCAAAAGAAAGCTTCAGCCGTTCGGCCTGCTGATTGTGCTGTCGTTATTGGCGATGGCGATTGGATATATGAGCTTTCATACTATTCCAGTAATGCTTGACCGGGCGCGCCTCATTCCTGGTCTTTTGCCGAATTTCTTCTTTCTTTCTGCATTTATTTTGATCAGTACACATCACTATGTTCTTGACGGCGCCGTTTGGAAACGTGATTCGAGAGCTAGACAGGTTTTGCAGGGAATAACAGAAAGAGAATAAAGGTTTTACGGGTTTAAGAAGAGTCGTCATGCTGCAGAACTTCCATCATTCATCGCAACCACGCAACATAAAGCTGGAAAAGCAATCCGGGCTTCCTTCCGTCAAATTGCTCGAGGAGATGATGAAGAAGTCGATGATGACAGCTGGAGCGTTGGTGGAATTGCCCTTTGGCGATGATGCCCAGGCTTTTAATCTCACTGTTAAGCGTGAGCAGGGCAGCTGGCTGTGGATGCTCTACCACGATGACGGTTTTAATTCCGGTCTGGAATGGAGTCACGTCACGCATAGTGCAGATCAGATTTACACACTCATCAGTAACTCAAATCTCGGTTTCATGATGAGTAAACCGGCTCAAAAGGCGCTGCCGACCTCCACTCAGCAACAAAATGCTGCCGCGCCTGCCGACACCGGCAGCGTGTTCAAGGCTCGTCAGGGTTCGTTGCAGGGCAATCTGAAGAACATTCAAATTGGCAACCTCTTTCAATCTATTAACATGAACCAGATGAATGGCATTCTCGAAATTGTCGCACCGTCAAACAAGGCGCAGGTCTATTTTGTTGAAGGCAATCCTGTTCATGCTGCTCTTCGTGGTGCAGAAGGCACTGAAGCGATGATTCAATTGCAAGCCTGGGAAGAAGGTGAGTTCACATTCTTCGATGAGCGCGTCAATGTAAATAAGACTATCGACCGTGGTTTGATCGGGCTTCTCATGGAAGGAGCGAAATATATAGATCACTCCAAGTATTTGACTCAAAGCAAGTTGTCGCATGAGTCCTTTTTGATTCCTGTTAACGATACGGACATCGAGCAGGCACTTTTAGCGAATGGTGTCGAATGCAAATTGTCTGATGTGATCGCGATTTATAAGCTTATTGATGGTGCAAAAACCTGGGGCGAGATTCTGCGCGACATCGAACTTGCTAAAAGCGAGTGGGTGCCGGTCATGTTCAATCTACTCAGTTGTGGATTGGTGCGCATCAGCACTGCGCCAGGAAAGATGCGGCAGAATATTGTTGAAAATAGAATGGATTGGAGAACTGTTCAGTCTTTCGAACAAAGTCTGTGTCGAGCTGATAGCGGATTGTACACACATCCTGCCCTCTTGTACTTTCTTGCGCAGGAATGGTTCAAGTATGAATCTCTGCAAGTTCCTTTTTCGCTTTTGGCATTCGGTTTTGCTACGAAATTCGACACTCCGCAATTGCAGGTTCCTTTCAGAAGCAAGGCTATAGAAGAATTGCGCGAAAAGGTGTTTCGCGCTAAGCACAAATATGATCTGCTCTGTCACTTCGGCGCATTTTCATACGCCATGCTATTGCCGATGAGCAACAGAAAATCTGCTGATCGACAGGCTGAGACAATCGCCGAAATTTGCTCAACTATCAGGGTTTCGGAAGATTATGATCCATCCAGAATCGAGTTTCGCGGTGGTATAGCAAATGTGCCGGAGGACTGCCGATCTCTTGATGAAGTTTTAGCTCTTGTGGAAGGGGGCTTGGGGTTCAGGGCGACTTAATGTCCGTGCGTAATGTCTTGTGGCTTACAGTCCACAGCAGGGGACTTCCTGCCTGGCCGGATGGATGATACGATGTTAATCTGGGGGGCGCCTTTCGGGCGCTGGGGGTGAGCATAATGCGCAAGCCATCAGGACAAGTTGCGATAGCGCTAAACTTAGTAATCGCCCTCTTTGTGGTCGGTTCACTCGGCATCGCGGCTTATGAAATGACGCGTATTTTGCTGGCTCGCGAGCAGTTGAAAAACTGTCTCGAATTCGCAGCCCTTGCAGGTACCGCCTCTCTCGCCTCTTCCAGTGCCAGTGGGGCACCAGCAACTGCAGAAGCGAAAGCGGTTGCTTTGAACATGTTTAAAATGAATTCGATCCTGGGGCAGCCCCTTGCTTCTAACGTGCGAGAAGTGCCCAGTCTCTCGCAAATGAATCCGACGACAGCGAGCGTAGATATGTTCGTCGAATTTGATGATCCAATCAGCAAACAGCCTACCGCCAATCCTTCTAATGTGATGCGCTTGTACGGCGCCTACAAGTATGTTCTCTTCTCAGGTGGTTTTGGTTCCATTGGTGTGCTCAGCTACAACTTGACGGAACAGGCATTGTCGGCGCTCCCTGCGCTCGATTTGATACTGGTTCATGATAATTCCAGTTCGATGGACGATCTGACACCAGTTACGGTTGTGCGTCGTTACTACGACCCCAACGTTTACCCGCCGCAGCCGTCATACACGATTCCAACGCCTGGAGGTGCGCCTGAACAGGGACCAATTTCTGGGGTGTTCTGTCCTGTTTTGATTGGAACTCCGTTGAATGGTTTGGAGCCACAAAATCTCGACGCTGCAGGTGATCCCAGAAATTCTTTGTGTCTCAAGGAATTTTCGGAAGTAGGAAATGTAGGCACCACCGTACCTCTCAGGGGGGTCACAAACACTGGTGCAATGCCGGGTGATGCACCGGTAGCCTATGGCGGAGTAGGATTAGCGGGGATGTCCGTGGGTCCGGGAAATACTAGTGCTACATTTGGTAAAGGAAACGCGGGTGGTGGCACTGCCGGTGCCCCAGTGGCGTCTTTGCCTGGAGCGAAAGTTGACAAGATCGCTATGATGCGTCATCAGCAAGACAAGCGTTCCGCCGACCTCCTCACTTATTTCTTTAACAACATCGCTGGTGCGCCAGCCGAAGCTCAAACTCCTCCTGCGTACAACCCGTGGGGCGCAGACGCTTCGATGTTTACCGATGTCGTTGTTAACATTGATGGCAATAACACATTCAATGGTACGACTATCGGCGCATTCTCCTTCCCCGATTATCGTTGGCTGGTCGAAGCTTCGCGAGGCAATTTAGAGAATGGTGCAGTTGCACCAGATGCAATTGCTCCTGTCCAGGCCACTCAAATGGGTGATGCTGCTAACCCCGGCTACAGAAGTGCTTATCGAGTCGCTGCTTATTCTAAGCTCGAGCCAAAAGGGACGATTGATAGATCTTTGCTTGGATTTGTCACCAAAGTAGCTGAAGCTTCTGATTGTCACTTCGGATTTGTTGGATATAACGATCGTGCCGGTACTTCGCCTACCGATACAAACGCTGCTCAGCGAGTTTCCTGGGCCTACACGGTCGCGGGTACTGGAAGATACCTGATACCAGCCATACCGCTGGATCAAGGTGGAGATAACATAGCTGCGGTTTCGGCATTGTTGTCTCCTCCTCAAGATGACAGCAATCCCATGTTTGTACCGAATGGCGGTTCGAATCTTGCTGATGGTCTGCAAAAGGCTTATGACATGTTGACCGGTCCAGGAGCGCGAACCGGAGCAATGAAAGCCGTTGTCGTTGTAACAGACAAGGTGCCAACAAGAGATCTGGCTGGAACTCCATATACAGATCCCGCTGCAAATGGTCCGGCTATTGGTGATGCGCTTGTAGTAGCGCAGAATCTTGGAAAGAAAGGCATTCCGATTTTTATGGTTGGTTTCGACCATACCGGCGGTGCAATGACTCCTTATATGCAAAATCAGTTCAGCGATGTCAGCACCAATGGTATCGTCGGTGCTGCTGGTCATGGTGGCGTATTGCATACGACTCAATGGACTGATGCTGCAACCAGCCAGGCTGCGCTGAACGGAAAGTTCAACAACATTGTCAGGCAGCTGGTTGTGTTGAACCGAGGTTAGCCGCTGAACTCAGACCAGGTTCTGACCGTGTCGTGGTCGTGTCGTGGTGCTGCGTCGAAGCTCTTCCCTTTCTCGTTTACCGATGCTCTATTCTTTCATTTCGAATTTTGTGGAGTTCGTCACTGTGTCTGCACTGCTATGTTTCATTCGGCGCAAGAAGAGAATCACCCCTATACATGCTAAGACGATTACGACTAGCACTATGGGGAGCAGTGGTGCTGTCTGCCGCATCACACCTACTGTCAGTGGCAGACCACTGCTTCGTGAAACCAGGAAAGTGGCCGGTGTTCGATCTTTGTCGTCGACGATTTTGTCGTTGCGACGAGGATTCATATCCTTTCCGTCTTTGAGTTCGACGTAGTCGGCGACACCCGGTGCGCTGAGTAGCGGCTGACCATTGCGGTCGAAGCCACGGATAAAGAATCGACAGTAATCAAGGCAAACGCAATGAATCGCGCCGGGCTTCCACGGGGGTTCATCTGCCCAGGCATGCGCTTGTCTGGTGTGATCTGTCCAAGTGGCGTCAGCCGCAGCGAAACGTTTATATTGTACTACCGGCTGATCTGCTTTGCCTGTGAACGGATTCGTATAGCGGAAATCCTTTGGCGAAATGTGTTCCATTCTTTCAGCATCACTGGGATATATCTTCGATTCCTTAAACTTTGCTGTCAGGAGTGCTGCATAGGTGTCGAGCTTCCTGGCGATTTGCAGTTCAGGTGCACTGGCACCATAGAGTATTGTGCCGTCCTGGTCTACATATCCTGAGTCCGTTCGTTGCAGCCATATCTCGCGCTTCGCCGGCGGTGTCATGCACAGAGAAAGCAGATCTGCGTCACTGACTCCTTTCATTTTTCCGTGAATTGCTTTTCCATTGATGCTGAGAACTGTATCTTTGTCCGAGATAGTAAGACTTTTGGCCCCGTCAACTGATTTGTAGTGATGCTGATCTCCTACCGCTGAAACAGTTGAGGTATGAAGATTATTGCTGTCTGTGTACAGAGACTTAATCAGAGTGCTTGAACAGACCAACAGAGCTATTGAAAGAACCGCGAGCAACAGACCTGACCGAACCATCGGGGATTTCGCCAGAGGATGTGCAGCTATAGTCTTTAGCCAGAGTGGGCGTCGGTCGTCTTTGTTTTCCTTGGCGACAATACTTGCTTGTTTTGCGGCTGCGATGCTTTCGGCTATGGAAAGCGGTTTGGCATTGCTTTCCATATTTCTTAGCTTGGATGAATCGTACCTGATAATTTTCAGTGGCTTTGGCTTGGCATCGTGTTCCACGCTGGGCATCGTAAATGCCTTGAATACAAGCGTTGGAGAAGTGGACCGTTTTGCGATTTTCGGTCTGACTTCGACAGCACTCGCTTCGCCGTCTTGTCCTGTTGCGAGATTGATCGGAGACTGACTGGTGCTCGTTAGAGGTTCTTCCAGTAACGGCTCGTCTACTGGTTCGACGTAATCATGTTGCGCTGGCGGTGCCAAACTTTTAAGAATCATTGTGCGGGCAATTTGCCGACCGCCAGGGTTGTTAGGTTGATGAGCTGGAATTACATTTGAATTGTGGCGAGCTACTGCACTATCGTCTGACTGTTGGATGCCTGGGGGATTGGCGGCGGCAATAGCTGCAGCAAGGTTCGGACCAACGGAAGTATTCGATGTGAAGGTTGGATTGGTGCCACTCGCAACAGTTTGATTCGGTCCAATGGTTGGGTTTGAACCGGTCGCGGTGGTCGGGTTTTGGCCCATGGCTGGGTTGGAACCAGTTGCAGTGGTCGGGTTTTGGCCCATGGCTGGGTTGGAACCAGTTGCAGTGGTCAGATTTTGCCCAATGCCGGGTTGGTCACCGCTTGTGGTGGCACGTTGTGGGGCAGCCGGCATCAGTTGTTCGAATGTTGGGTCCATTCCATCAATCGAATCACCCCTTCTAAAGATAAGGGTTCTTGCGGTTGGTCTCGGTTTTGATGGTTGTGCATTTTGCGTGCTTGCGCCATTTTGCGGCGAAGGAGGTGTTGCATTCGATGCAACGTTACTATTGGTATGCGCAACTTCTGTTGTGGTTTGAGGTTTAGGTAACCTTGACAGATCTAGCAGGTCGAGACCGACTTGGCTTTTAGTGAAGGAATCGAATATGAGTGTTGCGGCTGGACGGCGCTTTCCTTTCTCGCCGGTTCCGGCATTAATCGGCGCCGCTTTCGCAGGGATGGTTGAGGGGTTAGCAGTTTGGCTGGTGACTGGATTGGCACTGGTTGGAGCGGCAGTTGGGGTTGGACTGGGGACGGGACTGGCAATTGGAGTCGCAGTTGGGGCTGGACTTGTGACGGGACTGGCAATTGGAGTCGCAGTTGGGGCGGGACTGGCAACTGGAATTGTACTTTCACCTGGGCTGGCGACCGGAGTAGCTTCTGGGCTGGTACCTGCATTGGGACTGGTAGGCGAAATGCCAACTGGATTCGGAGCGCCGACTGGATTCGGAGCGGCGACTGGATTGGGATTTATTGCTGGTTCGGTAATTGGACTTGCAGCTAGATTGGTGAATGGATTTGGAGTCGTCGGCGCATTAGTGACTGGATTCGTGTCTGAATTCGTGCCCGGAGCTTGGTTAACAGGTGGAAATTGAAATGGGTTTGGTCCAACAGCCTTAGGCGGTTCTGGTAGGACAGCTTTTGGTTCGGGGAGAGCCAGATCCGTCTTTGGTTCGGGAAGTGCCTGTTCCGTTTTTGATTCGGGGAGGGCGAGTTCTGTTTTTGAATCAGAGAAAGCCTGTTCTGTTTTTGATTCGGGGAGATTTAATTCTGTTGTCGGTTCAGGGAGAGCAATCTCTGCCTTCTTAAAAATTGCAGCAGTCGGTTCCTCAGAATCGTCTTCAAACTGTTGCATCATTGCAAACGAAAAGAGCGAAGTAGCCTCCGCTTCTGGTTTAGGAATTGGTTCTGCAATCGGCTGTGCTGTGGTCTGAGCTGTGTTTGCTGGCTGTGGCTGCAGATGATTTTCCGACGAACCGGTGGTTAAGTCTTCCGCTTCATCGACGACATCCCACTCATCAAGGCTGATGTCTTCCAGGATGTGTCCGAGCATATCATCGTGATGGCTGTGCTTACTCGAAGCACCATCATTGGTGCCCGGCTCTTTTTCGTTATCATCGAGTGCCCGCTCGTCTGCCATTCCATACTCTTCCTACCGTTCGTTATGCCCAGATTGGAGCACGATTGAACCCGTTAAGATTGACGAACCACTGGAGGAGCAGTTGTCGTCTCAACTAGACGGGGAAAAGTTAAGATGTTCGGCAGACTGGCTCAGAAAGCTTACCTGTAGCCGGGTTGCAGAATTAGTAGTAGATTACTCCTTTGTTTGGCTGTGTCAGATAATTTTTCTCGATTTCTGCCGCGCGTTTCAATTGTTCGTCTGCGCCCTTCTTGTCGCCTAATTTGTTCAGAACCTCCGCATAGCCTTTTAGTGCTCTCGTGGCTTCGTTCATTCTGCCGTTATCTGAAGAAGGCGAATTTTTCTCTGCAGCCAATATGTCGACTGCGCTTTTATATGACGCTGCCGCATCTTTCCAATTCTTGAGCTGCTGGTCCATTTGGGCAACGCTGTGCAAGAACAGACCGGTATCATAGTGATCTTTTCCCGAAGCTTTGCTGCTAACATCAGCACCCTGCTTGTAATAATCTTTTGCATCAGCGTAGCGCCTGGCTTTTTCGCATGTGTTTCCCAGTAGTTCGTAGGCAAAAGCGACCTCCTTACTGTCTTTGCCATAGTTCTTCTGATTCAGTTCTAAAAGCGATTTGTAGTCTCGTTCGGCGTCATCGTACTTGCCTTCAAGAAATGCCTTGTAGCCAGACTTGGAAAGTTTTTCTTCATTTGGATCTTTGGGTTTCTCGCCCTTCTGCTCCGCACAGAGATAAATTCCGCTCTGCGAAAAGTTCAGATGGTCTGACGCAGTCATGCTCTTAGTTGAACGCTCAGAGTCGGAAAGATTCTGGACGCCGCACATAAGTCGTGCAGTCTGCTGCAAGGAGAGTCCTTCGACAACCTTTGCGAATTCCAAGTTATTGACCAGGGCAGACGATTCATCGTTGCCTGGCTTGTTGAAGAGCCTTTCTCCAGGCAAGTCACCGTTGCGGAGCAGTTCGAGCGTCATGGCAGATCCTCGCATAGTCATCTATACGGCTATACTGCGTGACAATCTTTTCAAAACTGTGTCATTCAGAGAACTTGTCTCAAAATCGTTGATCAAATCTGTGTTGAGTTCAGAGTCACGGACCAATCCTGTTAGGCAGCATGGTATTCGTGAAATTGCCGGACACCACAGCTGGTGGCGACGGCTGCTTACACTCGATAAAATACTTCACTTTTCTGGTGTTACCAGAATACCGATTGCTCTGGATTCTTATTACTTTGATATCCGGAGAATCCACGAATATAACCGATGACTCAAGTCCAATCTCCCGTTCGTTTTCGAGCCCTGCGTCGGCAAGAACGTTTTGCGAGATAATGAGCGAATCGAGACAGGACGCGCAACGTATTGAGTCTCTGGCGCTTCGATTGACCCTGTTGTTGATGACGCTCGCTGCTCTTACGTTGTCTAGATCGATTGCGCCCTTCGTAAAGTTAATTCCGAGTGGGATTACAGCACAAGTCATCACGTTATTGTTAATCTGCGGGTTGATCGATGCATTTTCAACAATTCCGCTCGTGAAACCATTGATTGTGTTGCGCTGCACTATGCTTCCAGAGCCTCGCTCTGCTCGTATGCCATCACTTCTGAAAACATTTTGGCTGGAAATACCAGTCAGATTGTTATCGGTGATTGAATTACTTTGCCCGCTTTCATTCAGCACTCCTATACTTTGGAGCTCAAATGGAATTAATGAGGGGCGAAGATTTCCCGAAATTCTGTTCTGTCTAACGTTAGTCGAAATCGCGTTGGTCAGTCTAATGCCGCCCGGCGCGAGCATCTGATTGTTCGTGATTAAGCCGGCGGAAGCATTGTTTTTGACCCAGACACACCAATGAAAAACCAACGCAGACGCTGCTTCGTCAGGAAGTACGTCAAACTTATTGCCAGAAATCCTGTAGTTTCTTGCGCCATCTACAACGATCTGATTGATGGGAGTTATAGGCGGCGGGAAGTTCCTGTCTACCTTAGCAAAAGCGAGGTCCAAAATAGAACTTCTGTCGCCTGAAAGAAGTATGTATGCGTCAGGATCGTCCGGCAGCAAAGTCGCGTTTTGCCCGCGCATGGTTATACCAGCTCCGCTGGCTACAAACTCACCGGTAAATAAGTATTTCCCGGGCGGAAAATAGACAGTACTATCAGATTGTCGGTTTGCGTCCTTGAGTGCATTCTGGATGGACTCTGTGTCATCGGTTGTACCGTCACCCTTCGCTCCGTAAGACTGGACATTAAATGTTCGACCTCTGGCTGCTGATGATTGCGCATCAGACAAAGGAGCCGCCACTACCGACAATGACAATAGAAGTCCGCATGCCAAACCAAAAGTCGAGAATTTGTTGTTGCATTTCATTTTGTTCAACCAACTAAATGTCGTCTTCTAGATTTGCCCCATTTCAATACAAAATCTATCAGCGTTGTTGCAAGAATTTATTTCGACAGTTCGAGCCTTGCAACAAGCAACTCTCATCTAGAAAGGGCGTTTTAGTTCAAAGTTGCCATCTGTTGTAGTCGTATACGAACTACCCGCCATGCGACCAACTGCCTGCAAGACTTCGCTTCGGATATGTCCGCGAGCGTCTATAACTTTATCGTCAAGATGCATGCAGACAATTTCGCCAAGGACCAGATTATTGTTGCCGTACTGGATGTGCTCAATCAGTTTGCATTCAAAATTAATCGGTGCTTCTGCCACGAGAGGCGCTTTGATCATTTTTGCCGGGGCAGGCGTAACACCCACTTTTTCGAACTCGCTAATTTCCGGCGGGTATTCTGCGCTGCTTTGATTCATCTGCACGCTTAAATCTTTGCTGACGATGTTGACCACGAATTCTTTCGTCTCAAGTATGTTTCGCAGTGTGTCTTTGGGCTCACGAATAACCTGGTCGGCTTGCTTGATGATTGACTTGTATGCTGGCGAGAAGCCGATCATTGGCGGGTCGACGCCCAGGCAATTGAAGAATGAAAATGGCGCCAGGTTATTAACGTTGTTCAGACCAACAGTCGAAACCCAGGCAATTGGTCTGGGAATCACTGAACCTATCAGAATCTTGTAAATCTCTTGAGTAGACTTTTCTTTGCAGTCGATGAACATGGCTTCCTCTGAATTTGATTTCCGGAATTGTACTATCCGGAGGCATTAATCTGCAGCTTCATCAAAGATCCACGGATCGTTGCTAGGCTTGAAAAGGTTGTTTGCTGGAGGAATCGATGCACTCAAAAACTGCCGATGGCTATTGGGTAGAGCATTTGCTCAGGCGCGCCGGTTTCGGCTCTACATCAGAAGAGCTTGCCTACTATAAAGGGTTGGGTTTCGAAGCCTCCGTCGAAGCTCTGACCAGTCCGGATAAAGTCAAAGACGACAAACTCGCCGATATCTTGAGCAAGCAAGATTTCGACTTTACGGATCTGGGAGACGTTAAGCGCTGGTGGATTTATCGAATGGCGTACACAAAACGTCCGCTTGAAGAGAAGATGACTCTTTTCTGGCACGGTCATTTCGCTACTTCAAACGCCAAGGTCGCAAATCCGTACCTGATGTACCAGCAAAACGAGCTGTTTCGACGTAATGCACTCGGCGATTATCAACAAATGCTGCTTGATGTATCCAGAGATCCGGCCATGATCGTCTGGCTCGATAATCAGCAGAATCGTAAGGGGAAACCAAACGAAAATTACGCACGCGAAATCATGGAATTGTTTACCATGGGTATCGGCAACTACACAGAGATGGATATCAAAGAAGCGGCGCGTGCTTTCACGGGCTGGGCTGCTCCGTCGGGTTTCTATTTCAATAAGAAACAGCATGACGCCGGGGAGAAAACGTTTCTCGGGCAGAAGGGCACTTTCAATGGAGATGACATCTGCACGATTCTAGCCAACAAAGATGCCACGGCCAGATATATTTCGAAGAAACTGATTTCCTTTCTCGCCTACGACGATCCTGACGATGATATTGTCGAGCGAATTTCTGAGGTCTATTTGAGCAGTAGTCGCAATATTCGTGCCGTAGTGAAAGCAATTTTGCTCGATAAGTCATTCCGCACAAACAAGTCCTATCACTGCAAAATTAAAAGTCCCGTGGAATTGGTTGTCGGCACGGTTAAGGCGTTGCAAGTTCAGAAACTCGATGGTGACCTGTCGGCATTGATGGCACGCATGGGGCAGAATCTGTTAGAGCCTCCGAACGTCAAGGGCTGGGATGGCGGCATGGCATGGATTGCCACTGACACAATGATGGAGCGCTTCAACTATGCCGCGCGCATCAGCACGCAAAAGTTTGATACTACAGATGGTTATATAAATCCAGTCAAGCTGGCCAAAAACTACAATGTCAGTTCCGCATCTGACATGGTTGATAACTTGTTGGTGGCACTGGTCGACGGTGATGTTCCGCACAACACCCGCAAAAAGCTGCTTGCCTATGTTGCCGGCGATGCTAGCGGAAAGGTTGGCGATGGACCTCCGACAGGCAAGGCTCTAGATGTTAAAATGCGAGGATTGATTCATCTGATTATGACACTTCCGTCTTACCAACTGGCATAGGAGAATCTATGGGAATTTCAAGACGTAGCTTTTTGAAAGGAAGCATCGGGCTGTGTGCGTCGCTTACGATGGGTGAATTGTTGACCCTCGGCGCACAGGCAGGTACTCGTCCTGCTGCGTCCAAAATCCTGGTCGTCGTTCAGTTGGCAGGCGGTAATGATGGTTTGAACATGGTCGTTCCGTACGCTGATGATGCGTACTACAAGGCACGACCAACGATTGGTATCAAACAGAAAGACGTATTGCAGCTGGATCAAAGTGTTGGCTTGCACACGGGCATGCCGGAGCTTGCAGATCAATTTAAAAGAGGCAAACTGGCAGTTATTCAGGCCGTCGGCTATCCGGAGCCAAGTCGTTCTCACTTTCGTTCTATCGAGATATGGCAGACTGCTGAACCGCGCAAGGTTAAAGATACAGGCTGGCTTGGGCGCTATCTTGACTTGAGCTCACCAGCTAAGGCGAACGCTTCTGACACTTTTTTCCCAGCTATAAATGTCGATCCTATTTTGCCGAAGACATTGTCGGCACAGAAAGTCATTGTTCCTTCAGTAAATAATGTCGCGGATTTTCAATTCAAAGCCGACCCTAAGAACGAAGCAGATCGATTGGCTCAGATAGAAGCTTTCAATAGCATCTATAAAGACTTCAAACTGGACCGTCACTATGTCGACCAGCTGCGCGCGGTTGGAATGGATACTACGGCTGCATCAGACTACTTGAATAAGGTTGTGCAGAATTACAAGACAAGTTCGCAATACCCCAATGACAATTTCGGTAAGGGCCTGAAGTTTATCGCTCAGATGATTACTGGTGGTGTGAATTGCAGAATTTATAACATCACATTGAGTGGCTTTGATACTCATACGAATGAGGGACGGAACCACGATCAACTGCTGCGAAAACTGTCCAGCGGGTTGAATGCATTCCAGCAAGATCTCGAGGCTCACAACAAAGATAAAGAGGTGGTCGTAATGACCTTTTCTGAATTTGGCAGGCGTGTCGCTGAAAATGGCGGTCGTGGTACTGACCATGGCACTGCCGCACCAATGCTGGTGCTGGGCAGCAGCATCAAAGGTGGTATCATCGGCGATGCCCCAAGTTTAACCAGCCTGGAAGACGGTGATTTGAAGTACAAAATGGATTTCCGGAACGTCTACGCTACAGTGCTTGATCGCTGGCTGGGGGCGGACAGCAAACAGGTTCTGGGCGACAAGTTCGACCAGATTGAACTGTTCCAGAAGGCTTGATCGAGACGAGGATTGATCGAGACGAGTCTTGATCGACTCCTTGAGCTGACTGAGGGGCGCAGCCGCCGGCTAGTGCGTATCGTTTTCCGGAGCAGGATGAGCCGAAGTCTTCGGTTTTATGAGCACCTTACCGGCAACGTGAGCGTCAGCGTCTTTGGCGATTCTCTTGAGATATTTTGTGTTTGTCTCCCATGGCTTAGGCATCGACCCTGTCAGTTCGAGGATATGTTGCTTAGCGACGCCGCCGCGGGCACTGTCTTGATAAAGAGTTTGCATCTTCGGAAGCCCAAGCCCGTGCCAGGTCAGCCCCGATTCGTCGCCAACTTCATTGCGTAGGACCAGCAACCATTCTTTGACGCACTCGTTATAGAGATACGGATCGCGGTCGTCCTGAGTCTTGATTTTGTTTTCCAGCGCTTCGGCTAGAGCCATATGCAAATCGAGGTCATCCGGATCGCGCTGAAGTGCGCGTCTGCTTTGCTTTATAGCCTGGTCAACATATCCCATGCGGGTTGAATATTCTGCGCTCATCATCATCGAGCTGGCATTGCCCTTGGGCAGTTCAGACCAGGCTTGGATGGACGTAAGCGGCTTTCGCTCGCTGCCGACGATACCTAGCTCCTCATCGGTGTACTGCTCAGCGAAGGCAGCAACATTGCTGCCGAGGGCCAGAAGGACCGAAATTAGTATGTACAGAACGCGCATATGTTTGGTTCTCGGAGGGACCGGCAAATGTCATTAGGATAATCGTTTTCGCCCGAAAGCCTATTAAGCGGTTGTCATCTTTGCGCTTCTGACACAATTTTTGCCACAGGTGTTGGCTTAGACCATTTATAGACTAATTCGTATTTATCTCATTCTTTTTTTGGACTTTCGGATATATGCTTTTGGTGCTTTCAAAGAGGAACATCTGTGGAAGGTCAGGGCACAAGTCAGAATGGTCCCATTAGTGGTCCCAATGTAAATTTGAGCGCGTCAGGTTCGACTTCAGTTTCGACGCCCTCAACTGATTCGAGCGCCCAGCTGGCTCCTGATAAGAGCAAATTGCCGGCTGTTGAGCGAAAGCCCGATCATCTGAACACTATCGTGACGACCCTCTGTGTCGTTACCTTTCTACCCATACCCTTGCTTCTCGCCTTTGGTCCGAAGGCATTTTTGTGGATGGGCATCGTCATTTTTGTCGTCGCTCTGATTCGTCTCATCAATAGTCCCGTGCAACTCGAGAGACCCGCTCGTCCGATTAGCGACCCTGTCACGGCGGCGTTGCGCCAGCGTCAGGCTTCAAAGGACGGCGCTATCAGTCCTACTGCCGGCACCCAATCACGTTAATTTACAGTCACGTTCCTTAAACATCGACAGCCAAGGCTTCGACTAAACAGTTAGTTCGGAATAGACTAGCCTAGGCTGAGCAATTCGGAGCGAAAATGCATCAAGTTCACTCACCTCTTATGATGGCGATGCATGATCCTGTCTTGCACCGTTTTATAGCTTTTCTGGCCGATAAGAAAGCCGAGCAGGAGGCAGATCCCGGCAAGCATCTCAAGATCGAACTCGATCGTGACTTGATTTTGAGTGTGCGTGAATCTTTTCGGCAGAACATCTTAGATGGTGAACGGCACCTTCACCTTTTGGCGCACTTGCTGGCGTCGGTGGTGCTGCAGGGCGAGTTTGAGCTGCATAGCAATGTCATCGGTGTTCTGCCTGGTGATGACGATGATCGACCTTTCCTGATTCGCGAACGCATTACGAGAGAGACTTTGTTCTCCGTGATGGACATCGATCTGGGAAATCAGATGCTCGATAATTTCCGCTACAAGAAAGATTTGGATTGGGTGCCATTACAGCTTTCAGCCAACTTCATCGAATATTTACCGGCAGGGCGACTGGATACGGGAGTAAATCGCCTGACGAGCCGCGTCAAGGCTGAAGAAGAGCTTTGGAATAAGGTTACAGACGAACTGTTCATGATCGATCAGCTTGTCTCACGCGATAAGCACTTGCGTCAGTACAGTAAATTCGTCAAAGACATTTTTGGCATCAAAATTGTTTGCGAAGACGATGCGACCTGTCAGAAAGTTCACGAAAAATTGTTGGCGGTAACAGTTGCTGGCCGCGACTGGGAGAAACTCGACGAGCTAGCTTTTGTTGCCTTGCCTGCAAACGGCAGTTCGCCCACAGATAAGTTGCTTGAGTTTGTCGAAACCAAGGACTACTTAACGTGCGAGCCCTCCGAGCGAAAGAAAACTGGATGGCGCGCCATTAAGAGTGTGGTGCGTTGGCACGGTCGGTTGTTTGAAATTCAGGTGCAGCCGCTCAGCAACTACTATCTGGAGATCGACCATATGGCCGGTCCTTCCCATCGATCTTTCAAATTGAACAGAGATTCTATGCGTGATGAAGTTGCTCGCCGTATTCCACTCTATGGATTTTACAGAGACCTGCTCAAGATGTTGTTTATGGAAAGCGATGTCTCATTCGAGTGTGAAAATGCGTCTGTAGTTATTCGCTGACTTTAAGCAGACGTCTACTACTTTTCTTCAAAGCGAAGTTTATTGATGCGGCTCTGTAAACCAGAAATGGTGCCGGACCAGCGATTCAACATCAATTTAGTAATTGGTGCGTGCGGTTTGGCAGGCGATAGAGCCAGACTTGATTCAAACTTTTCCACAGCCGCGATTTCTTCTGGTCTGGTCAATGCGTTCAAAATCTCATCGCGCCCAAACTCTGGTGAAAGCAGAAACTGATGCAACTTTTCAAAGGCAGGACGATCATCCTCAGTGGATAAAGCACAGTGTAAAACCAGCGCGGAAAGTAAGTTCTTTTCCCACTTGTGCCAGAGCTTGTCGTGCTGCACCGGCGGCATGGTGTGACCCATAATTTTGTCAGAGACCTGCTCGGCTAACTCATAGGTGGTCGCTTCGCGTATGTCTATTTCGATTTCGTCTTTTATCGCGCTCATGATTCCCCAGGTTCTCCTTGCGCAATATTATCTCATGCGAGCCTGTCGCATCCACACGACAACGACCTCAATCGGTGCGCCTGTCTGTATAACAGTCCTTTTGCTGCTAGCGAACTAGTGAAAACCCGCGTTGACTTGGGTTGCTCGGCGGGCTAAAGTCAAGTAGTAGTCGGTTTCGACTGCCTCCCACCAATTTACTAATTCGGCATCACTGTTTGTGAGCAGGCTGCTCGTGCATCATTTCGCACGCACAGCTTTGTTCTCTGGCGCAATATTTTGAGGAAAGCACCATGATTACAAGCGAGAACGAGTCCGGCACTACGCCCGATGATCTGGCAAAACTGAGAGCCGATGCGCTTCACAGACAGAGCAACAGGTCCAGTAGTGATAACGCCTGGGAAGGCTCATTTTCCAGGAATGACTTTGATGTGTCTGATTCGAGCTTGCAGCTGAGCAGATTTCTTGCGATCGGCGCGCTGGTCATCATAGCAGCGTCGATTATTTGGCCTGCTTTTTTTACTGCTTTGTTTTTTGGCTGGGGGATCTTGCTTCTCTATTGCATTCATTCCATCTTTCAGCAAGAACGCCGCCGGTTTGTTGTGCAAAACAATTCGCAGACCGCATATCAGTTGCCACTGCCTAAGAGCAGCACCTTGTGGGGGCTTGTGGTACCGCTTTCCATGACTGCTTCACTTTGTTTAGTACTGGCGCGCAACGCTATTGACGCGGCTACGATTAATAAGTGGGTGTTTTTAGGCACCATTTGTACCATCTGTAGCATTTACGTTGCCAACGCGATTAATTTATCGCTTTCCAGACCGCGGTTTCTTGCTTTTCTTAACGGGCTGACTGGCGGATTGTCTCTTTCGGCTCTGTTTTTGTTTTCCACTCTAATGGTGGCCACAGGCGCGCGGGCTGATTGGAACATCGTGTTGCCGACTGCCGCACTTGCACTTGTTTATTCGTTGGCGTTATCTCGAAAACTTTTGCTTAAGGTCGATGCCGGCATTTCTCTTTCTGTATTTTGTGCGGCTATGCTTGGTGCATTCGTCTCGGCTGCTGTCACCTTGACGCCTGAATTGCGTGGTCTTGCTATTGCACTGGGCGAGAAACTCGCTGTATCCGCCGATTCACGGAGCGTCGATTTCGGCTACGAGATTTTGAACAATCTCCATGCTGCTCCAGAACTAGAGATACTGGCGCGAAATAACAACGACCAACGACCCCGATCCCTGGCTGAGTCGTTTATCCCGATCGATAGCGCTCAAGCCAGGAAGCTGTATTTTTTTGTTTCAGGAAAGACTTACAAAGAGTCCGCCGCTCCGATCGATACTTATCAAAATGTGGCGGTTGCTGATCCTAACGCCAAGGTGAGCGGGCTGTCCATGGTTGAATCTTCGATTACGGGACATGTTGATGCAAATTCGCTTACGTCCGTAACGTATTGGACTATGGTTTTCGGAAATAGCACCGCAAAGGTGCAGGAAGCGCAAGCAAAGATTTCCTTACCGCCAAATTCAGCCGTGTCGCGTGTGACGCTATGGGTAAATGGAAAACCTCAAGAGGCAGCTTTCAATTCAACTGAGCGCGTCACGCAGGCATATCAGTGGATAACGGAGCGCCATCGCGACCCCCTGTTGATCACTGAACCTTCCCGTGGGGTCATTAATTTGCAAGCCTATCCCGTTCCTCAGTACGGTGAAATGAAAGTGCGCATTGGTATCACATCTGGTCTCAACGCCAGGACAAAACGTGATTTCACTTTCATAGCACCACGTATAATCACGTCCAACTTTGATGTTGCAGATGCGAAAACCTCTATATCTCTTGAAAGTAATGCACCAATTACGTCCAATGCAAATGAAGGAAAATTGAGTGGTGCCGGTAGCAGATTTGTCTACACTGGGCAGATTCAGCCTGGAATTGCTCACAGCTATCAGTTCATCGCACACAGAGCATCGGACTTTGGCGGTTTCTCCGCCCGCGCTACTCACTCGCTTGAAGACATGATAATTTCTGAAAAGTTAGTCAAAACCTCGGACAATGTTGGCAAAATGGCGATTGTGATAGATGCTTCGGGCGCTGCGGCAAGCAGTCGGAACCAGCTGAAGAAGGCGCTTTCATCGATTCCGAAGCGAATTTCCGCCCGTGTCTTTCTTGCCGATCATAGAGATGATGTAGAGAGTCTCTCGCTCGATCAAGCAATTTCACGTCTGGACAGCGTCGAGTATGGTGGCGGCGTAGATGACGCCAGGGCCCTGGTTGCCGCGAAAAGGTTCATTGGCCGTGATCTTCATTCATCTATTGTTTGGATTCATGGAGCCCAACCCGTTTTCTATCCTGCTGATACTGAATTGCTTCAGCAGCTGTTGGTAGCGGGCGACCACCGACTCAATATCTACGATTACAAACTTGACGATCAAGAAAACCAGGCGAAGACCGAACTTGTTTCATGGAGCCGCGCTGCCAGCCCTGAATTTCGAAGCATAGAACAAGGTAGTTCGGTTGCCGAAGATTTGACCAGCTTCTTTAACAACGTCGCATCGAATGGTTCTGGTTATGAAGTCGTCCGCGAGAAGTTGCCCAACAAGCATAACTCGCTGACTAACTATGAATTCCCAGTGGCAAGCAGGCTATCGACCATCTGGGCCGCAGACGAGGCACGACGTTGCGCCGAATTGGGTCAGGTCGATACTGCTGTCACGCTCGGCACTGTGTACCGGGTCGTCACTCCTGTGACCGGCGCAGTTGTAATGGAATTGCAGAGTGACTACGAATATCAGGGCTTGGAGCGCAATTTTTATAGTGTCGTCGGTGCCAATACTCATGCAGTAAAGGATTCCGCAGGTGGTGCTCCCCCGGCTGCTGGTGCTGTTGCCGCCGGTGCTGCTGGTGCTGCATTGGCTGATGACGCTCCTTTCGTAACAGACAAGAGGATTTTTGCACAACCGCTCCCTTCCGCAGGTCCTGTAGCTCGCCGTGCCATGTTCTCTCGGGCCCAACAAGCCGCGCCGGCTCCAATGCCTGCCGGGATTTCAGGAAATGCTGCGCCCTCCTTGCAGGGGGCGACCAACGGAACGATCTCACCGCAAATGGAATCAGAAGCTTCCACATCTGATGCCACCGTCACTGATGCCACCGTGATTGATGGCGTCAATACAGCAGGCACCGTCAGAGTCAACAATATGGCTAATCTTGAGGCTGCTCTCAATTTGTTTGCCTGTGCTTTGCAGGGCGTGTGTGCACTCAATGGAATCATCCGCCTCGTTCAAGGCTTCTGCATGTCGACAAGCAAGGTGGACGCTTGCCGAAAACTTTTGCTTGGCGCTACGTTACTGCTTTTGGCAGTGGCGATTCCGGGAGTGCTCAACTGGCTGATAGTCCCGGATGCAAATGCGAACCTGTTTTCTTAATTCAGCTATGCGGTCCCCGCTCATGCGCAACTTCAAGAACTTTGTTTGTTGCTGCAGCACCCAGAATCACGGCGCTAGTAAGATAAAACCACAGGAGAAGCACCATCACCCCGCCAAGAGAGCCGTAGACGCGGTCATAAGCACCGAAGTTCTGAACATAAAGTCTAAAGCCAAATGAGATGGCGATGAAAATTACGGCACCGAAGAAGCTGCCGGGAGTAATCCAGAACATTCGTTGTTTGGAGGGTGGACCAATTTGGAAGGTAAGAGCGAAACTCACCAGAGTTACCGCAAATGCCGCCACCATATGCAATGTTGATACGATCATCGATGTAATTCCTACCAGACCAAGCCTGGACATAAACTGAGGCCAGGCAACGATGGAAGCAAGGCAGCCGAGTACAAAGACAGACTGTACCAGTGTCATAAGCATGGCTAGAGCTCTGCGTTGCCAGTACGAACGTCGATCTCGAAAACCATAAATCCGATTCAGTGCATCCATAATGGACATGAACAGTGATGATGAGACCCACAATGAAAGTATCGATCCGATCGATAAAACTGTTACAGGGTGTGCTGCACGCATTCTTTCGATCTGTAATTGCACCACCTCGTAAGCGTCGGCAGGAATGATTGTGCTCAGTCCGCGTTTCAATTCATTGATGGTTTGGACTTCAACCCAGCGCAGCTCGGGTGGCAGAAATGAAGACACATAATATAGCTGAACTGATATGGCTAAAAGAACAGCCAGCAAAGGTACAAACGCCAGCATGGCATAGAATGCGATAGCAGCGCATCGTGTCAGTATCTCGTGCTCTAGAAACTCGCGAAATACTTCCCGCAAGATTGTTAGGACTGTGCTGCGACGAAACCCTAGTGTGCTGGCCAAGCGGGTCGGCAGGGGAGACGGCATCTATCTGGTTTAAAGACTTTTCGACAAAGTCATTACGGGCGGTTGGCGTTTATCGAGCCAGGTATCAATCACTTGAGCTACCGTGGTGTCTACTTTTTGATGCTCGATCATCAAGTGCCCATGCTTTGGAAGGACATGAAGAGTTTTGTCTTTGGTTTTCAAACGTGCCACCATTTTTGGTAGCGCACTCGCTTTTACCACTTGGTCTTCTTTTCCTGCCATGATCAATAACGGCAGTGTATCTGGTATCGACTCAAGCTGTGCAATAGCCATTTTGTTTGTTTTATCGGCTTTGATTAATTCGACGGGGCTCATGCTGCGGCATATCTTACGATCAGCCATGCATGCGGCTGTAAGATCTTTGTTGTTGGAAAGATATGGTTCGATGTATCTTTCCAAATTGAGTGGTTTGTTTGGATGAGCTAATCCTTTCCAGAAATCAACTGCCCAGCGTGGAGTTGGATGTACGCATGTTTTCACGCAGGGAGCACTGACTATGGCTGATTGCACCAGGTCTGGATGCTCTGCAGCGACTGTTAAAGCCAGGTTTGCGCCCAGACTCTCTCCCAGACAAATAGGTTTTTCTCCGTCGCGATTGTTTAGAAAGGTAAGAAGCTTAACTATGTCTTCTGTGCTCTGGGTGAAATGAATTTTGTCATCGCCGCCGAACTTCTTGCACTCTTCCTTCCATCGTCCAAAGCCGCGCATGTCGGCGGCATAGACGCGATAGCCCTTTTCGGCTAAGTGCTTGGCGAAATCATCATAAGCGGCTGCGTAAAATGTCAGACCGTGAATCGCCACGATCGTTCCTTTGTTCGGAACACTCGGGTCGGTCCATTCATAAATTGGTAAGTTGAGTTTCTCTGCCGCTTCATTATCGAGGTTGCAGACGGGTGCCGCGAACGCCGGAGTGATGGCGGCTGCACATGTTGCCAACAGGTAGCCTAGCTTTCTGCGAAAGCGCATAACGGATTTCCCCTCTCTTGATCTCACGTCATTATCCCAAAACGCTGCCGGAGGACTTTGCGATCAATCTCTAATCCGATGACTTTTCATCATCTCAAAAGTTCCTATTGATCACATCGCAGACTGTAGTTTAAAGTCCTACGTGTCGCTGCTCATTAGTAATATGCCAACAAGCGGCAATAAATAATCGCTCATGCACCAGGTTTCCTCAGTGATCCCGCCATCATCAACCAGAGTTTTTGTTACCGGAGCGACCGGTTTGGTGGGCGCCCACCTGGTTGAACAGCTCCTCTTGGCAGGTTATGGCGTGGTTGGATTAATTCGTCCCACCAGTCAAAGCAGTCGCTTATTGGAGTTACAGGCCAAGTTTCCTAATTTTCAAATAATCAGCGCAGAGTTAAGCGATCAAAACAAATTGAGCGAGGCTATGACCGGTGTGTCGGTTGTCATACATACGGCAGCCTCGATTGCGCCTATGGCCACACTGGAAGAATTGAGCGTGGTGAATGTGGACGGAACTAGATCAGTGGCGCAAGCTGCCATCGCATCTGGTGTCAAACAATTGATCCATATCAGCAGTTTGTCTGTAATCATGGGTGCGACTCACATCTTCGATGCGCGTGAAGACGCGCCATACATGCAGTCGAAGGAAGCTTACGCTAATTCGAAAATCAAAGCAGAGCAGCTTGTTCTGTCACCGGAAATTTCATCACAGATCAAGGTGACGGTACTGCGACCAGGATTCATTTATGGACCGAACGAACGGGCCTGGATGCCGCGTGTAATCAGCATGCTGAAGGGTCGCCGAGCCATGCTTGTAGGCACCGGCGAACTCGATACTAACGTCATCTACGTCGGAAATTTATGCAGAGCAATTATGTCTGCGATTCTGTGCGAGAAAGCATTCGGTGAGACGTACAATCTTACAGACGGGCAGAAGATAAGCAAGCGCAAGTTGTTCGATACTATCGCTGACGGGCTTGGGCTGCCGCGGTGCACGATCTATATTCCTGAATGGTTTGCCCATTTCCTTGTTGATAGCGCCTGCATTCTGGCTTCAGTTTCACCGGCTCCAATCAAGAATGTTCTGTGTCAGTACTCTCGACCAGCATTACGCCTGGCTGGCTACAACCAAGGCTTCAATATCAGCAAAGCTGAACGCGACTTGAATTATGTTGATCGCATACCGTTTGAAGAAGGTATGGCAAAGACATGCGCCAGTTGGGATTTGGATCGCGGTTCGCGTGTTTCTAATATCAAAAGTCGTATCATCGCTGAAACCTGAGCTCTTTTGGTCTGGCCTGCGGTCTAGATTAAATGAAAGATTTAAGAAAGGTTCCACCGCCCTGTGGGCTTTTCGAGCTCTGATAACCAGGCCGGTGCGTATTTCCACCAATGTACACGTAAGCCCTTGACGACTATTCTTTCAATAGCGGTCTCAACCCTCGCGAAACAGCAAACAATAAAGCCCACCCGGGTTTTAGCTTCCGCGCGTCGTTAATTGGAATGAGGAATGTCAAATGCCTGGCGATAACCCGAACGACAAGATCCCAGTAGCTCAGAATGACCCCACCAGACAAGCTTTAGGGCAGCAAGCATTTAGCCCTGACGATAGTAAAGCAGCTCCTTCCAGCAAGTTGACGCGTTATGCCGACGTCACTGCAAAGGGTCTGGAACACTTGCCCGAGGGGGTACTCAAGGCCGGGGCGGACGCATTTGCTCATCCTCTAGATACCGCCATCATGGTTGGCGAGTCAGCCGCCCTGGGAGCTGTGCTCAAAACCGTTCTGCCAAAAGGTGGACCAGCCGGGCTTATTGCTGGAGCTGCAATCGGCGGCTATTTCATGTACGAAGCTGCAAAACCCATTGGGGACGCTTATTCGAAGGCTGGAAATGCCAAAACCATGGGCGAATTGAACGCTGCCGGCAATGAACTCGGCGATGCCGGCGGAGCGTTCGTGACTAACTCAGTGATTGCCATGGGTGGTTATCGACTCGGCGCAGGTGCCGCCAACAAGCTGATGATGACCGAACGCCTGGATGGCTTCGCTGAAGCTAAGAACAACTTCTGGAATGGTGTCAACAATAAACTAACCTCATTCAAAATTCCAGGACTCAGCTCTGAAGCCGGGGCCGTTGCCGCCGCCAATGCTGTCGATGCCACATCGTTTGAACGATTTGGTGCGAGAAGCTTGAATCTTGCCTCCAATATCAAGATCGAAGGTGAGCGAGCAAATCTTCTCTACACCGACCGACCCGCACCTAAAGCGAGCCTGGTAGGCGATGTTCAGGGTGCCGACAATATTGCCGTCACTGTTCTGGCTAAAACCAAGGGTTCAGAGTTTTTGATGGACCGTTATATTCAGCGCATCGCTAATGGTGCTAAACCATTGACGGATGCCGAAATCGAAGCGAAATTCGGAACGGATCCGGTCGCAGCTGAAGCAGTGCACAAGTTTGCTGCTGACCATAACTTGTCTATCACTGATCAGACCAAAGCTTCCGGACGTTTTGTGTTGGAAGGCAGCGCCGAGCAAATGCAGAAGGCATTTGGAACTACTCTCCAACAATTCCAGGGCGAAAATGGTGAGCTCTTCCGCGGACGAAGCGGCACACTTTCGGTTCCGACAGAAGTTGCACCGCACATTCGTGGCGTTCTGGGCTTGGACAATAGACCGCAGTTCCATACGAACTATGTGAAACTTTCTGATCTGCCGCCAGAGCTAGGTGGAACTATGGGAGATGGTCTCGTCGCTTCTGAAGCGGCTCCAAAGCCCCAGGCAAGCGGTGCCAGACCGGTCGATACGCAGGAAGTGATGAAAGCTTACGGCGCTGATCCGAAATTCGATGGAAAAGGCATGACCACAGGCTTCCTGTCACTTGGTGGCACTATGCCTGAAGGCTGGAACGATTATCTCAGGTCGAAGGGAATTGACCCCAAGACTTTCGAAACCGTAAATATAGCCAAGGAAGCTCCCACACCTGATCCACAGGGTGCGAACGGAGAAAATGCCCTCGATGGCGTAATCCATAAAGAGGGATTGCCCAAAGCCAAGACAGTGATGATTCAGGCTCCGAACGATGACACCGGTATGCCTAACGGTATCGATCGCATGACCTTCCCGAAAGCCGGTGAAAGTCAAATCAGTCACGCCAGCATCAGCTGGGGCATGTATGAACCCGGTTGGACTGACCAGGCTCTGTCTGCTATGGAAGACGCCGGTAAGAGAGCTGCTCTCAAGGGTATTACGATTACAGTCGCAGCCGGCGATAATGGTGCCGGTGACGGATGGAGAGGCAAGAAGCAGGTTGTAGACCAACCAGCCGGTCTCAAGTATTTCACCGGTGTTGGTGGCACGCAGCTGATTCTCAAGCCGGACGGCACTTATGGTTCTGAAAAGGTTTGGTCAGGCAACGGCGCCACAGGCGGTGGCAGATCGTTGAAGACGCCTGTGCCTGATTATCAGGAAGGCGTGAAGATGCCCGACAATATGAACAATCCAGCCTTCAAGGGCAGAGGAGTTCCGGACATTGCTGCCAACGGCGATCCTAGAAGTGGATGGAACACATTTACGGATGACGGCGTGCAAGCAATCGGTGGTACAAGTGCGTCAGCCCCGGCTGAAGCTGTTGCCGCTGCGGTAGTCAGTCAGGGAACCGGCAAACCAACTGGTTTCTGGAATCCAACCCTGTACAGACTCGGCAAATCGAACCCGGAAGTTTACCGCGACGTCACTATCGGCAACAATACCGACGAGGGCGTTAAGGGCTACAGCGCTGGTCCTGGATGGGATGCCACAACCGGTTGGGGCTCGGTCAACATCAGCAAGATGATTGATGTCGTCAACAAAGAGAACAACCAGCACTTTGTCGCTCGTGGTTTGAGACAGGTACCCGGCATGATTCGCAACAATCATACTGAAGTGCCGTTCTGGGCAATTCCGTATCAATCGACGACAGTCAACGATCAGACCAAATAGGTTCTTGCTTCAGGCGATTACCTGGGTTCGACTTGCTGTTAAACAGCGAGGAGTGGATCTGTACCTTCGTCGCGGGTAACTTTCAGTAAGATGTCTACTGGATGATTTATGTCCCGGTTCGCGTCAGGAAATTGATGATATTGCATCTTCGATACCGTCGCTAAACCGTAATCATCAATGTATTTGTTTATTTTGGGTTTGACGATGACTGCAAATCGCAAGATTTTGCACGTTCCCGGCGAAATTCCCAGATTGAGGAGTGCTTCCTGTCCATAGCCTGTTTTGGTACCGAGGGTTTTGTACAACTTTCTATTGGGGAAGTTTATGTCAGTGTACTCAACTCGCAAAATCGGATCTGTTGTGTCTTTGAAGATTTTACCGGCGCGCTCTTTTGAGACGAGAGCGCCAAGATAATCGCAATTAAGTCCGGCTGGATCTACGGTCGTAAAGTCGAGAACTGATGCAGCAACTGCTACCGCATCGGCTGGGACATCCCATCCTTTACCAATGGCTGAACGCGTTGCAATTAACATCAGGGTGCGGTTTTGCCCTTCTAGATTCCAGTTGCATGTTGATTCGACAAAATACCCTAGAACATTGGTGGAGGTTCTGCCCTTGAAGTATTGTTGCTCTATTCCGTACCAGAGAGGCTTTTTCTGTGCATATGCATTCGTTTGAAAACACAATAGCGTCACTGCCAGAGCAATGACGATTCTTATCGACTTAAGCATGGATCTCGTGTCCCCTTTGGTGATCTTGAAATCGATTATTGCATGCGGAAAAGCCTGTGTGTATGAAAATTTTACTTAGACTTCAGTCTTGTAGAACGCCAGGAAGAGCATAACTATGCCCTTCCTGGTTCCATTCGGCTAAATTCTCATTTTCTGCGTTAGCGCTTGTTTGTTCTGTTCAAGATCTAGTCTCCACACATCTCCTCACAATCTGAAGCGTCTTGTGAAGAAGTTGTTTTAGCGGCATTCTTCTTTTCCAATTTCTGTATGGATTCAGCTAACCTGGGATTCTTAGCCTTGAGCATATCGATGTTTTCAATGACAGGTGCATCGTCTCCTGGATGCACGACCGGGTGAGAGCGACCTCTGGAGTCGAGTGATTTTGTTCCGTCAACAGATAAGAGATCCATAGTCAGTTTCCAGACATCCTGGTTCGATGCGCTTGCCTCGCCTTCGTCATTTCCTGCGTTGAGCAATCGTTTAGCGACGTGCCACTGACCTTCGCCTTTGCGATAGTGCGACAATTCATCGATCTGTCCGTATATTTCAGAATGACCGTCTCCCGGATCGACAGCGCTGTCGGGGGCGTCTCCTGCTGTTACTGGTGCATGTTCAGGGTGAGCTTCGTCACAAGCTCGTTGAACTGGCTCTTCAGGACGCTGTGTTTGTGCTGTTTTGTCGGCATAAACTGCTGAGAGTTGATCGTAGTCATCGATTGAATTGATTTTTACGTGATCCAGACCGGCTCTTCGAGCCAACGCCCGGGCACTGAAACCAGTGAAATTCTCGCCTGTCAATTCAGGATATTTGCCATTTAGCAGGTCGCTTACATATTGAGCGTTTTCGGGTGTGTATGGTCCGGTGCCTGCATTTTCAGTTTTGTTATTTACCTCGTAGGCTGTGAGGAAGCGACGCATGTCTCGTTCACTGACCCGCCCGTCGCAGGTTCCGTCGTGTGAGGCATCAAGTATTGCCATCAGGGGTGGTGAGCCCATAAATAGTTGTGCCGCAGCATCACGAACACTTTCGTGTTTCTCTTCTCTTTTATTGTGTCTTGTTTCTTGTCTGTCATACGCTCTGAGATCGGCTTTTTCGATGGTTTCGGGGTCTGCGCCCAGCCAGTTTCGTTTGGCTATGTCATCGTATTGTGAGCGACCTCTGTCATCTGCTGTCAGAAGTTGATTTGCAAGCATTGCATCGATATCGGCTTTAGTGGAACCGCCGCCTTGAGCGTAGCTGGCGATTTCATCTTTTGTTATTCCGTAATCGTCACGATTGACATTGATTTTGTCATAATCGTTTTGCAGCCAACCCACAGCTACCTGGGGCAGTATGCCGGATGCTTCCAGTTGCTTGTTCAATGCGTTAGTTTGTTCGACGCAATGGTTTGTTTTGTAGTCGCGCAGTTCATCGACCAATGTCGTGTATGCGTGTGCTTCGGCGTTGCGACCGTGGGTGTCTAGCTGGCTTTGCACTTTTTGAATGATCGAATCTGCTTCTGTATTGGGCATTTTAGAAACTCCTGAAGAGATCTGGGCAATTGCTTCAGCGCTGAGCTCTGAAAGTTGCGTTTCTTGGGGATGTGCAAAGTATGCTTGCCTTAAGTAACACTCACATAACAGTGTGTGGATTGCTTCTTTGTTCGACTGATCGTCTGGGTTGTCCGTTGTTATTAAATGGACTCAGGACTCATTTGCCTGGTCTTCCACTGCCTTATTGGTCGGTCTATCAACCGGGCTGCTGGGGCGGAGCATCTCCCCGAGCCAACCGCCGAGTGCTCCAATTACCGCTAAACCGAATGACCACTTTAAAAAGACGGGGCTTTCTTTGCCCAGGAGGAACCCGACGAAAACGCCAAGCAAGCTCAACCCAACGGCGGCTTCTCGCATGGAAACATTCGCTTTTGGTGCGCAAAACGGGGCTAGAAATCCGGTGAAGAACAAGCCAATGATGATGCCGGCTCCCAGTGTGTAGTTGGAATATTCACCGTGCCGACCAGGCACATCGACTAATGCCAGCAGTGCTAAGGCGAGTGATACCGTCAGACCGAGCATGAAAATAAAACCTACCCAATCCCATTGCAGCGGCTTTTTAAAATCTGATAGATGAATATGGAATGTTGGGGCGCCAGTTTCTGTCATGTACTGTCGATAGAGGAGCAAGAGCACAGCGCTCAATAGTGCCAGCAGTATCAGCAAGAGAAAAGGAGATGAGCCGAGACTGTATGTGAGAGCGTCATATGCACCATGAAGAAAGCTTGACAGCATGAGACCTACAACGATAAGAGCGCAGGCTCCAGGGGTGAATCGGCGCGTCCGTCCGAACGCTACAGCCCATGGCACTGAGAGCAGCACGTGAGCAGGAACAGTGGCCAGCATTCGCAAAATTATGGTGCTCGGATCCATTCTGACGAAAAAGCCGATGTTCTCTGCAAATGCGAAACCCAGAGCAGCAGCTGCTGCAACGACTATGCGATTTGATGTTTCCCGCACTGGTGTAGATGTCTTCACCGCTATCAATGTCGCTATGAATTTGAATAACTCTTCGACTGGACCAATCACGAGAAAATTCACAAGCATGAAATTGTGCGTCATGTAGGTGCCACCAAACCCTTCCAGTTTGAAAGCAGGAATAACTGCTATTGCACCGTAAACGAAAGCGCGTGCAAGAGCGTCGAGAGGTTGGCGTCGTCCCCCGGTGGACCAGAACCACCAGAGCCACAACAGGCTCGGAGCCAGAGCGAGAAGTATTAACTGCATTTGCCTTTCACTGAACTCTGGAACTCATTTCTAATTTTAATCTTTTGTGGTGGATTTAAGGACAGATTGCTCGCGTAGCTCAAGAGTTCTCTGAAAAGCTCATGCATTCATATTTTGGGGACTTCTATGTCCGAGCACTCTCTTGAGCAACTTGCCATCGGGTTTGGCTTTTGAGCTTTATGAAACTCTGCAACCGAACGGCGAGTAGTTCGTCTAGCACAGCGGAGGATCTCGACAATGCCAAACAGAAAACACACACATCAGGAACTATATCGTTGCTTGGGCGAAGTAATCGCCCTCAGACGCAAACGTTTGGGACTTTCCCAGGAAGAGCTGTCAGAAGCGTCCGGTGTTGACCGGTCATTTTTGAGCAGTGTGGAACGAGGAAAGCGTAACCCCAGTTTCGGCACCGTTGCCAGTATCGCTACAGGTTTAAAGATGCGATACACCAGATTGATAAGTAAATGCGAGCAGTGCCTGGCCAGCAAACAAGCTAGCTAGCTCAGCCTCAAGCGAGGACCGCTGACACTTAAAAACGTCAGCGGTCGACAGTTACTTCTATAACTGTCCGGTGATTTTTCATGAACGCGCATTCGGTTTGAAATCGAACATTTCAAGAGGGATGTTCTGATCGAATTGGACTTTGTTATAGACGCAAGTCACCTTTACGTCGTAGTCCTTCATCTGGCTTTGAATTTTGACCAGCTCCGCGACTTGCTCCGGGCTGAATTTCGCTTTGAACAACTGTAGCTCATGCGGAGAAATTGTCACGGGCTGTATATGTCTGGTGTACTCCAATCTGACAATGGTCATATCGCTGCGATTCAGCCAGATGTCCTGCTTTTGTGTGCCCCAGAGCCCGCGGAGATGAATCAATTCTCCGTCGTTTCGGAGTTGTTCCTTTACCAGTTCTATCGATGAAAAGTCAGACAGGCTGCGACCGGCTATTTGGTCGGGCATCAAGATGCGTGGAATCGTATGCGCAGAGCCGCTCGACACTCCAGTAGCGCCGGCTATAGCGGCACTTAAGTGCTCTTGTTCGTCCATCTTGCCGAGAAAATACAAATGCGATTTTTTACCGTCGCACCAGACAGTGTTACCGTCTCCATAGCCATCTTGCCAGAAAAAGCGGAAGTAATTGGGCCGGACGAAAAACGTCTTGAATGCTATTTGTTGTGGTGGCTGTTTCTTTTCGTCCGAAGAAGTGGTTATTACTTCTCCTTCGTCTGAATACGATTTGCAGGTTCTGTATTTGTCCAGCACATGAACAAAAAGTGATTTTGCGTCCAAGGCTCAACCTCTCGCACATGACTAGCCACAGTCCGAGGCTCAGTTTACCAGGTGTCTGTGCTGCTCGCTCTTAAGCTCAGTCAAGATGGGTTGTCAAAACACTAAGAATGCTTAGCGTTTTGGCGTCGGGAAGCAGAAATATGGTTAAGCTGAAGTACACTTTTTGTTTTCATCAGGGAGTCCGATATGACTATTCAAACGCAAGTGCGCCGCAAAAGCCTGAAGGTGCTCGACCCGAATTTCGAGCAGAAGGTAAGGGACAGTTTTGCACATCAAGGCGTAATGCAAGTTCATGGTGGCAAACTGGTGCATGTCGGTTTGGGAGAAGTGGAAGTGCATGTGCCATTCTCGAAAGGTCTTGCACAACAGCATGGATTCTTTCATGGTGGCATGGTTGCTATGGTCGCCGATACAGCATCTGGTTTTGCTACCTATACCGTTTTACATCCTGAAGAAGAATGTTTGTCTGCTGAATTTAAAATCAATTTTTTGTATCCCGCTAATGGAGAAAAGTTGATCGGGCGTGGCGGCATTATCAAAGTGGGCAGGAGCCTTGTCATCGCCGAAGCCACTGTCTCTGTGGTTCGTGATGGTGAAGAAATCGATTGTGCCTTCATGGTGCACACACTGGCGCGTACCAGACACGTTAAAAGTGGCGAAGTGAATCACCCTGATAAGAAGTAGGGCAGTGGTGTAATTACGCATAGTCGGCCCTGGTTGATCACACTTTGCTCACACCGAAAAACTAATATGCAGTCACTTGCTCAATTGAAGTGATGAGCAGCTGCGGAAGTTCCCGCGCCCGACTTAAATGTATAGAGTGAGATTGTTCGCAACCTCGCGGTGCTGTTTGGCGGCGTGATAACTTTGCGAATTCTCTAACGGAGGACTTTAGATGCCCGAGAATTTTTGCCCAGATCAAGTCAGGCGAGTTGATCCCATCGATCAAGAAGCAACTGTGATCAGTAAGTTCCTTCAAAATGGTGACCGAATGGCTGCTAGTGCTCGTTTGCGAGAAGATCTGGTCAGCATGGGACCGACGCAATTCATGGCTCTCGTTGGGGAGACAAAAGCGATCGCCAATGCTACAGGTGCGATGACTCATATCGAAATAACGCCTCTGCGCAACTTTTGTCAGCCCAATGCCGCACCATCTGCGGTGGAAGTTTCTTTGCAGACAACGGAGCGAGATCGATGGGGTCGCGTTGTGGTTGAGCAAAACTCGGTTGCGAGAATCGACAACGATGAGCGGTATCAGATTCCGCGTTTACAACCATGCGAGGTGCCACTGCCACCAGTTCGCTGCGAGCCACCGCCGTGTGAGCCGCCCAGATATGAACCACCACGGTATGAGCCACCTCGATATGAACCTCCACGCTGCGAGCCGCCAGTCCGGTATCCTGCACCACCAATTGAATTCCCCTGCCCACCACGAGTGCCACCAATCGAGCAACCGTGTCCTCCTCGCGGTGGTGGCATAAACATAGATATCGGCGTGGTTTTGAAAGGCATATTCGGTCATAAAGATGACGATCATGGGTATCGGCGTTATGAGCCGACGCGTCGATTCGATGATCGAGATAATCATTCAAATGGCAATCGTGGCGATGGTAATGTCATCGTCAATAACTACAACACAGTAAATGTGCGCGGTGGCGATGCTAAAGCGGATTCCAATTCTGGAGCAAAAGCTGATGCAGGCTCTCGCAATCAGAATGACAATCACAACCAACGACAAGATCCGCGTAAAAACTCCGACCATCATCGATGAGTTTGATCCAGCATCGGTCGTTTGAACATATCATCGATCTGGTAAAGCACAAGAGCGATCAAGTTTGAGCAGGAGATCAGCGAAGTCTGCCGCTTCGCTGATCTTACTAAGCTTCGCCTGCCTGTTTCAGCAAGTTCCGTGCTTCGCCCAGGCTGGCGTCGACTTTGGCGACGTAGGCTGAACGATTGGCGGGGCGTTCAGCGTTGTATGCCACAACGCCTGGATCTTCTCCCGAGTTTGCTTTAGCAAAGTGTGAAAGAGCAATTTCGGCGTTGCGAGTTGGGTCCTGTCGTTCAGCCACTGACATACCAGCTCCCTCGCCTTGATCATTCAGTTGAAAGAGTCCAACACTATGACCGTTATCGCCTATAGCCTTGTTGTTTCCGCCGCTTTCGACGAGCATGTCTGCTACAGCAGTGGCTGGGTCAACTCCGTCTTTCTTTGCGATTTCAGCTACAATTTTTACGTTTTCTAGTAAGGTTTTTTGATCTACGCTGGTCGAGGCACCGTCGTAACTAGTTCCTCCGCCGGCCGGGCTGGCATCGGAACTACCGCCGCCACCGCCGCCGGAGTCACCACCTCCGCCTCCTCCGCTGGAGCCACCACCTCCGCCTCCTCCGCTATAGCCGCCTCCTCCGCCGGAGTCGCCACCGCCGCCACCGCCACCGCTGTAACCACCGCCACCGCCTCCGCCGCCGGAGTCGCTTCCGCCGCCGGAGGATCCGCCACCGCCTCCACCAGAACTCTGGTCGGAGGGTTGCGGTTGTGGTGTTGGTGTGTTGTCGCTTGGGGGTGCAGGTTGGCTCGCTCCCGAGTCGTAGGCTTGCTCCTGTTGTGGTGTAACTGTGTTGTTGTTCATGTTGTCGCCACCGTTTGGATAACTTGTATCCGGTTGGGCATCGACAATCGACTGCCACATCTCAGGCACTTTCTCTCCGGGATGGGCTTGCTTAAACTGTGAAATCAGATCGCTGATTGCTTGCTTTTGCAGTTGGTCTGCATATTGCTTTGCTTGCTTGGCAGAGTTGTTTCCTTCTACTTCGATTTTCACCGAACCATCAGGGCTTGGCTTCGCATTAGGATTTTTGACGAGCTTGCCTTCTGTGTTCAGGTAATAATCTGGTTGTCTTCCGCTCTTCGCGTCTTCGGCTGGTGTAGTGAAACTGATCTTGCTCGGGTCGGTTTTCAGAATTGCAGACTTCGCGTTTTGCGATGGATAAATGTCGTCTGTAAAAGTCAGTTGAGTTGGTAAAGTACGTGGTGCTGTTGCTGTCGGGCGTGCATCTGACATCAAGCTCGTGTGAACATAGCTCGAAAGCGTTGCTGCATTTGACGTATCAAGGGCGCCAGAAACCGGCGCGTCCAGACTGGCTGAGCGTGGTGGCATCAGAGGATTTTCCTCAACAAACACATCCGGGCGCTCCAGCGCCAGGGCACGTCTGTGAACTACTAATTAGAATTGGGCAACCTCAGTCTAACAGAGGAAGCATGATTGTCAATAGTTGAACTCGGGTTCAACATTAAAGCTTCAGCGGCACAGTTCCGGGGTGGAAGGAGTAAGCGCTATCCAAGTGTTTCTGCAATTGTTCCAGGTCTATTGGTTGCGAGCGAAAGCCAACATAACCGTCCGGTCTAATCAGATACAGGCAATTGTGGAAGGAACCATATTTATGATGCAAACTTCCATCTTTATCCAGCAGAGTTCCTTGTTCATTTGCACCGGAAGGGAGTGAATCTCCGCTGACAATTATGAGCGGACGAATGAATTCTGAGTAGCGTTCTTTTATTTGTTGAATGGCGTTTTCTAAGTTGATGCCGTGCAGGGAATCTTTGTGCAGTCCGGAAAACAGCAATGCGAAGTGTGAGAATCCGCGAGTCTGCTCAAACAGTGTTGAAGGTGTGGCCGAATTGGCACTATGGACTTCTCCGTCTGGTGCTCTATCACCGGGCAGCGGTCCGTGACCGAATTCAAGCCATGCAGGACCTTCTGCAATCGGGTGACGGAAGACATGACTGATTGATTCTCTGTATTCACCGACAATTGAACTGGCACGGTAGTTAAGACCAACCATGGAGATTTTCCGGCATGCACGTTCATGCAGAACGTCTTGATTGGCAATGAGGGGTATGAGGTGATTTCGCACTTCCTGACTGACTGGGCTTCGGAGCGTCACGAGTTTCGTCATTGCATCCGTGCTGTTGAGAAGGTTTTGACCGACCGGATGTCGTTCATTGTTGTAACTCTCAAGCAGTTCTCGCGCCGCTATACCCTTTTCTACAAGCTCTATCTTCCAGGCCAGATTGAGTGCGTCTTGCATTCCTGTGTTCATTCCCTGACCCATCACGGGGCTATGAACATGCGCAGCGTCACCACATATGAAGGCACGTCCCACGTTGTATTGTTTGACACTGCGTCGATTAATCGTAAAGTAAGTCACCCACTGCGGGTTGCTGAGGGGGATGTTCTTTGCGCAACGGTGGTTTACCAGTTCCTGCATCTTCTCCAGCGTCAAAAGGTCTTCGGCTTTATGTGGCGGGCAATTGGCGACAATGCGATAGCGGCGATTGCCCATAGGAAAGAAGAAGACAATTCCTTCTTCGCAGACATAGCCGTGCAGTTCGTCATCTGAGTTGTCCCAATCGACGTAACAATCGATGGTGGCAAATCCTTCTTCATAGGTTTCGCCATCGAAGGTTAGTCCGAGAGTATGTCGAATAGTGCTGTGGGCACCATCGCATCCTATCAGCCAGTTTGACTGAATGGTCTCTTCTTTCCCGTCGGCATGTTTGATAGTGGTCGTGACTTTGTCATCATCTTGAAGGAAATTTGTTACTTCCATTTCGCGCTCGATATCGATACCGCGCTCAGATAATTCTTCGGCTAGCAGTCGTTCTGTTTCGCTTTGCGGCACCATCAGAGCGAATGGATATGGTGATGGGATTTCGTCCAGCGAAAAATGTACGATCTTTTGAGAGCCGCAGAAAAGATTGGTGGCGTGAACGATGTGTCCATTCTTCAAAAACGTATCGACGACACCTAGAGTTTCCAGAAGTTCAAGCGTTCTAGCGTGTATGCCAAGTGCTTTCGATTTATCGGAGCGATGTGGCGCTTTGTCAACGATTCGGAACTTGATGCCGGAGATGGACAGCGCCAATGCCATTGTCAGCCCAACCGGGCCTGCGCCCACAATCAAAACCGGTAACCGTTCGTTGTTGACAGCCACTAACCTATTCCTCGCCCGGGAAAACCTTCAGATCTTACCCGAAGCGCCCATGGAGCGCACGCATCTTGCGTGCATCTAATGCAAGTATTTCTTCCGGTTGCCTGTCCGGAGCGCTTTCATGGAGCGCACGCATCTTGCGTGCACCTAATTCAAGTATTTCTTTCATTCCGACGACATGCCGATGCTTTGAGTCTGACAGTTGTTGAGAATCCTCCGCAGCTCTTTTAATGCGGAGCACCAGATCTAGTGCTTCTATTCGCCTGTACCGAGGTGATGATCTGGTCGGAAATTTTGACGAACCTAAAGAACCTTGATTGTTTTCATCCACGTCTCGGCCAGTTCCGGCCATCTTGTAATAGGAAGGTTCGTCTTTCTCAATCCGAATGCGTGTTTGCCATCGGCATAAATGTGCATTTCGGCTGGAACACCGGCTTTTTTCAGTCCAGCGAAGTAAACAAGTGAATTTTCTACATCGTCGACCGGATCATTCTCGGCCTGGACAATGAACGTTGGCGGTGTTCGTTTCGTAATAGGAATGTACGGGTTCAGCTGGAAGTTTGAGGTTGTGTGTTCCAGTAGGTGTCCAGGGTAAAGAGCGATAGCAAAGTCGGGACGGCAACTAACTTTGTCTGCCGCGTCTACAGGTGGATATAATTTTTTGTCGTAGAGTGTGCTGGTTGCGGCAACCAGATGCCCTCCTGCTGAAAATCCCAGAACTCCAATTTTGTTAGGATCGATCTTCCATTTCGAAGCATTGAAACGAACAAGTCTCAAGGTCCGCTGCGCGTCTTCTAATGCCATTGCCGATTTCGGATAGCAGCCCGAGCGCGGATACAGCATATTTCCCGGCACCCGATATTTCAGGAGTATACAAGTCACGCCTCTCGCTGTCAGCCAGTCGCATACCTCCGTTCCCTCAATATCCATCGCCAAAATCCAGTAACCACCGCCAGGAAAAATAACGACAGCGGCACCAGTGTTTTTTCCTTTTGCTGGATACACAGTCATCGTTGGCGTCGATACTTTGCCAACGCAGACTCCGGTGTTAGACATCTCCTCCGGACCTTTGGTTGGTACAGCGTCAGGAATTTTGCCCGGCCAGATGGGAACTTGCGTTAGACCTGCTGCAGGCTTCCACGTTTCATTGTGCCACTCGGAGTCATTTCTTTTTTCAGCCGATTGGACAGGCTGAATAAAAAGACTCAGGGTCAGATATAAACAAATGAGCGGCAAAGATAGCGGTAAATATCTATACATCGGGCGCCTCCATCAGGTGCACTTGAATGTTAGGGTAACGATGTAAGGTGACGAAACGGGCGTTGTAAGATGACTTGAAGGTTCAGGTTAAATTGTCAATCAAACAAATGTTCTGATGTACTGTGTATTATTAGTGGATGTTCAAAGCACGAATCATTCACAAAGGTATTGCTCTTGCCCTGATTCCGCTGGCAGTCAATACCGTGTTTTTCGTACTTCTTTTTTCAGCCCTCGCTCGGGCGAAAACGCTTGTTAACCAGGAACACAAGCAGTCTGAGATTCTCACTCATATCGACAATCTGAATGTCATTCACGTCAACATACTCGGTACGTTGGGAACTTTCGCGGCAACAGGCAGAAAGAAGGAACTGCGATTGAATCAGCGTCTCAAAGATGAGGCTCGAAAGGAAGCAACCGCTATTGCCGAATTGACTAATAATGACGAGCGAATCACCAGTTATTTGAAGAAACTTGATGCCACCATAAACGAAAATTCTCGATTGCTCTCCAAGTTGAGTGGTTCGATCGATGATGACTTGCAGAATGAAAGCATTATGAATCAAGCCAACACTTTGAGAGTATTGATCAGGCAAGCTGGGGTGAAAGACAGAATTCTGATGGACCTGATGGCGGAGCAGCAGGCTCAGCTTGAAGTATTAAACCGGAATGAAGAACAGGCAGAGGAACAGGTTAAAGTTATTGTTTTAACTGGACTGATCTCGAACTTTGTCGTTGCGCTGGTGTTGATTCTTCTGTTCGTCAAAGATGTAACCGGAAGACTTCGTGTACTGATGGCAAATGCTCGAATGCTGCCGAAAAATGAGCCGCTCACGCAAGAGGTGACAGGGTCAGACGAGTTGCGCGAACTGGACACCGTGATCCATCAAGCCAGCGCGCAGCTTATAGAGTCAGCCGAGTACCGCCGCGGGCTTATGCAGATGATGGCGCACGATTTGAGGAGTCCACTTACTGCATCGATGGCGGCTCTTCAACTTTTGACTGAAACGCAAAAAGAACTAATGGAACGCGGAAAAAAGCAGGTCGATAGGATCAATTTGAGTCTTCAGACCTCAGTCGATTTGATAAATGATTTGCTTCTACTCGAGAGTCTCGAAGTTGGACAACTTGTTTTGAATTTAAATCGAGAAAATATCAAGGAGATTGCAGACAATGCTGTCGACATGGTCGCCAGTCTTGCAACTATGAAGCAGATCACGATAAGCAACGAAGCCATTGAGGAAGAGGTAAACGTTGACCGCAACAGAATGCTTCAGGTGGTGACAAACTTGCTTGGCAATGCAATCAAATTCGCTCCAGCCGGTTCGACCGTTCGGGTTACAACCAAACGAACTGACACAAACGTCGTGGTGGCAGTCATTGATCAGGGTCGCGGGTTGACACCGGCAGACCAGGCTAAATTGTTTCAAAAGTTCCGGCAAACCGAAGAAGGCAGGTCAGCCGGGGGCTCCGGTTTGGGACTGGCAATATCAAAACTGATTGTTGAATCACACGGCGGTAAAATTGGCGTAGAAAGCCAATTAGGAAAAGGATCAAAGTTTTTCTTCACTCTTCCATCAGACAATTTCGATGCCGGCTATGCCATCGTATCTGATGACACCCAGAATAGTTGACATGAGCGACTTAAGCTGAATTTTCTCTGCACTTATTATTCAGAAGCAATTATTTGTGGAACCCGATCAGTTTATTGACTGCTTCATACAGCGATTGCGCTGCCGGTGAGTCCTTCTCCAGTCGACCGAGATCGTGCCCCCACACAATGGTGCCGTCTTGATTGATTAGAAAGGATGCCGATGAATAGGCGCGTTGTTCAGAGTGTATCCAAAATCGTTCCAGGGTATTCCATGAATTGTCGAGAGCAATTGGAAACTTATAGCCAAGTCTCTCTGCGGCTTTTCTGACTTCTTCGATGCTGTCTCCCTTGGTCGTTTTGGAGTGATGGATTCCGATCACAATCAAACCATCTTTGGCATATTTGTTTTGCAATTCGTTCATTACTGTTGCGCTTGCATCGCACATTGCACAATTGCGGTACCAAAATCTGATAAAGACAGGATGCCCGCGCAGTTCTTTCATTGTCTTCGGTTTGCAGTTGGCCCATTGCAAATCATCAGCGAATTCGGGCGCTGGCTTTCCGATCAGTTCCAAAATTTCTTTTGATGGTTTCCACTCTTTCTCGCTTCGATGTGCGGCCAGGTCTGCTTCTGATGATCGCCCACAATCAACGAAAGTCTTTGCGCCGACCTGATGTTGCATGTCGAGGTGTTGATCCGTGCCAGGTGTATAAGTCGCTCCACCTTCAGCCAGCGCGGCGGGGAGCAACCCTGAGACGGAAGCTGCCGTAAGAATAAGCTGAAGTAGTCGCTTCTCGTTCATGCAATAGTTCTCCACACTTATCATGACAGATTGTATTTGATCGGTCGAATATTCCTGCGGGAGTAGGTTCGTCTATCTCATTTCACTGCTCGACTTTCCATGTAACAACAATATGACAATGCCGGCAGTACGATTCCTTCGTCTTGTTTTGTTTACTACGCCGCTATCGTCCGAGGGCTTCAGTATGACTGCATTTGAATACCGCGAATCGACAAGTCAGAACCACACGCGTGAGGCGCACCAGGAGCTGCGACATGGCGCGCATGGTGAACGTCACGGTCCCAACTTCAACAGGAGAGAATTGCTCGGGCATTTGCCAGAGTCATGTGTCTATCGGCACGTCAGGTCTGCACATGATGCGGAGCAAACGCAATCTCTGCATTTTTCCAACCCATATGAAAACTTGCACCACGATGCCGCTCGCATTGATATGGTTTCTCGTTCTGAGACTACTCGTCACCGATTGCTTGATCAGGCTGAACAAAATATTGAGCGGCACTTGCGACACAACGATCGTAATTTTGCTCCTGTATTCGCTGAACTCAGTTCACTGCGACATCGGGATGGTGCAAATATCGAACAGGATTTGAAGCACTTGAATTATGCCATGCATAGCAGAGGATTGTTGAGAGGTCAGGAGATTGTTCGGGACGATCGAAGCGATGGTCCGGGTTGGGGTGTAGTCGCTGAGGACAAGCAGAACAAAGAGCACGACGGACATCGCAACGGCACGATGGTCAGCACCAGTCACTCACCTCATGAATCTGCTGAGCTTCGTCGACATTACGAGGAAATGACCAGACGTGGGCATCATCAGAATCATCATGGACATCGTGAGCATAACGGGTGGCAGCAGTCGGTGGAGGGAGGTGGTGGCGCGCATGGTGGTTATGATGGGCAGGCTGTTGGTGGACACGTGCCTCCCGGCGATCGCAGAGACATGATTGAAGAGGCTCTACGTTTGGCTGGTGTGCCTGTTACCGAGCAGAATATCTCAGCCGTCAACACTATAGTTACGAGGGAAAGCAGTTGGAACCCCAATAGTACTAACAACTGGGACTCAAACGCCCGCGCCGGGCATCCTTCTACCGGATTGATGCAGACCATTCCCTCGACATTCAGGCAGTATGCTCTTCCCGGGATGAATAACAATATTCATGACCCATTGTCGAATCTTGTGGCGGGCATCCGCTATGCCGAGTCCCGTTATGGTGGACACGGAGAATCCGGGGTGGCCAGGGTCGCCAGTCGACCAGGAGGTTATTAATCGATAGCCACAGATCGACTCAGGAGTTAATTGATAACCATGGCTATAAAATCAGGAATTTAACCGATAACCATGGCTATGAAATCAGGAATTTAACCGGTAACCATGGCTGTACTCAGGAGTTAAATCTATAACCAGCGCTATGGACTGTTTCGATTAACGGCTTTTCTGCCGCGGGAAGTTCCAGTTTTTTGCGCAAGCGGGCCAGGAGTGTGCGAAAGGCTCCTGGTGAGCTTTCTGTGTCCGTCTCCCAAACGCGCTGCATGATCGCTTCGACCGTGAAAACCTTGTCGGGATTTCTCATGAAGAACTCGAGTAGTGCAAACTCTTTAGGAAGGAGATCCAGTGCAACACCATCCATAGTGGCTTTCAGATTTTGAGGTTCAATTGATATATTTCGGAGTGAGATTACATTGCTAATCTGGTCAGCTGACTTCCTCAGTTGAACTCGGATGCGCGCGGCTAATTCCTTCAGATCGAAAGGCTTAGTCAGATAGTCATCTGCACCGCCGTCAAGTGCATCAGTCTTACGATCGACGTGGGTCTTGCACGTCAACATTATTACAGGAGTTTTCTTCCCTTTGCCGCGCAATTCTTTGAGAACTTTGTCGCCATCCAGACCCGGCAAGTCCCAGTCCAGCAAGATTAAGTCGTAATCGCTTTGGATTGCATATTCCAGTCCATCGCGCCCGTCGACTACGTGTTCGATCAGGTGGTGATCGTTCTTCAGGTAAGCCGACACAAATTCCGCTGTAGCGTTATCGTCTTCGACCAGGAGGATTTTTGCCATGAAAAAGAATTTCTGCCCTGAATTCCCGTACCTGTGGTGATTTTAGCAGGACGGTAGATAATTCACAAATCTGACTTTTCCATGTGACATCCGTGCAACACCTCTCGATGCATTATCAATGCATCGCAAGAAACTGCGATGAACGGAATCCCGATTTGAACCCCTGCAAATCGTTTATATCTCCAGAGGAGAATTACTATGCCAGACATTCATAACGTGCGCCCTTCGCAAAGAGAAAATCAAATTGCCGATCGTCAGGATGCGTTAGCGAGACAGCACGCAGCAGCCGCAGACCAAGCCAACAATCGTATGTGGGCTGAGGTGCAATCTAGCTGGGGGAGTCAAATTGCCTCTGTTCAACATAGAACGCAAGGCTTGATCGCTGGAGCCGGAGAATGGATAAATGACCGCCAGGTTGAAATCGGTAATGCCTATAACCAGGCTCAAGAGCAGGCTAGCCATATTATTCCCGATGCCTATGTTCGCACTCGTCACGCGCTAAGAGAGTTGGGAGAGACTGCGGACCGAGCTGTTGAAGCGCGAGAACGTGTTTTGTATCCAGAGAATCAAATTCAAGCATCGCCTCTGCAGCGAACACTTGCAGTGCCTACACCTCATTCAGAGCCCGGCAGACATGGAGCACCCTCTGATTCACATGTTCCGCCTGCGCAGCACCCAAATCCCACAACACCACAGCACGGCGACACGGGTAGACAACCTTCCACTCATTCCGAGCACCCACGCACTGCCCACGGTGCTGAGCACCGAGATTATGTGGTCCGTCGGGGAGACAATCTTTCGTCAATCGTGAGGGCTGATGAGCAAAGAAGACACCCTGGAACACACGATGCCAGACGTGAGCACCTTAGAGTTCAGGCTCTTGTTAATCATTATGGCGAGACGATTTTGCCTGGCATGCATATTGAACTTTAGTAATCAAGTTTGTCGGAAGCGCCTTTGATTCAGCTCTTTTGTTCATGTCAAAAATGTAGTTCAGGAGTAATTGAGTAGTTCACTTGTAATTGATTAGTTCAGTAGTTCAGGAGTAGTTGTTACTCCGCAGGAGGATTATTATGCCGTCACCGTTTGAAAACATTCAAAATAGCCACAACGCAGCAGCCAAAGATCGGGCGGATGCCTCGGCTGGTTTGAGAGACATATTGCAAGCTGATGCTCAGTTTTGCAGAGGGCAACTTGGCTTTGGGGATACCCTGAGTCAAGAAGCCAGGGGCTTCGGCCGGATTGTTAGTGGAACGATTGGCAACTGGTATCATTCAGCGGTGGAAAATGCCCAGGCGGCACAATACCCTGGCGTGTTACCTGCGCTTGAACTCTCTGATGGTCGAGACCAGTCGACCTCGTCCCAGTCATTATCTGATGGTGAGATTCGCCAAAAGAAAAAAGAGAGTGCTTTGTATCAGTCGGCTGACGATACTGAAACTGCTGGTAGTGACGATATACGTGCACTGAAGAAGGATAAGTCTGCATATTTGCGGGATGATGAATCCCCAGATTTGAAGTTCTCCAAGCTAACGATTCGACAGGCAAAGAAAGAGAAAGACCTGTACATGCAGAGTCAGTTAACAGACGATACCAGTGTCAGATCGGAAGTGTAACCGTGAAAGTGCTGCCCTCGCCGGGCGTACTAATTACACTTATCGAACCGCCATGAAGTTCAATCAGTTCTTTTGCTATCGGCAGCCCTAGTCCGGTTCCTGGCACCAATGCAACTGTCTCCGGTCGAAAGTATTTCTCAAAGATCTGGTTCACGTTTTGAGGAGGAATGCCCGTGCCCTGGTCTGCAATCGATATGTTGAGATTGTTTTCAACCAGGGCAAGCGTGATTGTGATAGTTGAATTTTGTCCGGAAAATTTGATTGCATTTGACAATAGATTGACCAATACTTGCTCCAGCCAGAAAGCATCTCCCTCAATATCCTGATCTTCCAGGTTGTTGTATCGGCATGAAATGCTGATGGATTTTTGATCGGCGAGGAGTTTTACGGATGTCAGCGATTTGTCCAGAACATCCGTTATTAACAGCGGCTTGGTCTGCAACTTCAAACTTCCAGTGCGCAGTTTTTCCAGCTGAAGAACACTATTTATGAGTTCCTCCATGCGCTGAATTGACGCATTGCTCGAAACACGCAGCTTTGTTCCATCTTCACTTATCTTGCCGAGCATGTCATCGCCAAGCATCTCCAGGAAGTTGCGCAGCGATTGCAGCGGAGTCTTCAAGTCATGAGTAATCATCACGGTCGCTTCTTGTCGGATTTTCTTTGCTGTTTCGATTTGCGCGGCTGCTTCGTGAAAGCTTCTGTCCAGTTCCGCGATTTCGTCAGTACCTTCAACTGGTGCCAACAACGGTTTGCCATCAACAATCAACCGGGAATTTTCGCTCAATCTTTTCAGGCGATTTACTATCTGCCGGCTGTACCAGGCGGCACCGAGGCAAGAGAACATGATGCTAAATAAAATGGCTAGCTCTAGAAGTGTGCGAGATCGCTCGCGTAGTTCGCTTCCATGAAGGTCATACTCAGCCTCGGCACTTCTTTTAGCAAGGTAGTTCATCATCGAGAGCATGTCACTGATTACTTGCTCCTGCTCTGCTGTATCTTTAGATTGCGACTCCAGTCTTTCCGCGAGTAATTTGACACCACGCTCTCCACGTTTTATTTGATTGCCGAGATCTTCGTTCTCAACAAGGTCTTCCAGCTGCTTGAAGTTCTTCAAAATATCGGCATACAAGCTGCGAAATTGATTTGTTGAGGTCTGATTTGATTCAGTCCTACGCTGGCGTCGACGCAATCCGAGACCTACATGCATGAAGTCATGCAAAATTAGATTGACTGAATCATTCACCTGTCGATTGTGATCTATGCGATTGGCTTCTTGCTCGACGTCGTTTTGCAAGCCGAGAAGCAGTCCGAATATGGTGATCTCAAAACATAGAGGAATACTGATCAGGATCAGCCCCTTGTGCAGCAATTTCAGAGCGGGCTTCTTAGCGGTTGTGGATTCTTCCTGTTTTGAAGTGCCGGATCGAACATTTGTCGAAAGTGACTTCTGGGGAATTCTTAAAACGAAAGTTGCGCCCTGTCCTTCAACGCTCTCGACAGAAATTATGCCTCCATGCAATTCGACCAACTCCTTTGCTATCGCCAAGCCAAGTCCTGTGCCCGGCACTGCTTCTGTCGACTTGGTTCTATGAAAGCGTTCGAAGATCAGCTTTTGCTGGTCAGGCGGGATGCCTGGACCCTGGTCGCTGATGCGAATGGTTAAGTTGTCTTTTTCTCTCGATGTTGTGAGAGTGACGGAAGTTCCGCGAGGGCTGAATTTTATCGCATTGGAAAGAATATTCACGACGACCTGTTCCATCCAGAATGCATCAATGGATATTGTTCCAGGCTTCTCTTCCAAAACCTGGAGAGTAATTTCTATATCCTTCTCTTCGGCGAGAAGTTGTACGGCAGCGATGCATTTTTCCAGAAAAGGTTGCGGCTCCACTGGCAATGTCTGCAGTTTGACAGTGCCGGATCGCAACTTTTCTAACTGAAGAACATTGTCAATCAATTTGGACATGTGGTGGCAAGCACCAGTTGTTACCGATAACAACCGCTCACCCAGTGCGTTCAATTCGCCAAAGACTCCCTGCCCAAGCATCTCCAAAAATCCCTGCACTGTTTGTAGCGGGGTGCGCAGGTCATGAGTAATCATTGCTGTGACTTCTTGTCTGGTTCGTTTAGCTGCTTCGAGCAGATTTGCTGCTTGATGGAAGTTGCGATCCAGTTCTGCCAGTTCGTCGGTTCCATCGAGCAGAGGTAACAGCGGTTTGCCCCGTCCCATGAGCACCGCATTCTCCGTAAGCCGCGATGTTCGCCGTACAATTTGCTTGCTGAGAAAGAAGCAACCAGCGGTGGCCAGACCCAGACTCAATGCCAACCCACATTCAAGAACAAGTCTTATTTGTTCCCAGAGTTCTTTTCTGAGAACTTCTCTTTCGATCTGGTTCTTTGTCGCCCAATCGAAAACACCCAGGTTCATCAGCTTTTGGAGACTCAGTTCTGTGTTTAGCGAAGCGTCATGCAAAATGACCGGTATTTCTGAACTGTCAGACCTGAGTAGGTCCCTTTTCATCTTCTTGATCGATTCAGAAACTTGATCTAATCCATTTTTACCTTCCTGAACGTTGTGCAACATCTCAGGCTCGTTTTGGGATAGTACTTCGAGCTCATCGAAGCGCCTATTCAGATCGGCAATGCTGCCGTTCACTCGATTCGGCACAGATACTGTTGAGACGAGACCAGATTGGGTTGATCTGATTAGATTTATGACGCCGAAGACGTCTGAAAAAATTAGATTGACCTGATCGTTGATCTTCTTGTTTCGATTGATCTTTTGCGCTTCGAGTTCAAGATGATTTTGCGCGTTGATCAGATATGAGAAGACGAGTATCTCAAAGCAAAGCGGAATGCAAACGAGAATCAGACCCTTGTGTAGCAGAGTTAGTTTCAGTGCTTAATTCTCGTTTTCGGAAGGGCAGATAAGTTGCGCGATTTCCTGACTGGAGATAGTCCCGAGATTCCTGCTCAATTTTAGGCAACATTTCTGTCTCTGCACAGAAATGGAGGAAATTAATCTGTTTTGGTCAGTTCGATAAGCTATTTAGGTATGTCGATTTGCGCTAGTAATTTGAAAATGATATTGCCGAGAATGACTGCCCGTGCAGTCCACAGTAGCGTCCGAATCCAATTGCTTGTGACGAGCCAGTGATGCGTTACCTCTGAATATCCGGTTCCGCATAATTTCGCATGGCAGGGAATGGAGCACAAAGCGGTTGACACCCAGATTCCAATAACCATCGCAAAACATATCCATAATAGCCATCCATCAGCCCGCCTCCAGGTCATCGCCAGCAGCGCAGCCGTGCAAATCTCGATCACCATGGGCGAGAAGACGACCAGAGTTGTCAGCTGTCTGTGTCGCTCGGCGTAAGCCTGGAATTCGCTCGTGCCGACGCCGTCAAAGAGTGGGTAGTGGACAATTTGTACAAACCAGATCAAACCGGTCATGAACCAGGTGGCAGCGGTGTTGATAATAAGCAGCAGAATGTCCAGATTCAACGAGGGGTGACCTCAGCCTGCAGGAAGCCGGCGCGAAAGTAAGTGGCTCTGTTCGAGCTCTATTCGAGCTCTATTCGAACACTTGCTATCTTCGCGACCGTGAGTGACCTTCAGGTGAACGTGTCTTGCTCGTGCCTACTTCTTGCTGAGACCCATGGCCTGGTGATGATGTCGTTTGATTGCCACCAAAGCACCTTGAGCCCAATTCTTAAGATCACCGGTGCCTTCTTTAACCTCGGCTTCGATTACAGAGATGGCTTTGCTGTGCGCATCGATGAGCACTTCAACATATTTCTTGTCGAATTCTTCTCCCGACAGTTTTGACAAACTGTCGATCAGTGCTTTTTGCTGATCGCTGATATTTGGTGGCAGCGTCAACCCTACTGATGATGCGGCTTTCTTCAGCTGCTCGTTGGCTGCTGTGTGCTCCGTCACCATCTGTGTCGCCATCGCTTTGACGTCGGGCGCAGTCGCTTTCGTCTCTGCCAATTTACCCAGCTGCACTTCTGTCAGTCCATCTTGAGCGATGTCTCGCACGCGGGCGATTTCGCCTTTCGGAATCTCGATTTTAGGCAGTGGTTGTTCACTTGGCAGTATTTCGTTTTTCGGCACTTCATTCGGCGGCACTTCAGCTGTTGCCACTGGTTCTGCACCGCCTGGCTTTACCTGCGTACCTGAACCTGCGTTCTGCGATGGTTCAGTTGCGCCTTTGTTTTCGCCAGTCGCCGAAGCAGTTTCCTTCTTCGCCGATTCGCCAGGCAGCGCATGAGGTCGACGAGTCTCGAGGAATTTAGTCACATCGGCAAGCTCTTGCGGAGTGATGTTACCGGCATAGGCTGGCATATTGACACCGCCGTTGACGATTCTGATCACAAGCTGGTCGTGGGTCAGTCGTTCGCCAACATCAGTCAGGTCGGGACCGCGTTTACCACCGTGACCAGCGATAGCGTGGCAGAACAGACAGCCTCGATCGTTGAATACTTTCGCACCCTTCTCAATGACGGTATTCTGTGTTGCAACCACTTTCGGTGGCACCGGCGTCGCTTCGAATTTAGGTGTCCAGTATTCATTGATACCTTCCTGCCACAAAGCCAGGACGGAACCCACCACGACGACGACAATCGCCACAGCCCATGGGCGTCGGCGGGCGCTGCGCTCTCCCGTATTCGAGACGAACGGCGGCAGTAACATACCGAAGACCAGGAAGAGCGGAAACAGAAGAATGAACCAGTCTTCGATTTGAGCCGGAACAAGGGCGAGCAGCGCAAAATACCATGTCAGGTACCAGTCTGGCTTGGGCTCGGCATTTACAAGCGAAGGGTCGGGAGGATTTTCAATTGCAGGTGGTCCAAAGTACAGAGCACAAGCGCAGATACCCAGAACGACGATAGTGCTGAACACCGCATCTCTCCAGGCAGCATCCGGCCAGAAGGGCTTGCCTTCTGTCTTGAGCAGTTCTTGATATTCCTCTCGATATGTTTCGCGCTTGACCGGCTTGCCTGCTTTCGGTGGTTCGGAGATGCCGTGGTGCAAGACGAGCCAGACGTGAAAACCAATCAAAGCTACTAACAAGGCAGGAAATATGAAAACGTGCATCGCGAAAAAGTGGCTCAGCGATGCGGCACTGACGTTGTCGCCTGAGCACAAGACACGCACGAGAGTGGGCCCGAGGAATGGCGCGCGCAGCGCCTGTTCAGCACCGACTGCGACTGTCCAGACCGCGGTCTGGTCCCAGCGCAAAACCTGCCCTGTAAATGCGATTGCGACTGTGAGGAAAAGTAGAAAGACGCCGGTGATCCAGTTCAATTCACGTGGAAATTTGAATGAGCCGAATAGATAGGTACGAATCGCATGGCAGCCGACGAAAATGATCATCGCAGAGGCGCCGTAGTAGTGAGTTGCACGCAACCAGGCTCCAAAAGGCACCTTCTCGGTGATCCACTTGATGCTTTCCCAGGCTTCTCCGCCGCTGGGAACGTACATCGTAGAAAGCGCAACGCCCGAAGCAAGCTGCACCACAAACGAGGTCATGATGGCGGTGCCGAATACATATGCCCAGGTCGATTTGCCCGGCACCGGATGCAGCATCATATGAATGAACGGTTTGACTAGACCCGTTCGATCCTCTAGCCATTCCAGTGCTTTGTCTAAAACTTTTGTTGCCATTGCAGAATCTTCTAAACCTACTTTCGCTCAGCCTGACTCTTGAATTTGCGCCTGACTGATCGCTCCTTTTAACTTTCGGTCAACACGGGGCCGACCTTGATTTCTACCTGACCCTTGGCGATGCGGGTCGGATACTTGTGCAGCGGTCTGGGTGGCGGACCACCTGCGACGTTGCCGTCACTGTAGTAGACGCCGCCGTGACATGGACACATAAACAGCTCTGCGCCTGCTTCCCAGCGCACCGGGCAGCCAAGATGAGTGCAGTTGACGGCGAACGCCTCGAAGTTTGTTTCGTCTATGCGTCGCAACCATGCGGTGCGTTTGGCGCACACGCCATCCCAGGGAGTGCCTGTGGTATCGGTGAAGACTACATCAACTGTTTTTCCGACTTCATATTGTCCGACCGGTCCGACTTTGATCCAATCTTCTTTGCTTGGCACAAGGAAGTATTCAAAGGCGAATCCAACCGCTGGAATTGCCACGATTAACCCGATGAATCCTGCGCAGACAGCTCCGACAAGTTTGAGAAATTCGTCGCGGCTGACGAGAACGCGGCTCCAGTCAATGGCAACTTTGGGCTCTTCTTCAGGTTTTTTGTTACTGGGATCACTGCAGCACATCTTTTCTCATGTCCTCAATCCATCCTGCTGCGCCTAGCAGAAACAGGAATAGTCCGGCCAACGATAATATCCAATGTGTCACGACACCAAAGGCAATACCAGTGGTACCGAGCGCCAACGTCGCCGGCCAAATCGTCGGTGGCGGAATGCGAATCAGTTCAAGCTGTTCGCCTGGAATCCATTCAGTTTCAACGGACTCATTTTCAGTTTTGACTTCTGCTGATGGCTCTTTTGCTTTATCAGGCTGCTGATCTTCTGACATCATCACCCTCCTGTTCTGCTACCCATTCGACCATTACTGCCATCAACGCCCAGAAGAAGTTGAGTGTGCAGATAACCCACATAATGGCGCCGCCTAACTTCTGATCTTCGAGGTGAGTGATTCCCCACTGGTCGCGGATCAGCGGTAGCAGGTGGTGCTCATCGACTGGATAAGCGTATGCACCATAGAAAGGAACATCTGAAATTGTATAAATCATGCCGAGAATCGAGGCTAGAAACGCAGCCGCCGTCAGATAAATCGTTGCCGGCATGGGCTTCAAACGACCCTCTGGAATAGGCTTGAAGACTGGCCACCAGAGCATCGTTCCTGATATCAGGTAAGTGATGTGCTCAATGATGTGCACTGGTTCGTTAACTAGCGTGATGTCATAGATTGGCGGTACATGCCAGACCAACATCACCAACGTGGCAATGGTGATGGCGAAGACCGGGTTGCCGAGGGTTCTGTCTGCCAGCCTGAAGGCTGGAATTCTCATCCATTTGCGCACCATTTCTTCAGGCAGTGCAGCTACCAGCAGCGCTGGTCCTATGAATTCCAGAATCATGTGTTGCAGCATGTGTGCGCTGAACAGATAGCGGTCGCCAAGTTCATCTAACGGCGACATCAAGCCCAACCAGAGCAGAGCAATGCCCGAGAGAAAAACGTAGGTCTTAAAATCGAATTTGAATTTTTTCGCCCACAAATAGCCACCGGTCAGTGCCGTCAAGCCAATGGCCAGAGACGGAATCGGCTCCCAGTGCGATTGAAGCAGGTGCAAAAGTTCAGGTGTCATTTTATGAATCTCCAGAGATAGACGACCGAGAAGACCGCTACCCAGACCACGTCGACAAAGTGCCAGTAAAGCGAGACGCAGGTCAGCCCGGCTTCCGTGATTTCATGCTCTTTGCCGCGTACCATGATCCAGAGCGCCACCGAGAGCAGTATCAGCCCGATGATCACGTGGAAGCCATGGAAGCCGGTCAGGGTAAAAAACGTCGTACCGAACAAGTCGCGACTGATTGTCAGGTTTTCGCGAATCAAATCCGAGTACTCCAGACCCTGGCCGCAAATGAAGATTGCGCCAAGGACGATTGTTAAGGTCATCCAGAAAATCGCCATGCCGCTGTTTTTGGCATGTGCTTTTTCTGATAACCAGAGTGTGAAACTGCTGGCAAACAAGGCAATCGAGAATAATCCAGTTTTGGCTACATCGAGATGCCAGGCTGCCATTTCTCCAATTCCATATTGATTGTGGAAATTGACGTAGGCAAGAATCAAAAGCAGGAAGAACATCGATTCTGAACCGATGAAGAGCAGCATCCCCAGGACATTGCGGTTCATCTTCAAGTTAGTGTCCAGCGGGTGCGCCGGAACTGGTGTGCTCGCTTGACTATGCATGGTGCTCTTCTCCATCACCGCCGCTACCGTATTGCAAATCCCAAAGTGGTCTTCTGCTGCGCACAACCGGTACGCGCTCGAAGTTCTCTGCTATCGGCGGCGATTCTGCCAGCCATTCCAGAGTCCAGGCGTTCCATGGGTTCGGTCCGGCAATTTTGCCGTGATAGAAGCTCCAGAAAAGGTTGTAGACGAAAAGCAGCATCGATGCGACGAGAACAAATGAGCAGCAGGTCGAAAAGAAATTCAATTCAGACCAGCCCGGCATTCCGGCTGGATATGTCCAGACTCTTCGCGGCATGCCGAGAATGCCGAGGATGTGCATGACGAAGAACGTTCCGTTGAATCCGATTATCATCAGCCAGAAATGCCACTTGCCGAGTGTCTCGGAGAGCATTCTGCCTGTTGCTTTTGGATACCAGTAATAGATGCCTGCGATCAGTGAGAACACCAGACCGCCGATCAATACATAGTGGAAGTGCGCCACAACGAAGTAGCTGTCTGTCAGTTGCCAGTCGATTGGAATGACGGCGAACGCCACGCCACCCAATCCACCAATAGTGAATTGAATAAGGAATGCCATCGAATGCAGCATGGCGACAGTGAATTTCAATTTGCCGCCCCACATGGTTGCCAGCCAGGACCAGACTTTGATGCCTGTCGGTACTGCGATAAGCAAGCTGGTGACGGCGAAGATATAGAGTGGTGCAAAACCGAGACCAACGGCGAACATGTGGTGAACCCAGACGCCGAAGCTCAGGAATGTGATGGCGACTGTCGAAGCAGCCATGACTCCTGCTCCGAAGAGCAGTTTGCGAGAGAAGACCGGAATTACTTCCGATATCGCGCCCCAACCAGGAAGAATCAATATATACACTTCCGGATGCCCGAAGAACCAGAAAAAATGCTGCCAGAGCAGAGGCGAGCCGCCCATGGTGGCATCAAAGAAGTGGGTGTTGAGGATGCGGTCGAAGAGAATCATGACGAGCGATGCGTTCAGCGCCGGCAACGAGAAGATGACCAGGAAGCCGTCCATCAGAATCATCCAGACAAACAGCGGTACGCGTTTGAGAGTCATGCCAGGCGCCCGCATTGTCAAAATCGTGACGATCAAGTTCAGTCCGGTCGCTACTGAGCCGATACCTGTGACGAACAAGCTGAGCGCCCAGTAGTTCTGTCCGTTATTGAAAAGGTATCCCTTCTCGCTCAAAGGCGGGTAGGCGAACCATCCGGCTGATGGACCACCACCAGCCAGAAAGCTGAAGAAAAGCATGATGGCGCCGAACAAATATACCCAGAAGCCATACGAGTTCAGCCTGGGGAATGCCATATCGCGCGCCCCGATCATCAGAGGCGTCAGGTAAACGGCAAAGCCGAACAGCAAGGGCATACCGACGAAGAAAACCATCGTGGTACCGTGCATGGTGAAGATCTGATTGTAGGCTTCCTGCGTGACCAGGTGATTCATCGGGAACATCAGCTGCAAACGCATTGTCAGCCCGAGCACAGCGCCAAGCACCAGGAATCCCAGGGCGGACATAATATAAAGAATGCCCAGTTGCTTGTGATCGATTGACGTCAGCCAACTGAGAATTCCTTGATATTCCGGAACTTCTGCTAACCAGTTGACTGGTTTGTGTGAGTGGTGAATCGTACCGCCGGTCATTTTAGGCTCTCCAGGTAAATGGCGATGTCATGCGCGTCTTCATCTGTGAGGCGCATATTGGGCATGTAAACTCCAGGTTTGTAAGTCTGAGGATTTTGCATCCATTTGGTCAGGTTCTCGGTGTTGTTGACGATCACGCCTGCACCGAGCGTTTTACGTTGTGCGATGTGAGTCAGGTCCGGACCAATCTGGGCTTCTGCTTCGGCATCACCGGCGATGCGGTGACACTGCACACAGGTGGCGTCGTTGAAAAGCTTCTTGCCGTGAAGAGCTGCAGGGTCCGTGGAATGTTCAGGTGCTGCTTGCTGAGCCTTGACCCAGGCATCAAAATCTTCCTGAGAGACCACGTTGGCGATGATTCTCATCAGCCCGTGTTGCGCACCGCAGAATTCCGAGCATGAACCAAGATACTTACCAGGTTTGATGGGGTGCACCCACATGTTGGTCGGATGGCCAGGTATGCAGTCCATCTTCTGGCCGAATGCCACTACCCAGAAGGAATGCACTACGTCGGCGGCGCGCAGTTCGAAAAGTGTGTTTTTACCGGCCGGCAGATAGAGTTCATTGGCTGTGACGACGCCAAGCTTCGGATACTGGTATTCCCACCACCACTGGTGCCCGATCACGATCACGTCCGGCTTTTTGTTTCCTACTGCCGGGTTGACCGTAAGCATCACCATCGCCGTGAGAACTCCGAGCACGGTGACTATAACGAGTGGAATTGCGGTCCAGATAATTTCCAGTCGAATGTTGCCCTTGATTTGTCTCGGTTCACTGCCGTCGTCATTGGCGGGAGTTCTAAACTTCGCTATCACTGCCACCAGAAGCCCTGTCACCACGAAGGCGATGAGCACGGCGATAGCCAGATAGAACCAGTGCAAGTCGACCATTGCTCTGTTCTGCAAACTGGCAACATTGAATATGCTTGTAAATTCGGCGTTTTTTATGTCCATCCACACACCCGATCAAGAACTACTCCAGCAAAAATGGCGGGCAAATATACGAGGCTCATGAGAAGCACGAGGCGAGCCGCTTGTCGCGACTGTTTGTTTTTCCATTGCACTGACGTGACAACGAGAATTAACCCGCCCATGAGTGAAGCGAGGCAATATGCGGGTCCGGCGAAAGAGTTTCCGGTGTAATAGAGCATCGTTGAGAGTGGTAACAAAACAATCGCAGTCGCGATTGTTAGACCAAAAGTTTTTTCGGCCTTTTCTTCAAGTGCCGGGAGCATCTTAAACCCAGCCGCACGGTAGTCTTCTTTGAACAGCCAGGCGATCGGCAAGAAATGCGTGTGTTGCCAGATAAACAGAATCGCAAAGAGTATCCAGCCGCATGTGTTGAGCTCGCCCGAAGCTGCTGCCCACCCAATCAATGGTGGTATCGCACCTGGCACCGCCCCGACTGACGTGTTGAGCCATGTCCAGCGTTTGGCGGGTGTGTACATGCCCAGGTATATGCCTACTGCCGATAGTCCAAGCACAGCGCAGAGGAGGTTGTTGAACACGAACAAGATTAGTGCGCCGGCAACGATCAAAGATATGCCGTAGATCAATGCAGTGTTTGGTGAGACCACACCCGCCGGAATGGGACGCTGGGCTGTTCTCGGCATCATCGCATCGAGTTCACGCTCGATGTAACAGTTGATTGCACAACCGCCGCTGCTCAACAATCCGGTGCCGACCAAAGCGCATGCGAACTGAAACCAGTTGAAATCCCCTTTGTATGCCATGACGAAGCCAACAGCACAGGAGATGACAACCATGAACGCAATTCTTGTTCTAGCGAGATCCAAGAATGCCGCCAAAATTTCTTTCGGGCGATTTAGTTGCACAAAGGGGTCCCCCGGGATACCATGCTGGCCGCATATCGTACGCAATTTCTCGAGCAGTTGAGAAAAGATCGAGCGATTTGCAATGCGTTCGTTACATCGTTTTTTCAGATGTGCCTGTCGACTTATAGTAGGCACGACAAAGTGACCAATTTGAAAGCGGCATAATTGCTGTGTTTCGAGAAAACGTCGAACGTGCATTGTGTGCGAAAGTAAACTTCAATAAGCGTCATTATTCACAACCGATTGTTACTCGATGACGCTTATCTAATCTTTCCAAGCCGAACCAGGTGTCTGTTTCCGTGTTTTCTTTAACCGCAATATTTAGTCTTCACTTTGATTCTTTTTTGTATAAGGCGATAAGCTTATTGGCGATGGCTTCAAAAGCAGTCTATGCACGGTATCTAAATGAAACGCAGTAAAGCTCCGGTAGATAAGAACAGCCCCAAATACAAGATGCATATGGCTCTTGGGCTGATGTTCCTTACAGTCTTCATAGACTTGATCGGATTTGGAATCATCATTCCGCTTCTGCCCCTGTACGCTGAGAAGTTCGGCGCAGATGCGACGACTGTAGGACTTCTGTTGATGTCCTACTCGCTTATGCAATTTTTCTTCGCTCCCATGTGGGGGCGTCTCTCCGACAAAATTGGACGACGTCCTGTATTGCTCATCAGTCTTGCCATTTCAGCGATTGGCTACAGTATCTGGGGTGCTGCGACGACGATCGAGATGTTGTTCGTCTCGCGTATCGTGGCCGGGTTCGGTAACGCCAATCTGGCTGTAGCACAGGCTTACATCGCCGACGTGACACCAGAGGACTACCGTTCTCAGGGTATGGGCATGATCGGAGCTGCCTTCGGTCTGGGTTTTGTTCTAGGACCAGCGATTGCAGGAATCGCAAGTAAATTTGGAGTCGCCCCTAATCTGCTGGGATATTTCGCGGCATTTTTCAGTGTCGTCGATCTTATTTTCACTGCCATGATGCTGCCTGAGCCTGAAAACCGTCAGAAGAGCTCGCATAATCCGTTCTCTCTGGGAATGGGCTTTTACTTCAAGACTCTTGTCGATAAAAAGTATGCGCTCAACCTCTTTATATTCTTCATCGCCACTTTTGCCTTTGCCAACATGGAAACGACCCTTGTTCTACTGACAAGCAAGTACTACGGGTTCACGATGGAAGATAACAGCTGGTTGTTCGTTGGACTGGGACTTGTCATGGTTTTCGTTCAGGGATTTTTAATCCGGAAGATTGGCAAGATTTATCCCGACTCATTATTGATTTCGGTCGGAACCGCGCTTATTGCCGTCGGACTTGTACTTACACCGCTCACACATAATCTTGTTGTGCTTTGTGTCGCCTTGATCATACTTGCCACCGGGTCTGGTATTAACAATCCATCCAACAGCAGTTTGCTCTCCAAGCTCGCTCCCGCAGACGAGACCGGCGGCGTTATGGGTATTGGTCAGTCCATGGCTACACTTGGGCGCATATTGGGTCCCATTGTCGGCGGTTATTTGTTTGACCATGCCGGACCAGGCAGTCCGTATTGGGTAGGTGCTGCTGTGATGACTGTTGCCTGTCTCTTGAGTTTCCGTCTGCCTCGTATTCAGAAGGTTGTCGCACCGGCTCAGGCACCTTCGTCTGTCGCGGTCAGTGAATAGGTTCGCCTGACTCTGCCCCGTTTCGAAATTCGAATACCTTGCAGTCTCCGGAGTTGAGCGTTACAACTTCTTCCTTGCAACCAATTTTGATTGGCATCGCAGTTGAGTGACGAGCTTCCACTTTTAGCTGACCGTGGTGCAGATCTATCTTTAAAGATTGTCCTCGGTAATTCAAAGTGAATGAGAGTCGAACGAGCTGTGATGGCAATTGAGGATCGAAGTGCAAGATGTCGTCGCGCGTTGTGATACCGGGATAACAGCGTTGCACGATGTCTACAGTGCCCGCCATGGCCGCCATATGAATGCCGGATTTTGTGGTGCCGCGGGAGGCGACGTCGTAATAGTCTGACCCGAGTGCTTCGTAGAATATTTCATTGCTGTCGAATGAGCCAAATGATTTAGCCGGTATTTTGCTGATTCTGTTCTTTTGACTGACTCTAGACAAAACCCAGGAGAGTGCAACTCGACTGAGTGTAGATTGATTCGCTGTTCTGGGGATGTAGTAGTCTGCCATTTTTTTCAGGTCGGCGCACTGAGCTGGTAGACCGAGGCTGGTCAGCAGTTCTCTCAACTCGCATTCGGCAAATAGGAAACCCAGCATCAGCAGGTCTGGCTGCTTGGACATTTTATATTGATTGAGATAGCCGTCATTTTCTCGCAGGAGTACCTTCAGACGTTCTTGATTCTCTTTTTTGTCGCTTGTGATGGGAAATTCCTGCAGCTGGTCGTAACCTTCAAATTGTTCAATGACACCAATTGCCATGACGGGCACAAACATTTTTGTACTTACATCGCGCCAGAGTGCTAATTCTTCTTTTGATATGTTCAACCGTGAGCACAAATGTTGTTTGTGGTCAGACGGAAGCTTTTCGAGCAATTCCATGCCTCTGCCCAGAGTCCAGGCTGCCATTATGTTTGTGTATGCGTTATTGTTGACGCCAGGCTCTTTGAAGTTGGGATAGCCGTTGTGAAATTCGTCTGGTCCAATTACGTGATGAATTTCATATCGCTGCCTCTTTTGGTCGTATCTGGCTAGCGTGGCGAAAAACCTGGCGATTTCCAGAAGTATCTCAGCGCCGTAAGAGTACATGAAGTCATCATCCGCGGTGACTTGATAATATTGCCAGACGTTATAGGCGACGGCGCAATTGACGTGCATCTCAAGATGCGTATAGTCTCTAATCCACTTATCGTTGCTTTTCATCCACCAGTAGTTTGGCGTGCGTTCCTTACCGTCGCTGGCGCTTTGCCACGGAAAGCAGGCACCTTTTGCACCCAGCGATTGAGCAATTTTTCTCGCTTCTCCCAGGCGACGATATCGATACTTCAGCAGTGCAGCACTGATATTCGGCATCCTCAAATTGATGTAAGGAAACACGAACAGGTCATCCCAGAATACGTGACCCTGATAACCCTCACCGGTCCAACCCCTGGCGGGCACGCCGGTGTCAAGGTCGACAGTGTGTGGTGATGCAGTTTGCAGGCAGTGGAAGCTGTTCAAGTGCAGTAGAAGCGACGGTATTAGTTTTGAATTCTCTTCCGTCGTTTCGATGAAGAGATCGAACCGGCGCCACAAGCTCCTCCACGCGTCGATCTGACTTTTGATCAGTTCATCGAACGGCAGTGCATCGGCAACGGCTTCCAGTGCTGTGTGTTCGGGTTCATAGATGCCACGATCGCGTGACGTGTAGATCGAGCATGTTTTCTGCAGCTTCAGGGTTTCTGATTGCTTGATCTTGAGGCACCATTCCTGCGAGATTTTTTCGTCTTCTAGAACGTTCTGCATCGCTCGAATGTATTTCATCTCTAAAGTGTCGTTCTGTTCTGAGTTGTTGTCTTTCTGTGCTGAGTTGTTGTCTTTCTGTTTTAAGTCGTTGTCCTTCTGTTTTAAGTCGCTGTCCTTGTCTTGATTGTCTTTCGTTTCTTGATTGTCGTCCGCTTTTAAATTGACTCGCTCTTCCATGTCCTGGCTGATGCGCGTGATCCGGTGCACTGCACCCATAGCGACAACGACTTTAGTTTCGCTGGTGATTACTTTCAGAACGATTCTGTTGTCGACAGCTTCTTTGTTCAAAGTTCGTAAGTGTTTATTAGCACGGAATCTTGGATCAATTTCGTCACCGCCGTTTTTGACGGTTGCATCGATGCCGCTTCGAATGGTTAACTTCCCTTCCCAGTTGACCGGTGTGATACTGAGCTCTACCCCGGCAAGATGCGAGTAATGCATGTGCACAAAGCGTCGTTCGGCGAGCTTGGTTTCGCGACCGGCAGAATCTTTATACTGAACTTCGCGATATAGAATTCCTTCGCGCAGATTGAGGCGCTGAGCAAATTTGATTATTTCAACTTTGTCGATGGAAAACCATTCACCATCATTTATTCTAAAATTCAGGCAAACCCAGTTTGGCATGTTCACCAACTCTTCTCGCTCGAATGGTGCCTTTTCCACGTCGAGTTTGATGGTGTTGTAGGCGCCACCAATATAAGTGCCGGGATAGTGAACATGGTCTTGTTCAGCCTCGAAGGAAAAGCCGCGTGTACAGAACTTTCCGTTACCGAGAGAACATAAAGATTCTCGTTGCAGCTCTTGAGACGGATCATACTGATTGTAGGTAACAACCCAGTTCGCGTCGGTTATCTCTAAGTCCGAAAGTGCCATGCCCTTGATATCATCGCCAGATTGGCCTGACAGAGTGATTTCAGCCAGGTCGCGTACTGCGACATCTGCACCGTGCTTGAGCAGCACGCTTGAATTGTTCTGTCTGGCTACGCCGATAACCAGACCGAATTTTCCGTTCCGCCCAGACTCCACACCAGCTTCTGCATCCTCGACTACGACGGCACGGTCAGGTTTAACAGAAAGTCTTTTTGCTGCTTCCAGAAACACGTCAGGGTTTGGCTTGCCTTTAAGACGCAACTCTTGCGCGTCTACACCAGTTACGGTGGCGTCGAACAGATGCCCAAGTTTTGTTACACGTAATACTTCAGCACCATTTTTGCTTGCGGTAACCAGGGCCGTTTTGATTTTCGCCTGACGAAGTGATTTGATTAGAGAAACGGTAGTTTCGTACGGTTCGACACCGTCAGTGTGGATGAGGTGAAGAAATTCAGCATCTTTCTCTCTTGCCAGGCTTGAGATTGTTGGACCCTGCTGAGTATCTGAAGTATCGTTCTCCGGTAATTTGATTTGTCTCGACTCGAGAAAACTTCTCACTCCATCTTCACGAGGTTTTCCGTCAACGTATGAAAGATAGTCTGCCTGGGTAAATTCTGACCTGTCGCCGCTGCGCCTTGTACTCAGAAAATTATCAAACGTTTTTTTCCAGGCTGTGAAATGGACCGATGCTGTTCTTGTGACAACGCCATCCATATCAAAGAGTACTGCGTCAAAATCGCTGGTATTGATTATATTTCGCCGTTGGGGTGATTGAGCGTTGTTCGGTTCGTTCATCTTGTTCATCTTGTTCACTTTGTTATTACCTGACAAATCTATCCCAGCTACCATATTTTTCGGCTATTGCACCGCGTGGCATCGAGGTAACAATGAGGAGAATTCCTGGAACTAACTCGCTGAGGAAGATTACCGGTACGTACCGGGAGAAAATTATTCCGGATGCGATTATTGCTATGCCTGGCAGAATGTTTGCGAAACGAACTATTCTCGTTACCTCGGCCGTTGAAATTGCTGCGACAGTTACCACAAGCGCTCCAAAGAGATGATCGCAGTTCGCTGAGCCGATGCCGGCAGGTGTGCCTGGTGGAAAGAAAATTTCTGCGCGCAACAAGTCCGGTCTGGCCATCAACCATGCGCCGACCGCAAGTTGTGCGAGCAGGTTGATTGGAATGTTTACGCCCTGTACGCTGGCTGCGCACCGTTGGGCAAATGAGTAATTGCGGCGATCGGGATCCACGTTGCCTGCTCCAACGACTGTTCCACCTTGCCAGAAAATTCTCCACATGTTCTTTTTCTGACGTTTTGCATCGACGAGGAACTGTCCGACCGCAATTGCTTCGTGCACCGATAGCGGCACTGAAGTCATCAGGGCTGCTGCGGCGATCAGGCATAGACCGCACCATGCGCCGACGAAGATAGGTTGCGTTATTATTAGTACGATGCTGGTCACCCCGAGTGGCAAAACCAGCATGGCAAACATTACTACTATCCATGGTGCCGTCCGCCATCGTGCTCGGTCACCCATGAATCCAAGTAACACTTCCATCATGTAGGCGACACTGCCGAACCCGGCATCAGAAATAGGAAATGCTCTGGAGATGCTTGAACTCGTGACGCGGTCCGTGCCGTTTCCAAAGAAAGGGTCCCAGGCATGGTGGATGTAACCAAGCTGATGCGCCGCCAGATAACGTGAAATGAAGAATCCTATCAGTGCAAGAGCTATACCGGCCCATCGTCGAATCCATGATGATGGGTTGTAGGTCCAACCTGGTGGCTGGTCCGGCCCGGCAACCGTCATGCCACCACTGCCTGGATTGCCAGGTACCAGGATTGACATGGCGATCAATAAGCCTGCCGCGAGCGTGTCATTTAGAAATACGGCCGGCGACGGTGCCCAGAATATGAGCGGAGCAAAGAGGAGCCAGATTGCAACCAGAGCCGTTCCCCACCTGACCTGATTAAACCGAGGCACGAATGCCACTGCTTCGAAGAAGAGAATCATTGCACCAGAAATGGTGTCGCTGAACTCCAGACCTGTACTTCTGTAATCAAAAAGATGAGGATTGATGATCAGCCATATTGCAAGTATGCAGTTGATTGCATAAGTCCAGAGCAACTTGTAATTCTGCGTTGCGATAGCACTTGTCGCCTGCGCTGAGTGCATTCTGTTCGCTTCAAAACAATCGAGAATTTGATAGCGCGGAGAATTCTGTCGCGCACCACCAGTTTCACTTTTTTCTGTATTCTCGAGATTACGCATGGTATCGGTCAAGATGCTTCGCGCGATCTCTGCTCATCGATATCGTGCCGGGGTGGAATTAAGGCTGCTGGTGCCGGACCTGGCGGGTCAAGCAACTCTGACGATTGCGTCTGGTGCTCGATTTGCTTAATGGGATCTACGGTATGGGGCGCTTCGTCGCCATGCCAATGTAATTTGTTGATCCGGTACCACTTTTCAGGATCAACTTTCAGTCCCTCGAGAATTTTTGGTAGAGTATCCCGCAGCGTACGGCTGGGCGACCAACCTATAAGTTGCCTGGCCTTCTCGCCATTCAATTCATAGTTGTCGTCGGCTCGATCGATCATCCAGGGCTTGATGAATGGTTTATCGGATACAGGCATTTTATCTTCTACCCACGCGCCAACTTTTGCTATTGGCTTTGGCACATCTAGTGTTGGCCATGGCTCATCAAACAGTTGACGGGCAATTATCCGTTGAGTTTCGTCATAGCTGAGCGCATCCTCTTCGCCTATGTTGATCGTTTCGAAGTTGCTCATCATGTTTCTGTTTTTCACGCACGCTTCAAACGCAAGTACAAGATCTTCCATGTGAACGAATGATTGTCTTACATCCACATCACCAGAGTAGAGATGCCCTTCCAGTCGGTGTTCATAAATGCGCTGAATCTGGTGTGCGAGCGGTATTGATTGGCATACGTCTGAGTAGACTCCCGCAATCCTCAGATTGACAATGGGAATGCTTCCCCGGTTCTCTTGCAAGACCCGTTCAGTTTCGACCTTTGATTCAGGATAGGCCCAGGTAGGTTCCAGTGGCGATGATTCTGTCAGCTTTTCGCCTTTTCTATTCGGCCTGTAGACAAGCATTGAACTGCTGAATATGAACTGTTCAACTTCGAATTTTTGCAATTCGCGCAAAAGACGTTTCGTACCGTCGACCGTCAAGTCCTTATACAAATGACTGTCTTTTCCGGAGAAGGAATAGTATGCCGCCAGATGAAATACTGATTTGATCTTGTTTCCATAAAGCGATCGCACCATGAACATTGTTTTTTGAACTGACTCATCAGAAGTCAGGTCGCAGAAGAGGCATTCCGTATTTGGTGTAGGGTAAGGAGGACCGGATTGGTCGAATCCAACAACAAGATTGTCTCGTGAGCCAAAGTGGTGAGACAGAGCATGTCCCAGTAAGCCACTGCTGCCCGTGATCAAATATACGTCCTTCTCTGAACTCATGCGTAACCCCCCCCTCAGCGCCCGTTGCACGAGACGGAGCCGGCGGCGGTTAGTTCCGGATTATGGAGTTTTTTCTGCTTCTAGTTTGTTCTCCGAGAGCCATTTTTTGCCTGCTTCAGAAAGTAGATCTCTGTGCATGCGCCATGGGTCATTGAAGAATTGGATCGCCACTTGCTTGTCTAAAATATGAGTCAATACCAGGTCGATTCCCTGCTCTTCAGTCATGGTGCCAGGGCTCTCTCCTACGATAACTCTGTCGCCTTCTTGTGATTGATTCAAGAGTCTGGCGAAATACTGATAAGCAATCAATTCCTGGCGTGGCATGTGCAATGTTGCGATAAACACATACATGTTGTTCCATTCTTGAGATGTCATTTCCTTACGCCATTTCGCCATGGTCTTATCCATGGAGACCATTTGTGATGCTACTGCAGTGTAGGCATTCTTCAGGTCAGGCTCACTGGTTGAGCGTGCGTATTTTTTCAGCTCATCGGCTGAGACACGTTTACTTTCGATGGCTCTGGTCAGAAATGATACCGTTTGCTTAATCAGTGCTCTCTGTCGCTCTTGTTCCTGTGGCTCGATCGCTTCATCTGTTGCCACTGCATCTGATGCTTTCTCAATTGCTGTTCTATATTCTTTCAATTTAGCAATTGAACTTTCGCTGAGTTCTTCGTCCGTGTGATTTACCAGCAAAACAAAGGTTCCCAGAGTTATGTGGGCGACTTCTTTCAGACCGGTATAGTGCGGCTTAATGAAGGGTATGCTCTCGCGCTTTCCATCTCTGATCAACGTAAGAGAATTGTCCATACATATAACTATTGCGCCGAGTTTTTTCCGTAGTTCGTTCTTGGCCGCGGAATAATTAGTCAGTAGCTGTTGATTTACTTCATGAAAAGCCAGGGGTTTCTCGGTGGTCGGTTGGTGCGCCGAGTCTGATGTCAACGAGTGTGGAGACGTTTCTTTGTTTCCAGAGTCGTTTGAGTAGGCGTGCCCGATGTCAGCAGTCAATCCGAATGCACATGCCGTTGCTATCGCCAGATAGGCTGATTTCACATTGTCAACCAAAGTCTTGCTCCCCCTTTTAGGCGAGTCAAGTATCGCACGTTTAGGCACGTTTGCGCTATTTCAGTTTGATTGGAATGGCGAACCAGAACGTTGAGCCTTTCTCCGGTTCGCTATAAAAATTGATTGTACCGTGCATCGCTTCGACAAGCTGTTTGCAAATGGATAAACCCAGACCGGTGCCTCCGAAGCGGCCATGTATTTTACGATTGCCTTGAACAAATGGTTGGAAGATTGTTTCGCATTCTCTTGCCGTCATGCCAATTCCTGAATCTTTGATTGTTACTCTCAATGTTGGCTGCTCGTAGCTGTCTTGCAATTCCGCTCGAATCTCTACGTATCCATTTTTTGTGAACTTGATTGCGTTGTGGGTTAGATTCAAAATGACCTGCCTTATTTTTACGGCATCAGCTTGCACTATATCCGGTATCGTATCGGCGAGGATATAGGTAACGGAGGTCGAGTTCTCCGCGGCCAATTTCGTTAAACTTTGAACAACCGAGTCAAAGAGTTCACGCAGGCTGAAGTCTGAGTCGGCAACTGGTACTGCGCCAGACTCTAGTTTTGAAAAGTCGAGAATTGATTCCACCAGGCTGAGAAGCTGTTTACTCGAATCTGCTACCGAGCTAGCCAGTTCTCGAAATTCTTCAAGGTCGTCAGCCATAGGAAGCATTTCCGACGCCGCTACAATGCCGCCCAGTGGCGTTCTGACTTCATGGCTGAAGTTTGCTATGAATTGCGAGCGAACTCTGGCAGCGTTTTCTGCAGACTCGTACATCTTGCGCAGTTCCTGGTTAAGTTCTTCAAGTTGTTTGGTGCGATCTTTTACTTTTGCTTCCAGCAATTCTTCCGTTAGCTTTCTTTGTGTGACATCACGAAGGCTGGCGAGACAAGCAGCTTGACCGCTCCATTCAATATCGACAACGCGCATTTCAGCGACTATTCTTTCACCTGATTTGTCGACCACGTCAAGTTCGGTTGTTTCGCCCGCGATAAGCGGAATGCCAAAAACTTCTCCAGTAACCAGACCTGAGCTTCGGAACAGTCTCTGGGCTGCTGCATTCCAATACAGCAGTGCGCCATTAGCATCGACGACGAGGATGCTGTCTGCATTTTTCTCGATGATTTTTCGCAGGTCCTTCTCAGTGCTTTGCAGGGAAGCCTTCAACTCGAACTTCTCAATGTTACTCAGTATCAGTTGAGTTAGCACATCAGGCTGGACGGGCATTCTTACCAGAAAGTCGGACAATTTGTTGATCGGCTCGAGCAGGATGGCATCTCCGTCTCCATCCTTTTCCCCAGCTCGGATTCCGTCGTGGACTTCGTCCGTTTTCTTATCCTGGGTTCCGCCGTGGACTTCGTCTTTTCCGCGATCAAGAAACCGATTTTTATTCCAATTTAATTGCCGTTCAGTTAGGCCAGCGTCAAATTTTCCATCTCTACTTTCCAGCATGCCAACGATTGAATGAGACTGCTGTTGTCTCATCAAGTTCGCAGTGGGAAATTCTTTATTATCGAGTATCTCTCGCTTAGCCAGAACGACATTGAAATGACGGTCAGCCATTTTCTTCACAGCTTCGCGCAGGTCGGGTTCGAAGACAACTTCTACACTTCGCTTCGTTTGCCGTTCCAGATTCTGTTGAACCTCGTCAGCATAATCAGCGCATCCGTCTATGACTAGTATTGCCAATTTTGTGTTAGTCATAGACTTCCGTTCACCACTATCGCTATTTGCCTTTTCGAAGCGTTTATGTTGACTGTTGTGCGTCAAACATTGTTTCAATTCTCTTCAGTTCGTGTTTGTTGAGGTGGACCGGTGAGCCCGACAGGATGCCTGTTACGTTTGCAAATGGTTTTCCGATATCCATTCCTTCGTTGTCGATGATGAATTCCCGAATGTTCTTGTCGTGTCGTGAACCGCGCATTTTTAGAACCGTGATTCCGCGCTTCATTTCTCCGAACATCTCAACATAGCGAAGCAGGATGATCGAATCCGTAATGGTGCTGATGTGTGCTTCCGTTACTGATTGTCCGCCCAGAAGTGACGGGGTGGTCGAGGTAAAGAAACCGGCTATTTCACGGCGTTTAAGTATTTCTGTCAAGCTAAGAACAAATTCGCGGAAATTTTTAACTACAGAGATCCTTTCCAGTGCTGAGAGGCTATCGATGGCTACGCGAGTGGGTTTGAAGTGCTCGATTTCCTCCTGGATCTGGATTAAATGGTCTTCAAGTGCAGCGATCTCTGGATATTGGCATACGATCTTTAACTTACCCTGTCGCTCACGTTCTGCGAAATCCATTCCCCATCCGGCTGCATTTCTTATCAACTGATCGCGGCTTTCTTCGAAGCCGAACAAGAGACTTCTGTCTCCGTCGCGATCGCTGTTCACGAAGTGGCTCGTGGTGAGTGACTTGCCAGTGCCTGTAGCTCCCGAAATTAGAATAATCGAGTCCTGAAAGAAGCCTCCTCCGCACATTGAGTCTAGAGTTTCGATGCCTGAGCTGATTCGTTTAGTTGACGATTTTTGTGTCAGCTCCATCGAAGAGAGCGGCAGCAATGCCACGCCGTGTTCGTCGATTACGGTAAATGGCACCTCACCTTTCTGGTGATTGGTGCCTCTAAATTTCAATATCTCGATGGTGCGGCGACGCTTTTCCTCTTCCAGAATATTGCGCAGGAGGATGACGTTGTCCGCGACAAACTCTTCGACTCCGAATCTTGATATTTCACCGAAATCATTCGCGCGCTCGGTAGTTACAACCGAAGTGACTCCCATATCTTTCAGGGTTTCAGCAAGTGAATATAGCTCACGCCGCACGATGGCTGCTGAGTCGAATTGCGAGAATACCGCTCCGATAGAATCCAGCACGAGTCTTTTGGCACTTGTTTCTTTGACTGCATGTTTGATTCTAGCCAGCAGACCGCCGAAGTCGAACTCGCCAGAGATATGAGCATGCTGGTCCTTCACAGGCGATGCGTCGACAAACGACCAGAGATTGTGCTTTTCCCATTCAGAAATGTCCCATCGGAATCCCGATACGTTGCGTCGAAGATCTGCAGGTGATTCTTCGAAAGTTACGAAGACTGCGGGTTGTTGAAATTTAGTGATACCCATGGCGAGAAACTGGATTGCAAGCACTGTTTTGGCACTGCCCGCGGTTCCAGCAACTAGAGTGGCCCTTCCCTTGGGCAGTCCACCGTATGAAATCTGGTCGAGACCTTCGATTCCTGTTTCTAATTTCTCAAAAGCTGTTGTAAAAACTGTCATTACTGTTTCACTCTTGATTTCGCTATGTCTAACATGCGTGATACCTGCTCTTGGTCTGTCAAGTCGCCTACTAATCTTTTAACGGGTGGAGGCTGGTGTTTTATTAGGGTGGGGGTGGCGAGTATTTTGTCTAGCTCAGCGGCTTTTGGGTCTTCTAGAACGTCGATTATCGTGAGCTGATATTCGGAGGGCATGAATTCTTCGCAGAATCGCCGCAGGTTGTCTATCACCTGACTGGATCTTGCTGAACAACCCATTACATACAGCTTGAAGTGATGCTGACTCATATTGCTTTTACCAGGCTCGGACGATATTTGACCAGGTCCAATTGCCGATATCTTGCTAGATTCAGCATTTGAATAATTGATAAAGTAGATGTCATTCTTAAGTCACTACAGTGAATCACCGATTGTCACGGAGAACCTTTGATTTGAGTGCTGCGATACAGCCGTTTGGTTGTTTGATCGCCATAAACATAAGCAGGAACACTGTCGAGCGCGTTCACAAAAATGTTTCCAAATTCTAGAAATTTGATGGTAGAAATCTTCTTAGTACGAGGCATGATGAATCTTGCCATGCTTTGTAAGGCGTATCTAGCAGACACATTCGTGACTTTTTACTGGTTACGGGTGATTTGAGGATGGTTATTGTTGTACTGAACAGTTGAAGGCGATATTCTTACTGTCCGAACCGTTTCAAGTCATCAGACACGTTTAAGTGCGAGTTTCACTTGATGTCGAAAAAAGAGGAAGAATCGATGCAGAACCAGTTTCTTAAGCCCTTTCCTAATCGACAGTGGTTTTATGTGAAACGACCTGCCAATCGTGTTACCGAGGAACACTTTCAATTGCGTGAAAGTGATTTATCGCCAGAACTTGCGGCAAACGAGGTCATTGTTCAGGCCAAATACATAAGCGTTGATCCGTACATGCGAATTCAGCAGCATGAGCGGAACACTTACGATGTCCCCCATCCTCTGGGCATTGTCCAGCGCGCGGGCACTGTCGGTAAGATTGTGGCCAGCAACAGCCAAAAGTTCAGCCAGGGAGATTGGGTGCTCGGTTACAATGGCTGGCAACTATTCGCCAGGTGTCATGAGAGCGAAATTCAGAAGCTCGACCCCGAGGCTGCTCCTGTCAGTACGGCTCTCGGTGTTCTGGGCATGCCCGGTCGAACGGCCTGGTTCGGACTCATGGAAGCAGGTCGACCCAGACCTGGAGAAACTGTTGTGGTCTCAGGTGCAGCTGGGGCGGTTGGCTCCCTCGTTGCCCAGTTCGCTAAACGTGCCGGTTGCAGAGTCATTGGTATTGCGGGCGGTTCAGCCAAATGTAGCTTTCTGATTGACAAATTGAAACTTGATGGTGCCATCGATTACAAGAAGTTTGATAACCGGGAAACTTTATCGGAAGAAATAGTCAGGCAGACTAATGGTGTCGACATTTACTTCGATAATGTTGGTGGAACCATTACTGACGCCATTATTCCCAATATAAAACTGCGCGCAAGAATCATCATATGTGGTGCTATCAGCCAATATGATGGTGGTCTTGATCAACCCGAGCAAGGTCCCAGGTTTCTGCAGCATTTGCTTTTTCAACGGGCAACCATTCAGGGGATTTTGGCTCGTGACTATACGAACCGCATGGAGGAGATGACGAAAATTGTTGCCCCCTGGGTGCGCAACAACGAGATAGTGTTTGAAGAAACCGTTATCGACGGCTTTGAGAAACTACCTGAGGCGCTCAATAGTTTGTTTGAGGGAAGAAATTTGGGAAAGCTGCTTGTGCGAGTTTGATGCTCATCGGTGAGCAAGCCATGACTCGCAAATCCTACATCGGGTTTGCCAGTGGGTTCAGATTTCGAACATTGGCATCCGGTTGCTGATTTGGTGACATTTGTCATAGAATCATTGCACTATTCAAGGCGACATCGTTCATAATGTAAGGAATCTTGTCAAGTTGAGCTCGCTAATGCGTTAAACTTACATGTACGCGCATAGCAATGCACACCTCACCTTGTCTTTTATCGATTGGGACAACTTGTGACCGAGCAGCCAGCACAACCTGCGAATTTGAATCACCTCGACGAATCTCGTTCGAAGTCCCCCAGCGCTCGTTCGCTCGAACTTTTTCAACGGGAGCAAGTCTTTAAGCTGCTTGTGAGCAGCGTTAAAGACTATGCAATTTTTTTACTTGATGCAAATGGCATGGTAATGACCTGGAACGAGGGTGCCGAGCGAATCAAGGGTTATAAGTCCAGTGAAATTATTGGGCAGCATTTTTCCAAGTTTTACCTGGAGGACGCGCGGCGGACCAATCATCCTGATTATGAGCTTCGAAAGGCAATCGAGGATGGAAGCTATGAGGAAGAGGGGTGGCGAGTCAGAAAAGATGGTTCGACTTTTTGGGCTAGCGTAACCATCACTCCTGTCTACGATGAAGGCGAGCTTTTAGGATTTGCCAAAGTTACTCGTGATCTGACCGAACGTCGAAAAGCTGAGCAGCGGGAAGAAGTTTTTCGTATGCTGGTCAGCGGTGTTCGTGACTATGCGATTTTTATGCTTTCACCCGATGGTAATGTTTTGACCTGGAATGAAGGCGCTGAGCGCATTATGGGATATCGTTCCGAAGAAATTGTAGGAAAACATTTCTCTCTTTTTTATTCTCGTGAAGCTCAAAAACGAAAGCATCCCGACCGCGAATTGGGCTTGGCGCGAATCACCGGTCGTTATGAAGAGGAAGGCTGGCGAATTAGAAAAGACGGCACTTTACTTTGGGCGAATGTAGTCATCACTGCAATATATGATAATTTCGAGTTGATTGGATTTGCCAAAATAACTAGAGACTTGACGCAACGGTTGCTGGCTGATCAGGAGCGTGAAGCGAGCGCAAGAATGCTCGATCAAACAAACGAAGAGCTAAAACAAGCTCTGGAAGTGAAGAGCCGGTTTTTGTCGACTATCAGTCACGAGGTGCGAACCCCAATGGCGGGCATCATTGGAATGACTGAGGTGCTTGCACTGGAAGATCTTGGTGACGACAACAATGTGGTAGTTCAAAACATTTTTGAATCTTCTAAACGGCTGTTACGTTTATTGAACAATTTGCTGGAAGCTGCACGTATGGAGACGGGCGATCTGCGTCTGGAAAATAGAGAGTTTCCAATTCGTACCGTTCTTGGTGACGTCAGGCAAATAGTCAATCGTGAAGCAACGAGCAAAGGTGTTGAGTTGGAAGGAAGTTGTGACCCGCTGATACCGGAGACGGTCTACGGTGATGAACTGAAGATTCGACAGATTCTGCTCAATTTGGTGCACAACGCTGTTAAATTTACTGATAGTGGCGATGTTCGCGTCAACGCACGAATTCTTGAGAAGACTGCCAACCATATTACGATTCGGTTCTCTGTACAAGATTCCGGAATTGGGATCAAACCGGAGGATCGAGAGAAATTATTCAAACCATTCTCCCAAGCCGATGAGTCGACAAAGAGAGTTTATGGTGGATCTGGTTTGGGTTTGAGTATTTCCAAGCAACTTGTTGAGATGATGGGCGGAACTATCGCGTTTGATAGTGTATTTGGACATGGTTCGCACTTCTGGTTCGATCTGCCCTTCACGCTTGGACGTTCGTCTTGATGAAAAAGCAGATTTTGATAGTTGAAGATGATCCGATACTCCGCGATTTAACGCGGCGGCAAGTCTCCAAGCTTGGTTTCGAGTGCATTGTTGTAAAAACGGGTGAAGAAGCCGTGGATCAAACTGCTCCTGAGATAGGCTTGATTTTTATGGATATTGGTTTGCCTGGTATCGATGGCGTTCATGCCACCATGTTGATTAGAGAGCGAGAACTGAGCGAAAGGAAGCAGCGTATTCCAATCGTTGCACTGACAGGACATGCCGACAAGCAAAGGGTCATGTCAGTCGGTATGGATGATTTTCTACAGAAGCCTGCCATGATGGCGGATATAAAGACGATGATCGAGAAATGGTTGCCGGCTGAATCCAGTCTGGATATGCAGCATCGCCGGGGCTGAGTCCTGAGCTGAGTCCTGAGCTGAGTCTCTTATTTGCGACCAATAATTTTTCCTGAAACTGAGGCATTGCGAAGCACATTCTTCAGGTACCTGGCATTCGTTTCCCAGGGATGAGGAGCTCGGCCTGCTATCGCTTTCAATCGCTGCCGAGCTCGGATTGCATAGCCTTCATCTTCAAACAGGTGCCCCATCACGCTGATGCCGTGAAAACCGAGACCTTTCTCTTCACCCACTTCACTGCGATAGACAACAAGCCATTCGCTTATGCACTCTTTCATGAGGTCCGGATCTGCTTCCTTGAGACTCACCAATTTCCGTTCCAGCGCTTCTGCATAATAGACATGGGCTTCTATATTGTCAGGATCACGCCTCAACGCCTTTCTCGATGTTTCGAGCGCTTGATCTATTTGTCCGTTGCGCAGGTTGTAGTCGGCTGCAGCTCCAAAGTGATTGCTAACGTTGCTGCTATCGTCGACAAGGGCACGTACTGATTTTGTTGGCGGTGGTGGCTCAGATGCGCGCGCATGCGAGTTGATTTGCGTGCATATGAACGTAAGTATTATTGCCAATAGTTTGCAATCTCGAATGAACATAGTGTTTCCTGTCTGGCGCCCGTGATTAGGTTACTGATCGAACTGTAAAGAGCGCGTGTAAGACTGTAATTGCATGTTAATAATGGCTGGTGGTTTTTCGTCTCCGCTTATTACAGATTCTGCTGGAAGAACTCGACCATATCTTTCAGAGCGATGATTCGAGTCGGCGAGTTTCTTAAGCTGAACATGTGGTCTTCGTCGCTAAGTTTGACAAATTCAACTTTAGTCTCGTTCTGTTTCAGTAATCTTGCTAACTTGATTGACTGGCTAATTGGAACAGTTTTGTCACGCGTGCCATGCACAAGCATGGTCGGAACACTATTTTTTATATAGCTGACGGGTGAAGCCCTGGCGTAAGTCTCACCATCTTGCTCAACTATGCAGCCCAAATATTGCACGACAAAGGCAACCGGCATGTCCGCGAGATCAGTCAATGGGCAGAAAGCTACGACTGCTTTGACCAATTTTTTCGACTTTTGCCTGGGGGGTGCATAAGCCGTCATTAGAGCCAGATGTCCGCCTGCTGACGCCCCAAAAATACCGATGCGGCTCTTATCGATTGCCAGAGCCTTGCAGTTAGCCCCTAAATATTCGACAGCGCGTTCAACATCAGAGATGTTGTTGGGAAATTCACCGCCTTCGCTAGTGAGGCGATAATTGATGTTAAATGCTATGAAGCCGCTGTTTGCCAGCCATTCTGATGCTTCAACCGCGTTGAAGTCTTCTTTGCTGCCGGAGCGCCAGGCGCCACCGTGCACTATGACCACGGCAGGATGCACGGGACCTTTTGGATCGCTCGGCATGTATATGTCACCCACGCATGATGGGTTTTGAGTCGAATATCTGACATTTTTTCGCACTCGGTCGTGTCGAACGCCGGAAGCTTCGCTGCTTCTTGCGGTAGCTGCGTTTAGCTCAAGCGGAGCGATTGTTTGTGTCTGTGTCCAAAAAAGACATGCCAAAAGTACTTTGACAATTTTGTGTGGGCTGGGATTCCGCATGATTGTTTCTCCACAGGGGCTAAACAATCAAAGCTTTCTACTGTAAATATCCGATGAGAGTTCTTTGGGCAACGTTAGGATCTCCCAAGCGCCCCTTCACCATTTAATGTTCATCCACACATTTCGGCCACAATTTTTTCCGATAATTCAAAACATAAGAGTCTACTTGCCCAGACACCTTATACCCAAGCAGTTTTCACCAGGAGCGTATGAACCTCCTGGTCTCTGCTTTCACTGGTGGTACAAGCTGCGCGATACGAGCTGCCAGGCTGAACATTCGCAAGCCTGGCTTTGCTGCACTGCCTGAATCGGCTCCCTAAAGTGGATTCGCCTCGATAATGCCTTCTCTTATAGCTTCGATAAGGGCTTTGTGGTCCAAATCGTTTTGATCGCTGTACTTACTGGCAAATTCACCAATTGCTTTAGGGAACTTCTTCCCTTTGCCTATGTAGCCCGCAATGATGGCTGCATCTCCAGACCGTGCATGTGCTTGCGCCAGTGCCCAGCCGCAATTTCGTGCATAGTTGAGCATGTTGGCAGGCGTGAATATTTCTACCATGGGCCTGATTTTAGTGTCTCTCAATTGGCGCACATAGTAGTGTTTACCGTCTTCACCAATGTAGTGTCCGAGAAAAATATCGCTCGACGACTGCATGATGCGCTGTCCGATTACTACCCGGGCTCCGTTTGGCTGGGTTGTTTTGAAAGTTGAATACGGTTCCAGTACAGATTGACGCGCTTCCTTAATTTGAAGGAAGAGTGGATCGTTTTCTGCATTGAAAAATAGTGCGATCGCGCAGATCGTTCCAACGCTGCCTACGCCGACCACTTTTCGAGCACTGTCGGCGTATTCGTATCTGTCGAATAAGACTCTTACATTTACCGGCAGTGATTGACGGTAGAGGTCGATTGCTCTTTGTACTCGTGCCAGGTACTCGGGGGTGTCGCTGTCTTCCGTATGGTAGATAAGCGGAGGTTGATCTTTGATTCTCGGCACGCCTTCCGAGACTTCACCGAGTTTGACAAACTCAGCGAAGTGATCCCTGTCCATTGCTTGCGCAAGAACTTTCAGACGACGTTTGCGCAATTTGTTGTCATCTGTCATGTCAATCAATTTCTTGTAATCGAGATATGAGTACCAGGCCTGCAACGCTGGAAGCTCAGAGAGTTCAAAAAGTTTCTGTCGGTAGCACTCCACCATTCTCTCTGCCGCAGCTATGCCATCTTCACGACCGTGCTTGTTGTGAGCAGAGGCAATGACAAAACTGGCTGCCAGACGTTTGACATCCCATTCCCATGGCGCCGGATACGTTTCATCGAAGTCGTTGAGGTCAAAAACCACGTTGCGTTCTGGAGTAGCGAATCCGCCAAAGTTGAGGAGATGACAGTCGCCAGATGCTTGCACCGCGTAATCAGTGTACGGTGTCGAGGCTAGATCGTCTGCCATGATCATGGCTGCTCCACGGAAGAAGGCGAACGGCGTGGTCAGCATTCGCCCGTATCGAACCGGTAGAAGTTCTTCTACTCGCCCGGCGTTCGATTGAACGAGAACATCGATTGGATTGTCTCGGCCCTGTCGGTCAATTTCATATTCAGCGTGAGATTCACGCGAACACTTTACTCGCAGCGCTCGCCCAAACTCATATCTGTCCTTGGTGGTGCGCATGTGCGGTGGTTTGTTCAGATACGCCGCCTCGTGCACCTTCGGTGAAAATGGTTTGTGCCCTTCCTGTTGATCGTTTTCCTTGGTTGCTGTTTGCGATTTGGCGTTTTTTGTCATGTGTCGTTCCTTCAGTTTTGATGGTCTGTTTTGAAGTGCGATCGAACAGGTGGCTTTTAGCTAGTGATGATTGAGAGCCAGGTAGCCAATTAGCGATAGAACCGCTAACCCCGCTCCGGCTGCGGCAGCCTTCATTAGTTTTCTTCGCTTCTTTGCTGCCTCAATGGCCGCAATTTGCATTTTCTCCCGGCGCGGGAAGACCTCCAGCCTTTCCAGCAACTTGGCTATCGAATCAAATCGAACTTTTGGATCCTTCTCCAGGCAACGTTCAACTACTTCTTCCAGGTCTTTCGGTCGATTGGGAGAAAAGTTGAGCGATGAAATTCTCTTCGGTAACTTCAGTGCGTGCGAATTCTTGATATCCTGGGCGCTGCCTTCTTGAAAAGGTGGTACACCTGCCAGCAGTGTGTATCCGACGCATCCTATCGAATAGGTTTCCGACCGTTCATCATGATCAAGGTTTCGCGCTTGATCGGCTGACATGTAGAGCGCATCGCGTGGTTCCGTCAGCTCTTCGTTCTCTTTTAGTTTTGGCAAACTAAAATCGGTCAACGAAATCGACGGGTCGGAATTCATATCATCGAGAAAAATGACATTACCCGGTCGAACGTTTCTGTGCAGCAGACTTTCCTTTTGAGCATAGATGATTGCTTCGCAGATGCTGATCAGAATCGTGACCACGACATCAGGGCTGGGAAAACCCTGCAAAGCCAGATACTGATCGATATTGAATCCATCTTTATACTCGCTCACCAGATATGGTGTCTTCGATTCATATATGAATGCTTCAAGAAGACGAGCGATGTTGTTATGGCTTAGTTTCTTGACTTTTCTAGCTTCCTGCTCGAATAAGGCGAACGAGCCTGGGGTCATCTTTTTGAAGGACTTAACGGCGACTTTGTTGCCAGTTTGTTTGTCTCTGGCAAGAATTACATCTGATTTGGATGACAAACCGAGAATGGCAATTGGAATGTATCGTTCGAGCGGGAAAGTTTCCGGCGTTATGTTGATTGACTGCAAATCGAGTTGCACCGGTTCCGGTTTGCTTCTGTCTCTTTGAAAATTCGGCACGTTCTTTGCGTCTGGTGATTCGCAATTGCAGACAAAAATACCGGGCACGCGCCGCTGTGAATTTGTCATAACACGCATTTTGCACTTGTTGCAAATTGGGATGACAAACTGATTGTTTGGTGCGTAGGTTCGACCGCACTTACAAAATGAGACCCATTGACTAACAGATTTTACGCCCGCCTCCGCAACCGGGCGGAGGCAGGTTTCACAGTTCAGGGCGATGGCTTCTTTTGTGTCTGTTTCCATTGGGCACTTATTTTTGTCACCCCATTATACAAGCGATGTGCCGACCTGTTAATTGACTGCTCTGTAATCGCTAAACGCATACAGAATACTCTTTTCCGGGTTTTTTTCATCAATCAGAACGGTTACTTGTTGCCCCTTCAGCAAAAGAGCCGATTGATAATCGGAGTTCCTTATTTTGAATTCGTGGGTAAATGTGCCTGTGATTGTTCTATTGGTTTTCTTTTCTAAACATTTGATCTGGTAAGAATAAGTGACAGTGTAAATGGCATTGCTTCGCCCTCGGCTTGTCTTCAGGTCAATCAAGGTTCCTGTAATTGGTGTTCCATGCCGGGTCAGAAATCTGGAACGAAGCGGTTGCACAAGTACTGCGTAGACAAGCGAAAAACAGCAACCGCACCAGACTAAGCACCAGACGCTAACGAATGCAAGAATTCCAAGTTGTTTTTCGGTGTCTTTCTCGAGGCGTGGCGAAAAGATTGGCAGCCACGGTAATGCGTACACTGTGATTCTGTCGCCGTCTTGTAATGACTTATATTGTGTCTCGTTGACGTGGCAATCTCCTTGTTTGGTCACACCACCCGACACAATTGAACAGGTAATTGAATATAAGGGTTTCTTTCTCGACTGGTGTTCGTGGTGACTGACTACCGTTGCTGATATCGGTTGGACTGCGACCGCATTCAAATAGATAACAAACCAGGCAAAAGGTGCTACGACGGCTATCCAAACGTGAGGCACAAGAAAGATCAGCCATGGACGCACGCTGCCCCACTTGCCATCACGATTGACTACGCGGCGGGGAGGTTTACGTTCCAGTTCAGGCTCAATTTCGTGTGGCTTCTCCATGGGGGAATTGTAAGCTGGATTGACAGTATAATTAGGGCAGAGACGACTCAATAGTGGATTAAATCCGGTGCGTGCACTGAAGCTGCTGCTTTTGACTTGCATGATGAGCATCTGTTGCTCTCAGCCATCGTTTGCGTTTGATAAAGCGTTGATTGGTTCATGGATGACCAATGCCGGTAATGGCACAGTGCGTTGGGATATTCGTTTCGGCGGCGCCTGTACATGGACAAAGCAGGGACCTTCCGGGTCTTTCACTGAGACGGGCACGTTAAATGCCAGTGATGGTCAGTGGATGAAGTCATCTAAGTCTGGGTCTGATAGCGGATCTTATTCATTTAGCGGTACAGATAAGTTTGTCACGGTGAGCAGCAAATTGGGACGCACTGAATGGAACCGCGTTTCCGGCGACACCAGCGCCTCCGCTATAGCACCACTTACAGTGGCGACTGGGGGCGGCATAGCAGGAACTTCGGCGAAACCTGCCAACGATTGGTCAGCTTCAGGAAGCGGGCAAAGAGCTACTGATGCGGCATCGGTAACGCTATCTGGTGCTGCAAAAGAAACGAAGCACAGCTCTTCGAAGTTGAAGCAGTTTTTCAAAAGTGTCGCGCCCGTCGTAGGCGCTGCTGCGGATATTGTGGCACCTTCTGGCAATTCTTCGAATTACCAGCCTTATCCTTCTAACAGCAATTACGAGACCTCGTTCTATCCGCCATCCATGGGTGGCGCCGGCGGTGGACAATCTCCGGGCAGCGGGTCGGGCTTAGGACGGCTTGTTGCGGGGATGGCTGGAGGCAATTTATCGGGTGCGGTTCCTGGAGCTGGATTTATGGGCGGTGGAGATGCGCACTCGCTGTTAATAGATAATTTCCCGTTGCCGCCTGCAGCAGATGACGCAGAGCGATTTGGTTTGCCAGGGCTGGCAAAAATGGCCGGTGGCGGTATGCGAAAACGTGAATTTCGGGCGGTGTTCTAAATGAGAAACAAGTTTCCGAAGGCAAATTTTCTAATATCGCTGGTATCGTTTTTGATACCATTTACAACTGCTTTTCCAGTCTCAGCGCAATCGGCTCGATTAGTGGGAGAGGTGCAGCAAGCCAGAAGTATGGAAGCCAGCGGCAACTATCGGAGTGCTGGAGAGGCCTATTACGGCATACTGGAAAACGATTGTATCGAGAGAAATGATCCGACTGCATCACGCGGCTTTCAGGCGGCCCTTGGTCGTCGTGCTGTTGCCTGCCTGACTGTTGCCGCACGCCAGGAAATGCAGCACGAAGATCCTGGTGGCGGATGGGAGCATTCAGAAGCTCTGAACATGCTGATGAACTGTTGGAGAGTAATGAGCAAGCTTGAGCCTAATAACCCTGTGTGGGAGTATTTAATGGCTACTCGTGCGTGTTCGGAAGGGCGTTATGTTGAGGCAAGACGAAGTTTGCAAGCAGCTCTTCGTACAACCGGTGGACAGGCGTCTGTGCGTCAGAAAGCAAAATCACTATTGAGTCATATCGGAAGATACGCCGATAACGATCAGGCGAAAATGATTGCTGAAGATAGAGCCGCAGTTCAGTATTTGCTTTCAGGGCAGATGGCGCGCGATTTCGGGCACGTTACTTCGTCATCATCATCATCATCGTCATCCAGTAGCTATCAACCGGAGGGTATATCTGATTCGGAACGACGTGCGCGAGATGCCGAGGCCGCTGGAGACAGCGGGGCTGCCAGTCGCTTCCGCAGCGGCGGTACTACCATTCAAGACTCTTCGCGTTACTGGTGATTCTTCCCGTTGCGGAATCGCTCGAGTCATTTCGACCCGAGCGATTTAGCCTCTTCTCAACTTTTATCCAGCGACTATTTTTTCAGGCGATCGAGTAAGCCAGTTCCGTTTTTGTGTTCGAAAACTTGTGTTTCAGAGACGCCAGCTGGGCTTTGAGTGACATATTGACTGTCGTGTCCGTTTTGCGCATCTTTGACTTTCATCGTGACTGTGCCGTCTTCATCAATTTTTCCGACGATTATATTGTGTTCGTCTTTGATTTCCCCGTCTTTGTCTCTGGTATAGCCCTTAGGCAACTTCACGCTTACTTCGGGATTCATTACAACGTCGCGTCCACCGTCTGTGTGTTTGGTTCGACCTTCTACAGTGACTTCAACGCCATTGGGATATTTAACTGTTGTCTTCTCGTCGGTCCAACCGCCGTCTTCCTTAGCAACTGTGTGTTTGACGTTTTCAGGCTTCAGTCCGACTTGTCTCAGCTCTCTTGGGCTGGCTAGTTCTTCACCTGTTTCGTATTTGCTGGCAAATTTAAGCGTGTTTGTTGAACTATCGGCTTTCATCATTGAGGAGCCGCTATCAAATAGTTCGAGCTGCGGAAATCCATTGTTAGTAATCGTTGCTGCTGCTTCGGCTTTATTGATCTGACGAATTGAGTTGTTTTGGAGCAGTTCCGGCGCCAGTGAAGAGATATTGCTTGTTACGCGTGATTCCATACGTTCAGCCTGGTTATCGAGTTCATGTGCAGCCATTTGATACTCCTTAAGCCTGTTGGCTTGGTTTTGCATAACGCCTTCGGTCTCCATGCACAGAAATCTACAGAGGTTTTGTATCAAAGCTGTTTATGTGCTGAAACCGTCTGCCCTGCCGAAAATTCGCTTCCGGAGGCATGTCTGGAGCAGCTAGCGCTAGGGAGCAAGTCGCAAGCTTTTCGCGTAGACGCGTATTTTTCCCTCGTCGTTACCCAATTTTTCTACATACACCCGCTAGGTTAACGGAGTTGCCACTGGCAACAGATTGCACAAACGAGCAATGCCTGATGCGACCCAACAGGGGAGCTTCTGCTGTTGCTTCTGCTTTTGCTCTGAGAACCCTTACCAGCCGAGGAATTGAATATGCCAGGACCAAGTGATGGTGGCGATGCACCGATGTCTGCGGACGTTCCCAAAAATACAACTCCTGCCGAAGCAGCTTTGTATCGGGACGCCTATAGTAACTATTCCGCTGCGAACAAGCTGCTTGCCGATGCGCAGAAAAATGGAGGCGCAACTGTTGACAAAGACGGTGTGATTCATTTCAACGATCAAGGTTTGTATAACACTTACGAAAATTATCTGAGCAAATATGATGCAGACAGTCAGCAATTGCATGATATCTGTCATGAGAAGCATCAATGGAAACGTCTTGCTGCTGCCGAACAAGCCAATATTTCAGGCATTGGATGCATGGATATCAAAGCCGGCACGGGCTTTGAGCAGTATGCTGCTGCTGCTATGTTGAATCAAGCTTTGTATGGCGACGATCAGTCCAAGATGACTACTACTGGGTCTGATGGCAAAGTTTATCAGTTGCAAACATTGGATGCAAAAAGTCAGTTGTACCTGATAGATGCACTTCTGAGTAATGGAGGAAGGCATGATGAGCCATTCTTAGGGCAAGATAAAGATGCAGCCCTGGCTCAGTTAAAATTGAAACGCGAACAGTTGATTAGCGATAATCCACAGCTTGTAGCAGCCACCAATGCTGATATCAACAAACAACTCGAAGGCGTTCCGCCTGCTATCGCGGCTCAAATCAGAGCAGACATAGATACTCAGATGATGTCGACGGATCAACAGGCTGTGGAGAAGGCTAAGGCTGATCTCGTGAAGCAATTGGCTGGGCTAGACGCAGGTGTTGCGACTCAGATTAATTCGGATGTAAGTAAGCTTCTCGCTACTGTTAATCCTGAATTGAAACAGCAGGCCGCATCTATACAATCTGAATTTGATAAGAATCCAGACGCTTACAATGTCGTTCTCAAAGAAATCGAATACAGGATGGCTAAGTACAATCACGACAGCGCCAATCCAAATGATTTCAGGTTCAAAGAGATTCAGACAAAGGACGGTGTTGTTTACTCGTACAACGTTGACGAGAACGGGCGCGCATTCGGTAATTCAGCGACCGGAACCGAGGTTTGCGCTGATTCGTTGCAAGGAATCAACCTCAGTGGGCACTACGAGACTTCCGTTAATACTGGACAAACATGCGCGGCTGAGGGGTTGTCGGATTTACCCCCTGCGGATTATGTACCACCACCACCTCCTCCTCCTCCTGAAGTACAGGTGAAGCCGCCGCCGCCACCGCCTCCGCCGCCACCACCACCACCACCACCACCACCACCACCGCCACCACCGCCGCCACCGCCGCCACCACCCCCACCCCCACCACCTCCACCTCCACCTCCACCACCACCTCCACCGCCGCCACCACCACCTCCACCTCCACCACCTCCACCTCCACCGCCGCCACCTCC